>NZ_JBSFHN010000023.1:0-141860 GCF_053597115.1 Streptomyces sp. NPDC001515
CCCCGGCGCCCCGCCCCCGCCCGCGGGTTGGCCCCCCCCGGGCGGGGGGGGGCCCCACCCCCGGCGCGCCCGGGTCCGGGGACGGGCGTCACCGGCTGGGCACGTCGCTCCCGTACACCACCCAGGGCGACTGCGGATACGAACCGACCCCCGTCAACTGTGGCTGTACGGCGGCCACTTCGGGCCGCACGGCGAGGGTGTCCGGCCAGTGGTCGAAGTAGACCGTGCCCTTCTCGATGAAACCCTGCCAGTCGGTCGCCGCCGAGGCCCCCTCGCGGTCGACGACGAATCCGACGCAGAGCACCGACGCCCGTCCGACGGCCTCCCGTGCGGCACGGACGACGGTCTCCCCCTCGTCGCGGCTGAGCCGGGAGAGGGAGAAGCAGAGCGCGACGGTGCCGGTGTCGGTGCGGTGGACCCGGGTGGGTATGCCGGCCCCGGTGCGCAGCCAGAGCAGGAAGTCGACCCGGTCCAGGCGTTGCAGCCCGGCCAGCAGGACGAGCTGGTCGCGGGTGACCCAGGACTGGGTCGCGGTGTGCCGGGTGCCGGTGCCGACCAGGGAGATGCGCCGGGTGACCGGGTGGTCGGGCCGTACGCCCGCCGACTCCAGATCGCCGAGCAGCGACTCGGCGTCGGGGCGGCTCCAGCCCAGGTGGTAGGAGGAGAAGAATCCGTCACTCATCGACACGTCCTTCGCGCAGAAAGTGCGGACGCACCGATCCTTCCGGGCACGCGCCGGACGGGACGAGGTCGCCCTGCTGGTCAGGTAGAGCGTGAAGATCCTGGTGCACGCGGACACCCTCGTACGGCCGGCTTCCGGCGGCGCGGCGAGAGGTTCGCGTTCGGTCGCCCCGAGCGTAATGAGCGGCGCGGCGCGGTGCGTGGGCCCACGGGCCCACGGCCGGACCCCAATGCGGGACGCACCCCTCCGCACGGCCGGTCCGGCCGCCGGCCGCCCCCTCCCGCGCTGCCGGTCCCGCCGCCGTGGGCACGCCGCCGCGCCGCCGGGTCCCGCTGCCGTACGCGCGCCGCCGCACGGCCCGCCCCGGTGTGCGGATAAGCCGTGGACAGCGGCGCCCCGCACCGTCAAGGTGTACGGCGATGACACGTACTGACGCACCTTCCGCCTGGGACGAACGCACCCAGCTGACCACCTTCCTCGACTACACGCGCGCCACCGCCCTGGCCAAGTGCGAGGGGCTCTCCCAGGAGGACGCGGTCCGCGCCCCGCTCCCGGGCTCGCCCCTGATGACCCTCGCCGGCATCGTGAACCACCTCCGCTGGGTCGAGTACTTCTGGTTCGAGGTCGTCTTCCTCGGCGGCGAGGACGAGGGCCCCTGGACCGACGAGGACCCCGACCGCGAGATGCGGATCGCGGTCGACATGCCGCTGGCCCGGGTCCTCTCGGAGTACGAGGAGCAGAGCACCCGCTACCGCGCGCTCGTCGCCTCCCACGACCTGGACACCCCGGCCCAGCAGCCCCGCAGCGACGGCCGCCACCCCGATCTGCGCTGGATCCTGCTCCATCTGATCGAGGAGACCGCCCGGCACAACGGGCACCTCGACATCATCCGGGAGACGGTCGACGGCACCACGGGCTCCTGAGGCCCGACGCCCGGCCCCGACCTATCCGGCCGATCCCCGGGGTCCCGGGCCGGCCGGGCCCGGACCCCGGGCCTGTGATCCTTGACGGCCAACAGCGCTGCGCAGCAGCATAGTTGGCGAAACCAAACTCTGACCCCTCACGTCCCTCCTTCTGCGCGCGGCCACGCGTCCCGGCGACGGACCCCGGAGTCCGGGGGCGGGACCGCGCCCCACGGGCGGGACAACGGGAGGGTCCGATCAGCATGAGCACAGGCACGGGCAACGGGCGGGACGACGGCCGGGAGCAGGCCGGACCGGCCGCACTCGACGACCTCGTGCCGCTCACGGCGGCGGATCCGGCGCGGATCGGCCCGTACCTGCTGCTCGGCCGGCTCGGCGTCGGCGGCATGGGCCGGGTGTACCTGGCCAGGTCGGAGGGCGGGCGGACCGTCGCCGTGAAGGTGGTGCACGAGGAGCACGTCTCGGATCCGCAGTTCAGGGCCCGGTTCCGCCGCGAGATCGACGCCGCGCGACGGGTCGGGGAACGCTATACGGCCCCGGTCCTCGACGCGGCCCCCGACGCCGATCCGCCGTGGGTGGCCACCGGTTACGTACCGGGCCTGAGCCTGGAGCAGGTGGTGCGGCGCTACGGTCCGCTGCCCGCGGCCTCCGTGCACGCGCTCGCGGACGGGCTGCTGAAGGCGCTGGCCGACATCCACGCGGCGGGGATCGTCCACCGCGACCTCAAGCCGTCCAACGTGATGCTCACGGTCAAGGGCCCCAAGGTCATCGACTTCGGGATCGCGCGGGCCCTGGAGACCTCCGCCGAATCGGCGCTCACCGGAACCGGGGTGGCGATCGGCTCGCCCGGTTTCATGTCTCCCGAGCAGATACGCGGGCTCGAACTCGGCCCGAAGAGCGATGTGTTCTCCCTGGGCTGCGTGCTGACGTACGCGGCGGCGGGGCAGCTGGCCTTCGGCCAGGGCGTGACCAACCAGCACGCCATCAACTTCCACACCGTGACCGAGGAGCCGGGACTCGACGGGGTCCGGGACGAGGCCCTGCGGGCGCTGATCACCCGCTGTCTCGTCAAGGAGGTGGCCGACCGCCCGGACGTCGCGGATCTGCGCGCGCCCGGGGCCGGGGGCGAGAACGGGGCCGGGAGCGGGTCCGGTGCAGGGAACGGCGCTGGTGCCGGGAACGCTGCCGGTGCCGGTGCCGGTGGCGGGAACGGGAACTGTGCCGGTAAGGGGGCCGCCGCCGTGGCCCCGGGCGCCGGCGGTGGATGGCTGCCGGCCGAGATCGTCGTCCAGCTCGCGGACCGCGCGGCCCAGTTGCTCGACGTGGACGCGGCGCCGCTGCGGGAGGAGCCCCGGGACCGGGAGACGGTCGGACTCCTCAAGGGCCGGCGGCAAGAGGAGCGGACCGGCGGGGAGGCCGGGGCCGGGCCGGGCGCGGCCGTTCCCGACGTGGTTCCGGTAGGGGCTCCGGGTGGCCGCCGGGCCTCCGACGACGGGTCCGGCGCCCGCAAGCCGCTCCGGCGGAACTGGTTCGTGGTGATCCCCGCCGTCGCCGTGATCACCGTGGGCGGCGGCACGGTCGCCGTGCTCCAGCCCTGGGCGCACGACACGAACGGCTCGCATGCCGCGACCCCGGCCGAGGGCACGGGTACGGGGTCCGGCGCGCCGTCCCCGTCCACCTCGTCGGGTGCCTCGGGCACGCCGTCCGCCACGAGCCCGTCACCGGGCGGGAAGGCATCGCCCTCGGCGGACAAGGGCGGTGGGGCGGCAGGGGGCGGTGCGGCCGGGGGCAGCGGGGCGGCAGGGGCGGGTACGCAGCCCGGGGCCGGTACGGACGGGGCCGGCGGCTCCGCGACGGGCGGTTCCTCCGTGGCCGGGGGCTCCTCGGCGACGGACGGCGGAAGCGCCTCCGGATCGGGCTCCGCATCGGGTTCCGGAACGGGTTCCGGTTCGAGTTCCGGTTCCACCTCCTCCGGTGCGACGTCCGGCTCGGGCTCCGCCTCCGGCGGCTCGGGGTCAGCCGGCGCCGTGCCCTCGTACTTCGTCGGCACCTGGCGGTACGACGGCCAGGCGTGGAACAACCCGGCGTACGTCTACGTCTCCCGCTCGGACATCGGCGGCAAGGCCGTCCGCTTCGTCACCGACATGGTGGGCATGGGCCACTGCGAGGCCGTGGGGCAGCTCCTCGCCGTCGAGAACGCGGGCACCCGGCTGAAGTTCGCCGAGGCGGCGGTGGACAAGGGGAAGTCCAACGGCATGTGCTACCCCATCCACGCCGCGACGCTGTACGTCGGGAACGGGAACGGGATGTACCTGGTGAACGACACGACGACGACCACGGGCCTGCACTACGTCCGCTGAGCGACCCCGCCGACGGGTGGGCGACGCGACGGCGAGAGGCCCGGCGCCCCGCCGCCCCCGCCTCTCCGGTCGGGTGTCCGAGGCCCGTGAGAGAGTGTGATCAACGGCGGGAACGACGCGCCCTGTTGAGCGGGCCGGCGTGTCCCACAGGCCACATCCCAGGGGGGACCTCTTCATGATCATCAGTCGACGCGGGCGTGCGCGTGCCCTGCGGGGCGCACTCGCCACGACCGCCCTCACGGTGGCGCTGGCCACCACCGCCGGCACGGCCGTCGCGTCGGACGACCCGTCGGCCGCCGACCGCGCCCGTGCCTCGGCCGGGGCGCGGGCCGCAGCGGACGCGCGGAGCGGCGCGGACGGCCGGTCCGCCGCGAGCGCGGCCCCGCAGGCCGTCGCCGGACCCGTGGTGGCGACGCCGACGTTCTCGATGACGGCCGTCCACAAGCGGACGGCCAACCTCTTCCTGTACTTCGCGGACCGCAAGGGCGGTTTCAAGCCGCAGTACGACGTGGGGGTGACCTACGACTTCGCCGCCGCGTCCATCGATGTCGACAACGACAAGGACGGCTACAGCGACGGCACCTGGAACCTGCACAAGGACGGCACCCTGCACTACACCTGGATCGACGACGACTTCCAGGCGTACACGAAGCAGGTCGGCAAGGGCTGGAACATCTACACGACGGTCCTCTCGCCGGGCAACCTCGGCGGTGCCCCCGAGGCCGACCTGATCGGCCTGGACAAGGCCGGCGTGCTCTGGGGCTACCTCGGCTACCCGGACGGCACGGTGACCACCCGCCGGCGCATCGGCGGCGGCTGGGGCCAGTACACCCAGCTCGCCGGCCAGGCGGACCTGACCGGTGACGGCAAGGCCGACATCGTCGCCCGGGACACCTCGGGAGTCCTGTGGCTCTACAAGGGCACCGGCGACTACACGGCCCCCTTCGCCGCGCGCACGCGCATCGGCGGCGGCTGGAACGTGTACGACCGCCTCCTGTCGATCGGTGACATGGACGCCGACGGCAAGACGGACCTCGTCGCCCGCAAGCCGAACGGCGACCTCTTCCGGTACTCGGGCACGGGCAGCGCACCGGCCGTCTTCAAGAGCGCGGTCCAGATCGGCCACGGCTTCCAGGCGTACAACCTGCTGTAGGCATCGGCGCGGGTTCTGTACGGGGTACGTACGGGCTGCCTACGGCCTCCGTACGGGTCATGCACGGGCCCCCGTACGGCCTCCGTACGGCCTCCGTACGCATGAGGCGGGTTCCGCGGCTCCCGGGAGGGGGCGCGGGGCCCGCCTCGTGCGCGTTCGCCGGGGCCCGCGTCTACGCAGGTCAGGGCCGTAACGTGCCCCGTCCCAGGAACGTCCCAGACGAATCCGGGACGGCTCTCCGGCCACCCGGGACGGCGGATGGTCCGGGTGGCCGGAGAACGGTCGGTAGATTTCATGGCGTCGGCCCGGCCGCCGCCGCCCCGTGCGGCGCTTCCCGGGCCACGCACCTCCGCCCCCTCGGCCGGCGCGGTCGCGCACCGGATCCACGCGCACCGGTCCGCCCGTCCGCCGTCCCGCTCACCCGCCGGTACCTGCGGGTCCGTACGGACGGCCCGGCGGAGGGAGGCCCGGGCACCGTCGCCCGGTACCACCGGGGCGCCACCGGGCACCGTCGCCTGGCGCGATCGGCACCGGAGCCCGCACCACCGCCCCGGGCCCGCTCGCCGACCCGTCCGCCGTCCCGTTCGCCACGCCCGAAAGGCAGCTCCGCCATGACCGCGTACGCACACCCCGGCCCCCGCCCGCGCCGCCGCACCGTCCTCACCGGAACGTTCGCGGCGGGGGCGGCGGTCCTGCTGCCGTTCGTGGCTCCGGACCGGGCGCGCGCCGCGTCCGGCCCGGTGATCGCGGACTGCGCGACCTGGGGCGCCCGGCCGCCGAGCAGCCCCGTCAATGTGCTCCCCACCCCGCCGCAGAAGATCATCGTCCACCACACCGCGGACCCGAACGTCACGGACTACTCGCAGGCCCACGCCTTCGAACTGGCCCGGTCCATGCAGGCGTACCAGATGGACGAGGAGGGGTGGACCGACACCGGCCAGCACTTCACGATCAGCCGGGGCGCGTACGTGATGGAGGGCCGGCACGGCAGCCTCGCGGCCCTGACCGCCGGGACCCGGCAGGTGGAGTCGGCGCACTGCCCCGGACAGAACACGGTGGCCATCGGCATCGAGAACGAGGGCACGTACTCCACGGTCGACCCGCGCGCGGCGCAGTACGCGGCGCTCGTGGACCTGTGCGAGCTGGTGTGCCGTCAGTACGGGCTGCCCGCGTACCAGATCTACGGACACCGCGACTTCACCAGCACGCTGTGCCCCGGGGACCGCCTCTACGCCCTGCTGCCCCAGCTCCGTCAGGACGTCGCGGCCCGGATCGGCGGCGACCCGACCCCTCCGCTGTGGCCCGTCCTGTCCTCCGGCGACAGCGGCGAGCGCGTCCGCACCCTCCAGCTCCTCCTGACCACCCGTGGCGCCGCCCTCACGGCGGACGGCGACTACGGCCCGGCGACCGAGGCCGCGGTGTACGCCTTCCAGGCCGCGGAGCAGGCCACCGCCGACGGCGTCGCCGGCCTCCAGACCTGGAACCACCTCGCCGCCCCCGCCCGCCAGGGCGACTCCGGCGCAGCCGTCGAAGCCCTGCAGCTCCAGCTCACGGCCCACGGCATCACCACCGACACCGACGGCGCCTTCGGCCCCGGCACCCGAGCCGGCGTCATCCGCTTCCAGACCACCCGTTCGCTGCCCGCCGACGGGATCGCCGACGCCCGCACCTGGAGCCGTCTCGTGGCGTGACCCACCGCACCTCCGTTCCGGCCGGGACCGTTTCCGGCCCGAACGGCGGCGGGAGTGGTGGACTGCAGGGGGGTCCACCAACCCCGCGCGCGGAGGGGGTGTCCGGCGCCCCCGACCAGGGCGCCGGGCACCCCCTCCCCCGGCTTCTGCCTTCCGACCGGTCCAGGTACGTCAGGGCGAGTGCGTCGCGTATCTCCTCGTGACAGGCTTCGGCGCGCTCCCAGTCCTCCTCGTCCACCGGAACCGTGTCGACGTCCAGGTACGCGTCGTCCCGGCCGTGCGCGAGGCGGTGGCGCCGGTCGAACGCCGAGGCGCCCGGCCCCCGCGATCAGGTCGCGGGGGCCGGGCGCCGGAAGCGGGGGCTCAGCTCGTCGAGCCCTCTGCCCGCGCGAAGGAGACCTCCACGCGGCGGTTCTTCTTGCGGCTCTCCTCGGTGGCGTTGCTGGCGATGGGGTACTGCTCGCCGTACCCCTTCACCTCGAACGCGATGCCGCTGCCGGACAGGGCCTGCCGCAGCACCCGGTGCACGGCCTCGGCACGCTGCTTGGAGAGGACGTCACCGTGGGCGGACGAGCCCAGGTTGTCCGTGAAGCCGAACACCCGGACCTTCTTGGCGTCCTGCTTCTTGATCTCCGCCGCGATCGCGTTGATCCGGCCGTTGGCCGCGGCGCTCAGCGTGGCACTGTCCTTGCCGAAGAGGACCTCGGCCTGGAGAGCGAACTTGATGTCCGAGTTGGTGTCCTCGCGACGCTCCTCCCCGCCCATGTCCTCGATGACCGACTTGATGTCGAGCACCTTGGACGGGGCGAGCGTGGCGCCCTCGGGGAGCTTCAGATCGGAGTCGTTCGGATCGATCTTGACCGGCGGCTCGGCCGAGGCCGACGGGTACGGACTGTCGTCCGCGAACGCCTGCGGGGCACCCATGACCCCGAAGGCGAGCGCACCCGCCACAACCGTGACCGCGAGGTGGGCGGACGCCCGACGGGCGCCGAGGGTGACGGCGCTCATCAGGAGATCTCAATCGGTGCGGGGGCGAAGCTGTTGAAGTGAAGCTCGACCTTGGTGGTGGACTCCGGAGGAGCCGGGAACTGGGCGAAGAACGTCATCGTCTGCCCCGCCTTGAAGAAGACGTTGTAGTCGATGGTGGTCAGTGCCCGATTGTCCGTGTCGCGCAAGACGTAGTAGCGCTTCTTGCCCACGGAGTCCACCAGGGTCATGTCCGCGAGGGATCGCCCCTTCAGTGAGACTGCTACTTCCTTGCCGTTCCAAGCGATCGGAATGCTGTACGTCTTTCCGGTCGGATTCTTGAACTGGCCGGTGACCGTAAGGAATCCACCACTGTCGCGCTTGGCCGAATTGATGGCCATCTCGATGCCGGCGTCGTTCTTGGACGTCACCATGACGGTGCTCGTGTCCGGCACGGTCTCGCCGCCGCCGTCACCCTTGTCGGACGTGGACGGCGAATCGGAAGCCTGAGAAGCAGCATCCTTCGGCTTGTTCCCGTCGTCACTGCCGCAAGCAGTCATCGAGAGCGCCAGGGTCGCTGCCAGAACGGCGGCGCCCCCCGCACGGCGCATGGTCCTCATGTGCGGATTTCCCATCGGTCCGGTTTCCTTTGCGTGTGATCGTGGTCAGTCTTCGACGAGGCGTACGGAGAACAGGTCGGGCATGTCAGGCATGGAGGCCAGGGCTTTGGGGCTGACCACCCATGTCACACCGCTGCTGCACACCACCGTTCCGATGGACGTCGAGGTCCAGTCCGGGTTCGGGATGAACTTGCACCGGGACTCGACGACAGCAGTGGCGTGCGACTTCGCGCGCTTGCCCTTCGCACCCGAGACGAGCTTCGCGGTCATGGGGGTCTTGCCCCGCACAGCAACCCGTGCGCCCCAGTCCCCGCTCATCGGAGGACCGCAGCTGTCGACGGTGGCGTTGTTGTGCTCGGCGAACTCATACGCCTTCCAGCAGCCGCCGCCGATCCCGCTGCCGCCGAACGGCGTGTTGAACACCTTGGTGTAGAAGACCCTGTCCATGACCATCGCCTTCAGTTCCAGCTTCATCAAGCTCCGCGACTGCTTCGCCGCAGCGAGGGCGGACGCGTCCGCCGCACTCTGGGCGCCGTTGCGCTTGACATCGGCCTCACCGAACGTGAAGAAGATCAACGCAAGGAAGAGCAGGCCCGTCACCGCTGTGATGTACAGCGGTGCGGCCTGCCCTGCCTCGGACCTCAGTCGACGAATCACCCGCCGAGCACGGAGTTGATCGCGTCGGAGAAGGCGCCGGCGATGGTGTCGCCCAGGTTGGTGTTGAGCAGCGCCACGACGATGGCCACCACGAGGATCGTGATGCCGACGTACTCGATCGCGCCCTGACCCTTGTCGCTGCGACGCTTGATCGCGTCCACGGCGGTGTTCTTCCAGCCGTTGATGTAGGTCTGGGTGGCGGTGGCGGCCTTCAGGGTGATGTTCGACATGGTGTTCCCCTCCGAGTTCGGCCGACCGGAAGTCGGCCGACGCAGTTGCGTAAGTTTTCGTGTCGTTCGCGCTTCCGGCTTCCTCCTGGCCGGTCTCGCTGTCGACATGAGAAACGTACGCCGGGGCAACACCCACTCGCATGGGCCTGCGGGCCCAACTACGGGCCCACTCCCTCAGTTGGGCCTTCGGGCCCATCGTGTGCTCAGCCATGCCTCGTCGACCCCCCGGACGACATCCGGTGCCAGACGGCGATGGCCTCGCCGCGGCTGCCGGCGTTCAACTTGGCGAAGATGCGGTTGATGTGGTTCTTGACGGTCTTCTGACTGATGAAGCAGGTGGCCGCGATCTGCTGATTCGTCATGCCCGACGCGATCAGGTCCATCACTTCCACCTCCCGTTCACTCAGATCTCCTGGCACACCCTGGGGGGCCGCAACGGGAACCCCCTGGGAAGAATGTGCCACAGAAGATTGCGGAAGCGAAGCCTTTTGCGGGAATCCGCGCGCGCCCAACTCCTCGCGTACGCCGCCGACCTGGTGATTCGTCGCCGCATGCGAGGGCCAGGGTCCGTGCGTGTCGTGTGCGGGTGCAGATACATGGCCCTGTGGAGCGGGCCGGTAGCCAGGCCCGGTGAAAGCCGTTCCCAGGCCCTCCGGCAGCGGCCGGCCGTCCTGGCCCAGGCCCCCGCCGCGTACGGAATCCAGCAGGGCGCTGCTGGCCGAGTAGGTGAAGTGGGCCCGGCCGTCCTTGATGTCGCGGACGGCGGCGACGAGCTGGTCGGCGGTGAACTCGCCGTGCACCAGATAGCCGCCCGCGCCCAGGCGCAGGGCCTCGTGGACGATCTCGCTCTCCCGGCTGTACGTCATCATCAGCACCGGGGCCAGCCGCACCAGATGCGGCAGGGCGGAGATGCCGTCGACGCCGGGCATCCGGACGTCCAGCAGGACGACGTCGGGCCGGTGCCGAACGGCCATCTCGTAGGCCTGCCGGCCGTCACCGGCCTCGGCGACCACGTCGATGTCGTCGCGGCCCTGGAGCAGCACGGTCAGACCGGCCCGTACGACCGGGTTGTCGTCGGCGACGACCACTCTGAGGGCCTGTACGGCGGGCATGGCTTCCGGGCCGGGGAAGGCCGGGAGACCGCCTGACGGGGTGGGTGCGGGGACACCGGCGGTGGGGGGCGAGCTCAGCGGGCTGGGATGCGAGGACGTGTGCTGCGAGACATGCGGCTGTTGCGTCCACTGCTCTCCTGAGCTGCGGGAGATCTCGTCCGGCATGGTGCGGGCCTCCTCTCTCAAGGATGGGGACTGTGGGGTGGTCTGGAGCGGTCACGCGTATTCAGTTGTCGAGCCGTGCGGGCTGTCCGGGGACCTGCGGCAGCAGGGGCGGGGGTGGCGCGGTGGCCGGCGGTGCCAGGTTCATCGCGGCGAGCGAGAGGTCGAGGCGGACCTCGGTGCCGCGCTCGGCCTTGCCGCGGCCGATGCGGATGCGCGCCCCGATGGAGGCGGCGCGCTCGACCATGCCGACGAGGCCGAAGTGGCCGGCCTTGCGGAGGTCGTCCAGTGAGGTGCCCCGGGGAAGACCGTCGCCGTCGTCGTAGACGCTGATCCGCACCACGTCGCGGACCAGTCCCGCCGAGACCTCGACATAGCCGGGGCGGGCGTGGCGCTGGGCGTTCTCCATGGCCTCGCTGGCGATGGTCAGGGCGTGTCGGGCGACGGCATGCGGGATGAGCGGGACGGCGCCGTCGCCGATCCGGCGGTAGACCGCCTTGACCCCGTGGCGGCGCCCGAAGTCGGCCGTACGGGCCGCGAGTTCGTCCAGGACGTCCACGCCGCCGTCGAGACCGGACTCGCGCCGCAGATCGGAGAGAAGTTCGCGGGACTCGGCCGCCGCGCGGCGGGCGGAGCGTGCCACCAGCTCCGCCTGGTGCTTCACGGTCATCGGGTCCATGCGGTCGGCGGTGCTGGCGAGACCGTCGGCCGCCATGGCCAGGCCGTGCAGGGTCTTGGCCACGGAGTCGTGCATCTCCCGGGCGAGACGGGCGCGCTCCTCCTCGACCGCGCCGCTGACGGCCAGCCGGGCCCGGGTCTCCGTCAGTGCCTGGGACGCGGCACCGAACCTGAGGAGCAGCCCCCGCAGGGAGGCGCCGACGGCCCCGGCCATGATGCAGAGGCCTACGACGAGCAGGGCGGAGACATCCGCCTCGACTTCCTGACTGACCCCGAACGAAGCGGCCAGCAGCAGCGACTGGAGTACGGCGAAGATGGCCCCGCCGCGCCAGCCGTAGACCAGACCGGCGAGCAGCGGGGTGCAGACGGTGACGTACGAGAGGGTCGAGCCGGGGGTCGCAGCGAACAGCAGCATCGCACCGAAGAGCATGTCCACGGCGAGCAGCGCGGGATGGCGGAGCAGGATCGGGCCGAACCGCTCCCAGTCACGCATGAGCACGTAGGACACCATCACGGTGACCAGCACAGCCGCGCCCACCAACCAACTGCCGAACTGCTCATGCACACCACGCAGGGCGAAGGGGGTGGCCAGCAATGTCATGGCGAGCCGGAACCCGAAGAGCTGACGGCACAAGGCTTGCAGAGCGTTCAGCTGAATCGGCAGGGCCGGCACGTGCGCTGGGTTACTCTCCGCTGTCTGCGCATCGGGACCAGCAGTCAGAGACAGCGGGATCGGTCTGAAGCCCATTCTCTTCCTCTCACCTCCTCGACAGTCCGGTGCTCCCCCGGCGGCGTACGCGTCAGCCGCCGAAGACGTCGCCAATGTTCACGTCGGCCGCGTAGTAGAAGCCGACCGCGATGAGGATCATCGTTCCCGGCAGCATGAAGCTCGTGACGATCAGCGTCGCCTTCGGCACGGCCTTCGCGGCCTTCCGCCGGGCGTTCTGGGCGTCGGTGCGCCGCATGTCGTTGGCGATCTGGATCAGCGTGTCGACGATGGGGGCACCGAGCTCCTCGCCCTGCTGGAGGGCGGAGACGAACATCGAGACCTGCTCGGACTCGTTCCGCTTGCGGAGCTGGTCGAAGGCATCGCGACGGCTGACACCCATGTCCATCTGGCGCAGGGTGATGCGCAGTTCGTCGGCCCAGGGGCCCTGGTACTTCTCCGCGACGCGCTCCAGGGCCTGGCGGAAGCCGAGGCCGGCCGACACGACGACCGCGAGGACGTCCAGGAAGTCCGGGAGCGTGCGGTCGATGTCGTCCTTGCGCCGGATGATGGCGGACCGGATGAGCACGTCCGTCCAGAAGAACCCGTAGACGAGGAGGATGACCGCAAGAACGGGCTGGCCGTTCATCAGCATGGCCAGGGCCGCGAGAGCGCCGAGGCCGCCGTAGAACGCGCGGCGGGCCGCGTAACGGTCGATGGTCATACCGCCGGGGTTTCCCGCCATGTCCAGCTTGCGGCGCATCTTGTCGACGCGCTTGGGCCCCATCATGGACAGGACGCGAGGGGCGTAGCGCATACCCATGCGGT
The DNA here is from genome assembly GCF_053597115.1 of Streptomyces sp. NPDC001515. NCBI lineage: Bacteria > Bacillati > Actinomycetota > Actinomycetes > Kitasatosporales > Streptomycetaceae > Streptomyces > Streptomyces sp. NPDC001515. The sequence goes on from NZ_JBSFHN010000023.1 coordinate 12,769, forward strand.
CCGCCAGGCCCCCCGCGGCGGTCGTGCGGGTGGAACCGACCTCCAGGGCGAGTTCGATGTCGCCGGGAAGCTTGGCCTCGGCGCGGTACATGCGTATGCCGTGGAAGGCGCCGTAGACGGCGAGCCCGAAGACGGCAGCGATCAGCAGGTTCATGATGTCCTCTCCGTGTGGTCCGGGCCGTCAGATACGAACGCGGGTAAGCCGGTTGATGAAGAAGAATCCGAGGCCGTAGAGCCCGGCCGCGATCACCACGGAGATGCGGCCGACGGTGGAGGCGGTCATGTCGTCGAGGGCACCGTCGCGCATGCCGTTCATGATGAGCAGGAAGCCCATACCGAGGATGGGCACAGCGACGGCGGTGACCTTCACCTGGGACAGCAGAGTGGTGACCTCGCGCCGGGTCTCCTTGCGCTCCTCCAGCGTTCCCGTGAGGTTGCGCAGCGAGGAGACGATGGTGCCACCGGCCCGGTTGGAGAGGATGAGGGTCGAGACCAGCACCGTGAGCTCGCGCGAGGGCAGCCGCTCGACGAGTTCGTTCATGGCGTCGTCGAGGGAGTGCCCGACGGCGAGCCGGTCGGCCACCCGCTGGAGTTCCTCGTGGGCCGGGTCGTCGAGCTCGTCCACGGCCATGCTGATGGCGGTACGGAGGGCCAGACCGGCCTGGGTGGCGTTGGCCAGGACGCGGGTCAGCTCGGGGAGCTGGTTGATGAAGGCCTCGGTGCGCTTGGCGCGCTGGTAGTTCAGGAACGCGTTGCCGCCCCAGAGGCCGATGAGCGCCGCCAGCAGGCCGAAGAAGGGGGCGAAGATCGAGCCGACGACGAAGTAGAGCGCGAGCAGCGCCGCCACGACGTAGACGAAGTACTCACCGGGGGTGAGGTCGAGGCCGGTGGCCGCGATCTTGCGTTCGATGCGCTTGCCGAGCCCCGTTCTGCGCAGCCGTCGGTCGACCCCGCGGAAACGCCGGCTCCGGCCGCCGATGGTCATCTGCCCGGTCTGGGACATCCGGTCGACGAGGGTCTGTTGCTGAGCTTTGCCCGAGGTGAAGATGTGGACGCCTATGACGGCGAACAGACCGGCGAACAGTGTCACGCCGATCGTCAGGAGCGGAAGATTATCCATGTCGGGCGAGGCCTTCTGAGTGAGCGGCGGGCTGGGGACGGTGCACGGGGCGGCGGGGTCAGGCGGCGGACTTGCGCATCTGGAGCTGCTCCTCCGACTGGGCGACGCCGAAGGCCGCCGGAATCGCCTCGCTGGTGGCGTAGAGGCGCTGGGCCACCCGGCGGGGCAGCGGGTAGTACTCGAACTGCCCGTAGATCCTGCCGTCCGCCGCCATCGGCTGGGCGGCGAACCGGCAGACCGAGATGATCCGGTAGTCCTCCCGCCCGTGGGAGTCGACGACGGCGATCTCGGTGATGCGGCGCGATCCGTCGGCGTGACGGGTCAGCTGCACGATGACGTCGACGGCGCTGTTGATCTGGTCGTGGATCGCGACGAACGGGATCTCGACCTCGGACATGGAGGCCAGGGTCTGCAGACGCATCAGCGCGTCCTCGGCGTTGTTGGCGTGGACCGTGGCGAGCGAGCCGTCGTGACCGGTGGACATGGCCTGGAGCATGTCGAGCGTCTCACCGCCACGGACCTCACCGACGATGATGCGGTCGGGGCGCATACGCAGGGAGTTGCGCACCAGGTCGCGGATGGTGACCTGGCCCTTGCCCTCGACGTTGGCCGGACGGCTCTCCAGGGTGATCACGTGGGACTGCTGGAGCTGGAGCTCGGCGGAGTCCTCGATCGTGACGATGCGCTCGCCGTTGGGGATGAGGCCGGACAGGGCGTTGAGCAGGGTCGTCTTCCCGGTACCGGTGGCGCCGGAGACGATCACGTTGAACTTGGCGCGCACCAGCCCGGCGAGCAGCATCAGCATGTGCTCGTCGAGCGAGCCGAGCCCGATCATCTCCTGGAGCGTGAACGCCCGGGGGAAGCGCCGGATCGTGAGGATCGGGCCCTTGAGCGACAGTGGCGGGATGATCACGTTGACACGCTCGCCGGACGGGAGACGCGCGTCGACCATCGGGTTCGCCTCGTCCACACGGCGGTTGACCGTGGAGACGATGCGTTCGATGGTCTGCATCAGCTGCTCGTTGGACGAGAAGCGCATGGGCAGCAGCTCAAGCCGGCCGCCACGCTCCACGAAGACCTGATCGGGTCCGTTGACCATGATCTCGCTGATGGACGCGTCTTCGAGCAGGGGTTCCAGGATGCCGAGTCCGAGGGACTCGTCGACGACCCGCCGGATGAGCTGGGCGCGCTCCATCGGGGAGAGGACGGGGCCCTCACGGCTGATGATGTGGCCCAGGACGCGTTCGAGCCGCGCCCTGCGCTCGGCCGCCGCGAGGGCGGACATCTCGGCGAGGTCGATCTCCTCCAGGAGCTTGGCGCGGTAGACCTGGACCAGCCGGCTCTCTTCGCTCAGCCCGTTGGCCGGCTCGGGACTGGTGATGCGCGCCCGCAGGCTCATGTCGTCTACTCCCTGGTGTGGTGCGGTGGTGCGGGTTCAGCGGTGGTCGCGCGGCATCGTGACGCGCTTCTCGACGTTGCCGAAGTCGAACATCGGCACCACCGAGGGAATGTGGATCTCCACCTTGACGGAGACCGAGTCGTACCCCCTGTCCACACGCAGGTCCTCGACGTCGTCCCTCAGCCATCTGCTCAGCGACGCGATGGCGACCGGTTCGCCGCGTCCGCTCTGGCCCTTGTCGGATTCCACCCGGGCCCCCGCCCGCGCGGCCGTGCTGGCCTGCTGCTTCGCGTAGACGGCGATGCCGAGCTGGACGACGGCCATGGCGGTGATCAGGAGCAGGGTCAGCACGCCGACGTATTCGACGGCGGCCTGGCCGCGATGGCGTGCGGACCGGTAGGCCGGGCTCTCCGTCGCCCCGGAGGCGATCGGCCGGCCCAGCGTGCGGGTCACCATCCGAATCCCCCCGTTTCCTTCTTGGCCTTGGCAGTGCCGGTCGCGTGCCACGGCAGGTCGTACGCTCCGGGGAAGAGAAGCGGTACCTGCACCTCCACCTTCGCGTTCACCAGACCGCTGGGGTCCGCCTGGCAGTCCTTCACGACGACGTCCCAGGCGCCGGGAACGTCCTCGCGGGCCGCCCGCTCGCAGGCCTGCCGCGATCCGTACTCCGCGACGGCCGCCGCCCTGACGCCCTTGTCCGCGGCGTTTCCGGCGAGGATCCACGTGTAGCAGACCAGCCCGGCCTGCCACATCACGGCCAGGGTGACCAGGATGGCCGGCAGGGTCCCGACGAACTCGATCGCGCTCTGCCCCCGGTCCCCCCGCTTCCGTCCCCGCCTCGTGCCGGTGTCGCGGCCTATGTCCGCGCTACCCCTGTCCGCCGCGGTCGGCGGACGGTCCGTTCGTAGAAGAGTCATGGCTCAACGGTCCCCCTCGGTCCCATCGTTTCGCAGGTGACGTCACGTGTGCGTATCGGTCGGCTTCGTCTCGTCGCGTCCTCCGGGGCTCACTTGGACCGGCCTCGCCGGCCGCCGACCGAACCCCGGTCTCCCTTGAACTTGCCCTGTTTATCGGCGCCTTCGGCGTTCTTCACCAGACCGAGATCTCCGGCGAGGCCCCAGAGGGCCTGCTTCACGGTGGATTTGGCCTCCAGGTCCTGCATGCGGCCGGCGTCGACGACGGCCTGGAGCTCCTTGAAGTTGGCCGGGACGGCGATGCGGGCCACCTTGGTGGCGGTGATCTTCTCCACGAGCGGCGGCTGGATCTCCGTGTTGCGGGTGAAGCGGTTGATCACGGTGACCGTCTCCTCGGCCTTGCGGACCTGGAGGCGGTCCCAGAGGCGGACCATGCGCTTGGCCGCCCGGACGGTGATCACGTCCGGGGTGGTGATGAGCAGGGTGCGGTCGGCCATCTCGATCGCCGCGGCGTTGGCCGAGTTCATCTGCGTACCGCAGTCGATGATCACGATCTCGAAGCGGTGGCGCAGCGCGCTGATGGTCTGGCGTACGACGCGGTCGCTGACCTCTTCGCCGCGCTCGCCCTCGGCGGGCGCGAGCAGCAGGGCGAGCCCGCTGTCGTGCATGAAGAGGGCGTCCTGGAGCACGCGGGGCGAGATGTCCTGGATGGTGGAGAGGTCGACGATGGAACGGCGGAACTGCACGTCCAGATAGGACGCCACGTCACCCGACTGGAGGTCGAGGTCGGCGAGGGCCACCGAGTGGCCGGAGGCCGCCGCGGCCAGGGCGAGCTGGACGGCGGTGACGGTGGTGCCGACGCCGCCCTTCGCGCCGCTGACGGTGACGACGGTGCCGCCGGGGCCGCTGAAGACCTCGGGGCCGGCGCCGAGGTGGCGGCGGACCCCGACGGACCAGCCGGCGGCGGCCTGGACGCGCTGGGCCAGCTCCTCGTACGAGAGGGGCAGGCCGACCAGGCCGCGGGCGCCGGAGTCCATGGCTGCCGAGAAGAGCCCGGGGCTCGCGTCGGCGGTGACGAGCACGACCCCGACCGCGGGAAAGCGCAGGGCCACCTCCCGGATCAGCTCAAGGGCTGGAACCGGACCGATCCGCTCGTGCACCAGCACGACCTCGGGCAGCTCGTCCAGGGACTCGGAGGCGAGCCGGGCCAGGGTGTCGAGCAGGGAGGTCGAATCACCCAGCGGCCCGGCCGGCTCCGCGTCGGGGAGCTGGGCGAGCAGCGTGGTGATGGATCGGGCGGCGTCGGCGTCGCCGACCGCCGGGAGGATTCGCGTGCTCATCCAGTCCTCACTTGTTCTTGTCTTCGTCGAGGTTGTAGCTGCCCTCGCCCGGACGGAGCGTGGTCGGGCTGTCGTCGGGCAGCAGGGCGAGACGGACGTGTTCCGCGAAGGACTCGGCGTACGCGACGCGCTGGGCATCGGTGGTGTCGAGGGCGAAGGTGATCGGGACGGCCTGCTTCGGGCCGGTGCGGTCGTCCTCCTTGGGCTCCAGCGCGGTGAGCTGGCCGACGTCGATGACCTTGGCGTTGGGGACGATCACGCGCGAGGTGGGCTTGTCCTTGTCGGTCTGGCCCGCGAAGGTCGCGTAGATGTTGACCAGGTTGCCCGGCCGGATCTTGCCGGCGACGCCGGTGGCGGCGTCGATCATGATGGCGATCTCCTGCTGGCCGTTCTCCAGCTTCGGACGCTTGACGAGCATGTCGTCCTGGAGCAGGGAGCCCTTGCGGAGGTTGGTGACCGCGATCTTGCCGTTGAGGACCGAGAGGTCGGTGACCGCGTTCTTCGACAGCCAGCGCTTCGGCATCGAGACCTTCTCGAACTGGCCGGGGTCCAGGGGCCGATACGGGGCTATGTCGTTTTTGACCTGGTAGGCAGTCACCTCCGGACCGACCTTCGAGTTCACATCACTGATCACGGAGAGCACACCGGCGAACGCACCGAAGGCACAGAGGACCGAGAGAAGGAGAAGGATGACGCCGCGGCGTTGCCGTGAGTTCATGAGCGGAGCAACCTCGTTGGGAGACGTGGGCCGATGAGCGGACAGAGCGGGTGGAGCGTGGCGGGGACGGAACGGCGTGCCGCGCCGTTCCCGGGGCCGCGGGCGCGCCGGTGGGGCGCGGACGCCGCGGGGGCTACGAACCTTGGCGCATAGGTGCTCCTTGGTTCAGGACACCGGATCCGTGCGTTTGGTTCTCCGGCGGCTTCAGCGGGGCCGAGCACAGGCCGCACCGGTCGCCGATCAGCTCATTTCCGCACCAGGTGCAGATCTCCCTGCGCACCGAGGAAACCAGCTGATAAATCAGGGAGATGTCGGGCAGGAACGCGGCGAATTCGATCATCTTCGACGTGCCCCACCACCGGGGTGATTCCGCGGGCAGGGCGGCGTCGTGCACGGCCTGGACCTGCCAGGCGGGTGCGATCGTGTTCGCCACCCAGTCGGACTGCAACTGCCCCTTGGCGACCAGGAGATGGGTGCCGAATTCGGGTCCGGTGAGGTCACCGTTACCGATCTTGATGAGTTGCGGGGTCGGGTTGGCTACCACCCCGAACTGGGATCCCGGGACCCAGGACTTCGCGTGGGTCTTCAGGCTGACGGGCACCCGGTCGAGTTTGGTGACCGAGTTGAGCAGCGCGCCCGAGTAGATGTAGTGGGAGAGCAGCCGCGCGGCGGAGGCGACGACTCCGGCACTGAAGTCGCAAATGGACAACTGCCGCAACTGGCGCACCAGTACGGCAACGCCCAAGGGGGGAAGATCCACCTTGAGCAGGGCGATACGGTCGCTTTCCAGCACGGAACGGATGGTGTGCAGCCGCCGTTCGTGCGTGGGCGCGATGCTGGCCGGATAGACCGCGATGACGTATCCGTGCTGCTCGAGCAGCATGTGCATATCGCTGATGGCCTGTTCGAGCGGCTGCTCGTCCGGAGCGCGCAGCACGACGGCCGTGGGTGTCTGCTGATCGGTCGGTGGCAGCACGAGGTCAGCACTGGTCACTGCTATTGCTGTCGGCACGCTGTTCCCCGTTCGGCTCCGGCCGCCGCGTACAGCCGGCCGCAATCGTCCTGCCTTGTGGTCCTCGTTCGGGCACCCCTACCTCTGCACTTTATCCACGTACGGCAAGGCAGAGAACACCCTTCAGGGCCCAGTGAGGTGGGGCTCACCGACTCGCGCCGGGGCGTTCGCGTGACAAATCGACCCAAGTGGCTTGTTGTTAAATTCCGTACCATTCACCGGCTTAGTCGTGCCCACCAAGGCAATTCATGATCCATTCGGCTTCCGCGCACGTCAGAAGCGCGTGAGCGCTTTCCTTCCCGGGGCCCTTCCGGGACGGGTGGGCCCAAGGTGAACTCTGGGCCCTGATTGGGGCCCCCGGGCCCAGAGCGCCGGACCGGGATCGGACCGGTACCCGTTCGGAATGTCCACCGCGGTCGCACGAGCCGCTCGGTCGCGCTCCCACGCGCACCCGTCGCGAGCCGCCCGCACCCCCTCCCACCACGCGCGTTGCGAGCCATCACTGCCAGAGGTCTTGACAACTCGATTGGTCTGGACCAGTTTTAGCGCCCAGCGGTGGCCACCGTTCCTCGATTCCACACCCCCGGCACCCCCGTGCCGCTCCCCTCCCCACATCCCCGTCTTCCCCCCGACTCCCCCACGGAGGCAGCAAGTGGAACGTTCCCCGGAAAGCAGTGCGCCGCTCCACCGCAGACGGCACACCCGTCCGCTCCTCGGTTCCGCCATGGCCGTGGTCGCCGCCGGTGCCCTGACCCTCACCGGCCTCGTCGGCAGCGCGCAGGCCGCGGACGTCAACGTCGCCAAGAACGCCGGCTTCGAGTCCGGCCTCGCCAACTGGACCTGTTCCGGCGGCTCCGGCACCACCGTCTCCTCCCCCGTGCACGGTGGCACCGCGGCCCTCCAGGCCACCCCGGCCGGCCAGGACAACGCCAAGTGCACCCAGACCGTGGCCGTGAAGCCCAACTCGACCTACGCGCTGAGCGGATGGGTGCAGGGCGGCTACGCCTACCTGGGCGCCACCGGCACCGGCACCACCGACGTAGCGACCTGGTCCCCCGGCTCCAGCAGCTGGACGAAGCTCTCCACCAGCTTCACCACCGGTCCCAGCACCACCTCCGTCACCGTCTACACGCACGGCTGGTACGGGCAGGCCGCCTACCTGGCCGACGACATCTCCGTGACCGGCCCCGACGGCGGCGGTGGCACGGACCCGGGCCCGTCCATCCCCGCGGCCCCCGGCGGTCTGGCCGTCGGTACGGCCACGTCGTCCTCCCTCGCCCTGACCTGGAACTCGGTCTCCGGCGCGACGAGCTACACGGTGTACAAGGACGGGGTCAAGGCCACCACCTCCACCGGGACCTCGACGACCGTGACCGGCCTCGCCGCCGACACCGCGTACACCTTCGCGGTCACCGCGACCAACGCGGCCGGCGAGTCCGTCAAGTCCGCGACGGTCAGCGGCCGTACGGCCAAGAGCGGCGGCGGCAACCCGAACCCCGGAACCACCGTGCCGAAGCACGCCGTCACCGGCTACTGGCAGAACTTCAACAACGGCGCGACCGTGCAGAAGCTCAGCGACGTGCCCGCGAACTACGACATCATCGCGGTCTCCTTCGCGGACGCCACCTCCACGCCCGGCGCCGTCACCTTCAACCTGGACTCGGCCGGTCTGAACGGCTACACCGTCGACCAGTTCAAGGCCGACATCGCGGCGAAGAAGGCCGCCGGGAAGAACGTCATCATCTCGGTCGGCGGTGAGAAGGGGTCCATCTCGGTCAACAGCGACGCCTCCGCCACCAACTTCGCCAACTCCGTCTACGCGCTGATGCAGGAGTACGGGTTCACCGGGGTCGACATCGACCTGGAGAACGGCATCAACTCCACGTACATGACGAAGGCGCTGCGTTCGCTGTCGCAGAAGGCGGGCTCCGGCCTCGTCATCACGATGGCCCCGCAGACCATCGACATGCAGTCGACGGGCGCCGAGTACTTCAAGACGGCGCTCAACGTCAAGGACATCCTGACCGTCGTCAACACCCAGTACTACAACAGCGGCGCGATGCTCGGCTGCGACGGCAAGGTCTACTCGCAGGGCACGGTGGACTTCCTCACCGCGCTCGCCTGCATCCAGCTGGAGGGCGGCCTCGACCCGTCGCAGGTCGGGATCGGCGTCCCCGCCTCCACCCGTGGCGCGGGCAGCGGCTACGTCTCCCCCTCGGTCGTCAACGCGGCCCTGGACTGCCTGACGGCGGGCACCAACTGCGGCACCTTCAAGCCGTCGAAGACCTACCCGGGTCTGCGCGGTGCGATGACCTGGTCGACCAACTGGGACGCCACGGCGGGCAACGCCTGGTCGAACGCGGTCGGCCCGAAGGTCCACGGCCTCCCGTAGCGGGCACGTGACACGGGGCGCCGGCCCCACGTCCCCGTGTCGTCCCGCCCAGGCCACCGGCCGGCCGGCGCCCCCGGCGCCCCGGACCACCTCTGACCAGCAGCGCCGCCGCTCCCCCGGCGGCGCTGCTGCACGTCCGGGACATGGCGGTCCGTTCCGGCCCTGTCCCGGACGCGCAACAGTGTGTCCGGGACGGGCCGGTTCGATGGCCGTTCGCGCGGGCGCGTGGCACCGTTGGGGGGCTTGAGGGTGGCACGGACAGGAGGTAAGTGACATGGCCGGGGCGCGAGTTCAGGCGCTGGGCGGGGGCGATCCGGCGACGCTCGGACCGTACCGGCTGATCGGACGGCTGGCGTCCGGCGGCATGGGACGCATCTATCTGGCCCGCGCCCGGCACGGCGGGCGCGGACTCGTCGCCGTGAAGACGCTGCTGGCCGAGGGCAGCGTCAGCGATGTCGACCGGCGCCGCTTCGCCCGCGAAGTGGCGCTCGCGCAGCGCGTGGACAGCGCGTTCACCGCGCGGGTGCGGGACGCCGATCCGCAGGCCGAACGGCCGTGGATGGCCATCGACTACATCGCGGCCCCGCCGCTGTCCGAGCTGGTGCGCTCCTGCGGGGTGCTGCCCGCCTCCGCCGTCCGCTGGATCGCCGCCGGTACGGCCCAGGCGCTGGTCACCCTGCACGGCGAGGGCATCGTCCACCGCGATGTGAAGCCGCAGAACGTGCTGCTGCCGCTGGACGGCCCCCGGGTCATCGACTTCGGCATCTCGCACGCCAGTGATCTCACCCTGACCGGGCTCACCCTGGGCACCATCGCCTTCACCTCGCCCGAGCAGGCGCGCGGCGAGGCGTCCACGGCGGCGTCCGACGTCTACTCGCTGGGCGCCACGCTCTTCCTGCTCGCCACCGGGCGCCCGCCCTACCGCGCGGACGGCGACACCCTGCGGCTGCTGGCCCGGGTGCAGCGCGGCGAACTCGATCTCACCGGGCTCCCCAAGGAGCTGGTGGCGACGATCCGCCCCTGTCTGGCGGTCGATCCGACGGGCCGCCCGTCCCCGGCGGACCTGCTCACCCGCTTCCGCCGCGACCAGGCCCATCTGCCGGCCTCGCACAGTGGTACGCGATGGCTGCCGCCGCGCTGGACCGAGCTGATCGGCGCCTACGCCGCGCAGGGCGTGGAGTTGGCCGGCGGCCCGGCGGCGGGGGCCGGGGCGCCCACGGCGGCGACCGTCCCCGGGCCCACCCGGGTCGGCCCCGCGCCACCCCCGCCCACGCTGGTCTACCCGCCGGAGCGGCTGGCCCGCGCGGCCCGGGACCGGGCCCGCAAGGAGCGCACGCGCACCGACCGGGCGCGCCGGGAGATGGCCGCCCTGGCCGAACTGGCCGAGCAGCGGCGGGCGGAGCAGGCCGAGCAGGAGCGGGCCGAGGCCGAGCGGGTGGAGGCGGCCCGTCAGGAGGCCGAGCGGCTGGCGGCCCAGCGGGCCGAGGCCGAGCGCGCCCGGCGTGAGCGGGAGCGCGCGGCGCAGGAGCACGAACGGGCCGAGCGCGAGCGCGCCCAGCGGCGTGCGGAGCGGGAGCGCCTTGAGCGGGAACGGGCCGAGCGGGCGCGCGAGGCGCGGGAGCGGGCGGCCCGGGAGGAGGCCGAGCGGCAGCGGGCGGCGCGGGAGCGGGCCGAGCGGGAGGCCCGCCGACGGGCGGCGCGCGCCCAGGCCCGTACGGCCTCGGCAGGTGCCGGCACACCGTCCTCGTCGGGGTCAGGACGGCCGTCCTCGCCGGGCACACCGTCCTCGCCGGGCTCGTCCGGCGGTTCGACGGCGCTGGGCTGGCTGGTCGCCGTGGGGCTCGTCGTCGCCCTGCTGGTGTGGCACCCGTGGGAGACGACGGGCGGTACGGGGGGCGGGAGTTCGTCCGGGAGCGGCGGCGCGGGCTCCGTCGCCTCGGGCGGCCTCGGCCCCCAGACGGACGGCAGCGGCACCGATACGGACGGCGCCGGGCGCACCACGGGCTCGACGGGCGACGACGCGGACCGTGCCACGGACTCCTCGGCGGGCTCCTCGGACGACGACGAGGAGACGGAGGAGCCCACGCCGACCCCCACCCCCACCCCCACCCCGACGCCGGATGCCACCGACCGGGCGTTCGCGGCGGTGCGGGCGGGAGACTGCCTGAACGTCTACAACGACGGACACGGCAACATGAGCGCCGACCGCCCGATCCGGGTCGGCTGCCGCGCCTCGAACGCGTACATGCACGTCAACCGGGTCAGCACCCGGGACGGCGCGTCGGCCTCGTGCGACACGGGCGCGGGGTTCACCTGGTGGAGCCGGTCCGGCGACGACGGCATCACCCGGACGCTCTGCCTGGACCGGGTGTACCAGGTGGGGCAGTGCTTCCCCGCGAAGGTCCGGGGCGGGACCAGCGCGGACCTGACCGTGGTGTGGAACTGCGACGCGTCGACCGTTCCCGTGGCCGGGCAGTCCATCCTGCGCATCACCGGCTTCTACCGGGCGCCGAAGGCCGGGGAGAACTGGACCTGTCCGGCGGGCCGGGGCGAGCGGTTCTGGTACTGGCCGGTCAACCAGGGCCGGAGCATCATCTGCGCCTCGGCCGCGTAGACCGCGCGGGCCCCTCGGAACGAAGGACCCGGCACGGCGCCTGTCAGGGAGCGCCGTGCCGGGTCCGTCCGGTACGGGTGCGGGTCAGCCGAGGACCGCGAGGGCGTCGATCTCGATGAGCAGGCCCTTGGGCAGGCCGACGTAGACCGTCGTGCGGGCGGCGGGGGCCTCCTTGAGGTCCTGCTCGGCGAAGTAGGCGTTGTAGATCTCGTTCATCTCGGCGAAGTGGTCCACGTCGGTGAGGTAGACGCGCATCATCATCACGTCGTCCCAGCTCGCGCCGCCCTCCTCCAGGATCGCCTTGACGTTGGCGAAGGTCTGGAGGGTCTGCTCGCGCAGGGTGGGGCCGGCCGGGGTCGGGGCCTGGCCCTCGACGGCGGGCAGGAAGCCGACCTGGCCGGCGACCTGGAGGATGTTTCCCTTGCGCACGCCGTGCGAGAACTTCGCCGGCGGGGTGGTGTGGGTGCTCGGAGTGAGGGCGGTCTTGTCGGTCATCGCTGATCAGACTCTCTTGGGTCGGGTGGTGCCGGAGTACTCCCGGCTGATGGTGTCCGCGGTGCGACGGACCAGGGGGAGCAGGGTGAGGAGTTCCTCGGCCGTGACGACCACGTTCGGCGCGGAGACCGACATCGCGGCGACGACGCGCCCGTCGGCGCCTCGGACGGGGGCGCCGACGCAGTTGATGGACTCCTCGTGGCCGCCGAGGTCGGTGGCCCATCCCTGTTCGCGCACGGTGGCCAGTTCCTTGAGGAAGGCGCCGGGACCGGGGGTCGAACGGGACGTGTACATGGGGTAGTCGAGCCGTTCGGCGATGGCCCGCCGCTCCGGTTCGGAGAGGTCGGCCAGGAGCAGTTTGGCGACGGCGGCGACGGTGATCGCGACGGGTTTGCCGATGCGCGAGTACATCCGTACGGGGTAGCGGCTCTCGACCTTGTCGATGTAGAGGACCTCGTTCTCCTCGTACACGGCGAGGTGGACGGTGTGTCCGCACTCCGCGTTGAGGGCGACGAGGTGCGGGTGCGCGATCTCCCGTACGTCGAGGTTCTCGACGGCCTCCTGGGCGAGGGCGAAGAGCCGGGCGCCGAGGCGGTAGCGCTGGTCGTCCTGGCGGTAGACCAGTCCGTGGTCGTGGAGGGTGCGCAGCAGCCGCAGGGCGGTGGACTTGTGGACGCCGAGCCGGTCGGCGACCTGTCCGAGGTCGGCGGGCCCCTGGGCGAGGAGCGGCAGGATGCTCAGCGCCCGGTCGACGGTCTGGCTCATGGCGTACGTACCTCCTGGTCGTCCCCCGTCCACCCGGGGCGAAGTCGCAGTCTCCCCCAGGCGGCGTCGTCGAGGGCGGCCAGGCGGTCGGCGCGGTCGCGGGCGGGCGGGTCGGTGAGGTCGCCGGGGACGGTGAGGACGGCGGCGGCCATCAGATGGCCGTGCCGGGCCCGCTCCCGGTCGGGCAGTCCGCGCAGGGTGGCGGAGAGGAAGCCGGCGGCGAAGGCGTCGCCGGCGCCGACGGGGGCGACGACGTCGACCCGGAGCGCGGGGACATGGGTCTCGGTCGCGTCGCCGCCGGTGCGGGAGAGGACCGTCGCGCCCTCGGCGCCGCGTTTGACGACGAGGACCGGCGGTTCGGGGAGCGCGGCGCGCAGGGCCGCCGTACCGCGCAGGCCCCAGGCATCCTCCGCCTCGTCCTCACCGACGAAGACGAGGTCGGCGCGGCGGGCCAGCTCCAGCAGGACCTCGGGCGAGCGGGTGTGGCCGCGCCACAGACCGGGGCGGTGGTTGACGTCGAAGGAGACGAGCGGCCGGCCGGGGCGCGGGGCGGTCAGCGCGCGCAGCAGGTCCAGGCAGCTGTCGGAGAGCGCGGCGGTGATGCCGGAGAGGTGCAGGACGCGGCCGGCGAGGAGCGCGTGGAGCGGGACGTTGTCGGGGGACATGGCGGAGGCGGCGGAGCCGGCCCGGTAGTAGGCCACCTCGTGGACGTCCGTGGCGCGGTCGGTCGCGGTGCGGAAGTAGATGCCGGTGGGGCGGGCGGGGTCGCGCTCCACTCCGGAGGTGTCGACCCCGTAGCCGGCGACGGTGTCGACGAGGTGGTCGCCGAAGCCGTCGGCGCCGACCCGGCTGACCCAGGCGGCCCGGTGTCCGGCCGCGGCGAGCGCGCAGGCGACGTTGGACTCGGCGCCGCCGATCCCGCGTCCGAAGGAGGGGACGTCGGCGAGGCGGCCCGGACGCGAGGGCAGGAACGTCACCATGGACTCGCCGAGGCACACGACGTCGGGGGCCGTGTCGGCGTCGGTCCTGGCCGGGGTTCCGGGCACGCGGGCTCCTCGGGGTCGGGCGGGCTCCACCGGTCGTGGCATTGACCGGGTATCGGCTCGGATGTTAGACAGCCCTGAGCGATATACGCAATGGGCATTGCATATGCTGCAACCCACCGTGCGGGCGGGACACCCTCCGCACGGGATCCGCACAGGACCCACTTCGGCCGAGGAGGCCCCATGGCTGTCGAGCACCCCGTGACCGGACTGGCCGGACTCGCCGCGCTCGCGGACGAGCCGGTCGACCACCGGTTCAAGGGGCTGCCGCCCGACGCCGAGGGGCTGACCGTCGGCGCGCTCGCCGCCCAGCGGCGCGCTCTGTTCACGGGCGGATTCACCACCCCGGTGCTCGCACTGTCGGCCGAGTCGGTCGACCACAACCTCACGCTGCTGGAGACGTACGCCGAACGCCACGGCCTGGCGTTCGCCCCGCACGGCAAGACCTCGATGGCCCCGGGCCTCTTCGCCCGCCAACTGGAGCGCGGCGCCTGGGGCATCACGGTGGCCGTCCCGCACCAGGCGCGCGTCTGCCGGGCGTTCGGGGTGCGCCGGATCTTCCTGGCCAACGAGCTGGTCGACGCGGCCGCGCTGCGCTGGCTCGCCGGCGAGCTGGACGCCGACCCGGACTTCGTCTTCGTCTGCTACGTCGACTCGGTGCGCGGCGTCGAGCTGATGGACGAGGCCCTGCGCGCGGCGGGCGCCGCCCGCCCCGTGGACGTCGTCGTGGAGCTGGGCGCGGGCGAGGGGGCCCGCACCGGCGCCCGCACCGAGGCAGGCTGCGCGGCCGTCGCGGACGCGGTGGCCGCGGCCGGGACGCTGCGCCTGGTGGGCGTGGCCGGGTACGAGGGCGAGGTCCCGCGCGCCGACGGCGAGCGGGTCCGGGCGTGGCTCGGCCGGCTGGTCGCGCTGGCCGCGGAGTTCGACGCGGCCGGGCGCTTCGCCGGGCTGGGCGAGGACGAGCGGATCGTCGTCAGCGCGGGCGGCAGCGCCTGGTTCGACGCGGTCGCGGACGTCTTCGCCGGCATCCCCGCGCTCTCGCGGCCGGTGCTGAAGCTGCTGCGCTCGGGGGCGTACGTCTCGCACGACGACGGGCACTACCGCCGGATCACCCCCTTCAACCGGGTCCCCGGCGAGGGCGCGCTCCGGCCCGCGTTCCGGCTCTGGGCCCAGGTCGTCTCCCGCCCCGACGCCGGCCAGGCCTTCCTGAACGCCGGCAAGCGGGACGCGGCGTACGACCTGGATCTCCCGGAGGCGCAGGTCGTGCGGTCCGGGCGGGACGGCGCGGTGCGGCCGGCGACGGACATCGAGGTCACCGGCCTGTCCGACCAGCACACCTGGCTGCGGACCGGGGCCGGGGCGGAGCTGGAGGTCGGGGACTGGGTGGGCCTCGGCCTGTCGCACCCCTGCACGAGCTTCGACAAGTGGCAGCTGATCCCGCTGGTGGAGGCGGACGGCACGGTCACGGACTACGTCCGCACGTACTTCTGAGCCCATCGATGAACCCGGGTCCGGGACCGGGGCGTGTCCCACGGCACCGCCCCGGCCGCCCCGGACCCGCCGAAAGGCACCCCATGGACCTGGTCATCCGCGACGCCCGCGTCGTCGACGGCACCGCCACCCCCTCCTACCGCGCCGACGTGGCCCTGTCCGGCGGCCGGATCGCGGAGATCCACCGGGCCGACGCGCCCGGCCCCCGCCCCACCGCCGCCCGCGTCCTGGACGCCTCCGGGCTCGCCCTCTCCCCCGGCTTCGTCGACATGCACGCCCACAGCGACCTGGCGCTGCTCCGCGACCCCGACCACAGCGCCAAGGCCGCCCAGGGCGTCACCCTCGAAGTCCTCGGCCAGGACGGCCTGTCCTACGCCCCCGTCGACGACCGCACCCGCGCCGAAGTCCGGCGCGCCATCACCGGCTGGAACGGCGACGGCGACGACATCGACTTCGACTGGTCCACCGTCGGCGGATACCTCGACCGCCTGGACCGCAACTTCGGCGGGCAGGGCATCGCCGTCAACGCCGCCTATCTGATCCCGCAGGGCACGGTCCGGATGTACGCGGTCGGCTGGGAGGACCGCCCTGCCACCGCCGCCGAGCTGGACCGGATGCGGGAGCTGG
This sequence comes from Streptomyces sp. NPDC001515, assembly GCF_053597115.1. NCBI lineage: Bacteria > Bacillati > Actinomycetota > Actinomycetes > Kitasatosporales > Streptomycetaceae > Streptomyces > Streptomyces sp. NPDC001515. Next base: position 28,699 of record NZ_JBSFHN010000023.1, read on the forward strand.
TCGCCCGGGGCATGGCCGAGGGCGCCGTCGGCATGTCCTCCGGGCTGACCTACACCCCCGGCATGTACGCGGACGACGCCGAACTCACCGCCCTGTGCCGGGTGGTGGCCTCCTACGGCGGCTACTACTGCCCGCACCACCGCTCGTACGGCGCCGGGGCGCTGGAGGCGTACGAGGAGATGGTCCGGCTCACCCGCGCCGCGGGCTGCGCCCTGCACCTCGCCCACGCCACGATGAACTTCGGCGTGAACGAGGGGCGCGCCCCCGAACTCCTCGCGCTCCTGGACCGCGCGCTCGACGGTGGCGCCGACATCTCCCTCGACACCTACCCGTACACCCCGGGCTCCACGACCCTGGTCGCCATGCTGCCGAGCTGGGCGGGCGAGGGCGGGCCCGAGGCCGTCCTCACCCGGCTGGCCGACGACGGGACCGCCGCACGGATCCGCCACGATCTGGAGGTGGTGGGCTCGGACGGCTGCCACGGGGTGCCCATCGAGTGGGACACCATCGAGATCTCCGGCGTCAGCGATCCGGCGCTCGCCGGCGAGGTCGGCCGCACGGTCGCCGCCTCGGCCCGGCTGCGCGGCGAGGAGCCCTGGACGACCGCGCGCCGGCTGCTCCTGGGCGACCGGCTCGGGACGACGATCCTCCAGCACGTCGGCCACGAGGAGAACGTCCGGCGGATCATGCGCCACCGCGTCCACACCGGCGGCAGCGACGGCATCCTCCAGGGCGCCAAACCGCACCCCCGCGCCTACGGCACCTTCCCCGAGTACCTGGGCCGGTACGTGCGCGAGCTGGGCGTCCTCTCCCTGGAGGAGTGCGTCGCCCACCTCACCTCCCGCCCGGCCGCCCGGCTGCGCCTGCCCGACCGCGGCTACGTCCGCGAGGGCTACCGGGCCGACCTCGTCCTCTTCGACCCCGCCACGGTGGCCGCCGGCTCCACCTTCGACACTCCGCGCGCCCTGCCCACCGGCATCCCCCACGTCCTCGTCGACGGCCGCTTCGTCATCGAGGACGGCCGCCGGACCCAGGTCCTGGCGGGGCGCGCGGTGCGGGGGGCGGGGCGGGAACGGGGCTGAGCGCGGAGCCGCCGGACGACGCCCGAGGAGGGCGTCCGGCTTCCTGACGGAGCGACAGGATGCTGCCAGCGACTGGCCACTTGGTGCACGCCGGAAGCGGCCCGCCGCCCCTCGCCTCCTGCCATCGTTGGCGCTGCCCGCCGGGGACGACGGCACACAGCCGGCCCCCAGGGCGTGTGGTGGGAGTCCCGCCTGCTCGGCGCCGCTTTCACCACACGCCCCCGGCGCGGGTCTTCCACGATGAGCCCGAGCGCGTTTCCGCGCGCCGAGGACGAGGAGTCCACCATGTCCACCCGTCAGTTCACCGCCCGCGCCACCGCCGTCGGAACGGGGGTCGTCCTGCTGGGCGGCCTGCTCGCGGCCACCCCCGCGGCCGCCACCGGCCGGGTCGCCACCGGCTGCCCCACCGAGCGCAACTACTCGGTCACCTCGGTCAGGACCGTCCACCACTCGATCGCCTCGGCGCGGTTCAAGGACGGCAAGGGCCCGGGGAAGGTCACCGTGTCCGTCAAGAAGAGCGGATCGCTGAAGTACTCCTTCTCCGTGAGCGGCGAGGCGAGTGTCGGCGGGGTGATCGCCCAGGCCAAGGTCACCACCGGCGCGTCCGTCACCAAGACCTCCACCATCACGGTCGGGCACAAGGTGACCAAGAACATCCCGTCCGGCAAGTACCTCCAGTCCCGCTACGGCTCGTTCGGCAAGAAGTTCAACTGGCGCTACTACCGGGTGAACGGCAACTGCTCCACGACGACCCTGGCGAGCGGCTACAGCGCCTGGGCCCCCACCCACGAGAACGGGTGGAAGTTCACCGTCGTCTCCCGCTGACGCATCCGATCCCGGGTGCCGGCCGGCCGTCTCCCGTGCGGCCGGCCGGCACCCGCCCCGAACGTGAGGCGGAGTACCGATGCGGACGAGAAGAGAAGGAATCATGCGGGGGACACGACGGTCGCTGCCACCGGCCCGCCCGGTGGGCGCGCTGCTGGCCTGCGGCGCCCTGCTGCTGGCCGCCGGGTGTGGCGCGGACCCCGGCCCTCGGACGGCCGCGCGCGCCGGGGCGTCGAAGGCACCGGCTCCCGCGACCGAGATGCGGGTGCCGCGCTCCGGGCCGTGCGGGGAAGCCGACCCCGAGCCGTGCCGGGTGGTGCTCACCGCCCGGCCGGGCACCGGGAAGAAGGACCTGGGCTCGTTCCGGGCCGACGGCGGCCGGGAGCACTGGATCTACGTCGACTGCCGGGGCAAGGGCTCCGTGACCGTCGCGATGACGCCCGAGCCGACCTTCGACGTGCCGTGCGGCGACCAGTGGCCGGCCGTCACCGAGTCGAGGAACCAGTTCGAGGCGGGCGTGCTGGGCGACGAGGAGTACGGCCTGTCGGTCGACGCCCCCGAGGGCGTCCGCTGGTCCCTGACGGTGCTCGCCGCGCACGACGGCACGTAGCGCGCCGCCCCAACTCCCTTGCCTGGGCGCCCCTTTACCGCCCGCGCGCTCGCGCTCTACACTCCCCCGGACCGCACGGCCCCCGTCGGGGCGCGGCTCACGGGGGAGGGTCACCGGCGTTGATCGCGCACACCATGCAGATACTCGGGCTGACGGAGGCCGAGGAGGACGTCTACCGGCATCTGCTGCGCAACCCGGGCGCCGAACTGGAGGACGTGCACATCCTGTTGCGGTGCGCGCCCGAGGAGACCGAGGGCGCACTGCGCCGCTTCCGCGAGCTGCGGCTGCTCAAGGAGGAGGGCGGCCGGGTGTGGGCCCGCTCCCCGGAGGCCGTCGTGGGGCGCCTGGCCGAACAGCGCCTCGAGGAGTTGTACGAGAGCATCCGCATGCTCTCCCGGCTGCAACCGGTCATCGACTCGCTGGCCGGCGAGTCCCCGGCCCGGGAGTCCGGCGCGGCGGACGGACCGACCGAACGCCTCACCGAGATCGCGGACATCCGCACCCGCCTGGACGAACTCTCCTTCTTCGCCCGCTCCGAGGTCCAGTCGGCGGAGCCCTACGACGCGCTGACACCGGAGAACATCGCCCACGCCCGGCCGCTCGACATGAGGTGTCTGCGCCGGGGGGTGGTCATCCGCAATCTGGTCCGGGCCTCGGCACTCGCGGACCCGCTCACGCTGTCGTATCTGCGCGAGCTGAACGCGGCGGGGGCGCGGATCAGGGTCCTCGACACGCTGGACGAGCTGATCCTGATCTACGACCGGCACACCGCGCTGGTGCCGATCGACCCCTCGGACACCGCCAGGGGCGCGCTCTGCTCGCGGGAGCGCGGGATCGTCACCACGATCATCAACAACTTCGAGCGGCTGTGGGAGGCGGCGGAGGACTTCGAGACCGCCGCGGGACAGTCGCAGGACGCGTCGGCCGGGGTCTCGCCGCTCCAACTGCGCGTACTGGAGGCGATGTGCACCGTCGCGAAGGACGAGGCGGGGGCCCGGAAGCTGGGGGTGTCCCTGCGCACCTACCGGCGGCACGTCTCCGAGCTGTTCCAGATCCTGGGCGCGGAGAACCGCGCCCACGCGGCGCTGCTCGCCCGTGAGCGCGGCTGGATCTGACCCCGCCCGTCCCGGCCTACCGGTCGTCCCTCTGCCAGCCGTTGGCCACGCACTTCACGTCGCAGATCCGGGGGTCGAAGCCCACCGCCGCGATGCGCGTCCCCTCCGGCGCGGTGCCGGACGGGGCGGACCCCGCGGCGCCGGCGACGGCCGCCGCCAGGCATGCGGCGGCCAGTGCGCCGAAGACCGTACGCCGCGCCCGTCCCCCGGTGCGGGCCCGCCCGCGGTTCCTGTCGTTGTCCATCTCGTGCTGCTCCCCCGTTCCGCGGCCACCGCGGAGGTCCGTCGCTCGCTCCGGGCGGAGCGCCCGGAGCGTCGCGGCCGAGTCTGGCAGCCGGCGGGGGCGGCCCGGGGGCCCTCCGTACGGCAGTCAGCTGCCAGCCGGAGGCAGCATGCTGCCACGGCGGGCCCTGGCGCGAGGCGGGACGGGTCACATCGTGTTGACGATGAGTCCGATGTGGGTGAAGTAGTTGAGCCCGCCGAAGAACAGGAACGCCAGCCCGGCCAGTGCCCAGACGACGCCGATGACGGGGGCCATCCACGTCCGGGGGCGGCGCAGCGCGAACGGGAACAGGAGGGCTCCGATGCCGACGAGGACGTACAGGCCGGACATGAAGCTCGCTTCCAGCATCGGCATGTCCGCGAACTCGCCGGAGATGGGCTCCTCGGGGGGCGCGGCGAACAGGGTGTACTTCCAGCCGGCCGCGGCGATCCCGAAGCAGGCGAGCCCGAGGCCGAAGACGAAGACCGAGATGGGGCCGGCGATCCGGGCCGCGCGGGCCACGCGGTCGGCGCCGTCGACGACGAGGGCGCCCTGCTTCCAGAGGTAGAAGCCCCCCGCGAGGAGGAAGACGCCGAAGGCGAGGGCGGGTTCGCCGAAGATGACGTTGTCGAAGGGGAAGCCCTGCCCGGCCAGCGGCCAGGTCAGGGTCATGTGCAGGCCGGTGGTGACGAGGGTGAAGCCGATCGCCCCGAACGCCAGGGCCCAGCCCTCGGGGGTGACGGTGCGACGGGAGTCGAGGAGCTGGTATCCGAGCGCCACCACCAGCAGGAGGCCGGCGCCCGCGGCGACGGACATGATCGTGTTGTACGTCGGCATCTTGGTCCAGTCGATCTTCAGACCGGACGCCGCCAGAGGAAGGGCATGGCTGATCATGCGCGGAGCCTATAGCCGCATTTCGCCCATAACGCCCATTGAGCAGCCCGCTTGAGCTGTCCGGGTCATCCGCGTCACCGCCACGCCCCCGGGACGGAGCACACCTCCGCCCCGGGGAGAGCGGTCCGGCCGTCACGGCTTGGGCAGCACACACCCCGTACGATTCAGGTCGAAGACGTTGCCGGCACCGACGCAGGCGGCGATCCCGTAGGTCTCCTGGGCGTAGTTGATGCCCTCGCGGACCGTCACCTGCCCGTTCTCGTCGACCTCGCACGGGTTGTTGTCCGTGCAGCTCTGGCCGTCCTCGTTGCCCGTGTTGTTCACGGCGACGACCTTGCCGGTGGCGTTGTCGACGACGGGGGACCCGGAGGTGCCGCCGATGGTCTGGCAGGCGGAGGTGTAGCGGACCGAGTCCTTCCAGGTCCACTCCCCCTCCTTCAGCCGGTAGACGAAGCCGTCGACGTTGCAGCTGTAGGTACGCTTCCAGTACCCGGAGACGACGGTGATCGCGGTGCCCTGGACCGGATGCGCGGTGTCGAGCTCCAGCGCCTTGATGCCGTAGGCGCTCTCGATCTGGGCGTACGTGGAGGTGAGCTGGTACACCGAGATGTCGGTGTCGGTCATCGTGCCGTACGCGACCTTGCTCGCCCGCAGCGTGCCGACGCCGCTGCCGGAGGCGTTGAGCAGAGTGAACGAGCGGCTGGAGGGCTGGTTGAACACGACCTCGCCCGGCCCGGGGAACCCGGTCTCCAGGCAGTGCCCGTTGGAGAGGACGAGCGCCGGGTCGCCGGGCTGGGAGCTCGGGGTGCGCACGACCGATCCGGAGCAGTTGCTGAGCGCGACGGTCCCGGCGAAGCTCACCGCCCTGGGCTTGACCTTCGCCCGGACGTCCGCCTGAGGCAGTGGCGCGTCATGGCCGGTGGCCGCGACCGCGGGCAGGGCGCCGGCGCCGAGGAGCAGCACCGTGAAGAGCGCACCGACGAGAGGCTTTTTCATGTGGGGGTCCCCTCAAGTGACCTGTGCAGAGCGTGTGGGGCCTCTGCAACCGAAGTTCTTCCGGTTTGACATGCGCATGGTTACGCACACGGGGGATCGCCACAAGGAGCGAATTCAGGACACCAGCCCCTGTCGGTACGCGTACACGACCGCCTGGACGCGGTCGCGCAGGCCGAGTTTGGCGAGGATCCGCGAGACGAAGGTCTTGACGGTCTCCGGGCTGATCACCAGGGCCGCCGCGATCTCGCCGTTGGAGAGGCCGTCCGCGATCAGCCGCAGCACCTCCCGCTCGCGCGGGGTCAGCGCGGATACCTCCGGGGCACCGTCGGCGGGCCGGATCCGCGCGGCGTACCGCCCGACCAGCGCCCGGGTCACCTCCGGGTCCAGCAGCGCCTGCCCCGTCCGCACCGTCCTGATCCCGTGCAGCAGCTGGGCCGGCGGCGCGTCCTTCAGCAGGAAGCCGCTGGCCCCGGCCCGCAGCGCCTCGTACACGTACGCGTCCAGGTTGAAGGTGGTCACCACGAGCACCTTGACGGGGTCCGCCACCCCGGAGCCGGCCAGCAGGCGGGTGGCCTCGATGCCGTCGAGGACCGGCATGCGGATGTCCATCACGACGACGTCCGGCCGCAGCCGGCGGGCCATCTCGACCGCCGTGCGCCCGTCGCCGCACTCCCCAGCGACCTCCAGGTCCGGCTGGGCGTCGATGATCGTGGCCAGTCCGGTGCGGACGAGGACCTGGTCGTCGCAGACCAGGACGCGGACGGGGTCGGGGGCCGTGGCGGGGGTCTGCTCGGTCACGAGGCGCTCCCCGCCGGTATCCGGGCGGTGACGAGGAAGCCGCCGTCGCCGTGCGGGCCCGCGTCGAAGTCGCCGCCGAGGACGCCGACCCGCTCCCGCAGCCCCGCCAGCCCGCGCCCGCTGCCGCCCGCGACCGGGGCCCGGGTCCCGGACCCGTCCGTGCCCACTTCCACCGTGATCTCGCTCCCCGTGTGCCGCACCCGCACCGAAGTGCGGCTGCCGTGGGCGTACTTGAGCGCGTTGGTCAGCGCCTCCTGCACCACACGGTAGGCCACCAGCTCCGCGCTGCCGGTCGCGGCGGCGGGGGTGCCCTCCTCCGTGAACTCCACCGGCTGGCCGGAGTCGCGGGTCTGCTCCACCAGCGTGCGGATCCGGCCGACCGCCGGGGTCCTCGGCCCGCTGCCCTCGCTGGGGCTGAGCAGGTCCAGCAGCTGCCGCAGATCCGCGATGGCCCGGCGGCCCGTGTCCCCCACGGTCTCCAGGGTCCGGTCGAGCCGGTCGGGGGCCGCGGTCAGATAGCGGGCGGCCTCGGCCTGCACGACCATCGCCGTCACGTGGTGGGTCACGATGTCGTGCAACTCCCGGGCGATCCGGGTGCGTTCGGCCAGCAGGGTGTCCTCGGCGACCCGGCGGCGGTGCTCGGCCTCCAGGGCGCGGGTGTGGCGCAGCCACGTTCCGGCGCCCCAGGCGAGGGCCAGCGCCGACAGGAACCCGGCGTACCCGACGGGGGTCTCGCCGGGGCCGGCCGCCGAGAGCGCCACCGCCAGCGCCGCGTACACCGTGGTGAAGACCAGCGCGGTGGTGCGCCGGTGCCGCTCCAGATGGGAGCCCGCGCTCAGCAGCGCGACGGGCAGCGCGATGCCCGCGATCAGGTGGTAGCCGCGCAGCTGGTCCACGGCGAAGCCGAGCGTCACCAGGGCCAGGCAGAGCGCCGGCAGCCGCCGCCGCACCGCCAGCGGCAGGCACTGGAGGGCGACGGCGAGCGCGGTCAGGGCGTCGAAGGAGCGCCCCGGCAGCCCTCCCAGCTCCGTACCCCGGTGCTGGAGGCCCGGGAGGTACGACATGGCCGCGAGGAGCAGTCCGAGCGGAAGGTCGCGGACCGTGACGTCCAGTCGCTGCCAGAACGCCGGGAGGGTACGGGGAAGGCTCACGGGGCGACCGTAGTGCGCGCCCCGGCCGCTTCCGCACGCCGCCCCCGCCGGGGCACGATCCGGCCGCGCCGGTGGGCGGTCCGCAGCAGGACGAGCGTCACCAGCACGGTGAACACCAGGGAGTAGACGCTGCCTTCGGGGCCGAAGGAGCCGCCGGTGAGCAGATCGGGCCCGGAGGTCGAGGCGTCCAGCAGGCCGTCGGACGAGCCGTTGCCCGAGACCTCGGCACCGAAGATGCCGGCCCCGGCGAAGTTCCAGCCGAAGTGCAGACCGATGGGCAGCCACAGCCGGCCCGTCGCGGCGTACGCGGCGGCGAGCATCCCGCCTCCCTCGACGGCGACGGTGAACGCGCCCCAGAGATCGGCGTGCGGGTTGGACAGGTGCATGAGCCCGAACACCGCCCCGGTCAGGGCCAGCGCGGCCCAGGTCCCGAGCCGTTCCTCCACCACCCGGAACAGCACGCCCCGGAAGACCACCTCCTCCGTCACGGCGGCGGCCGCCATGAAGCCCACCAGCCCCACCGCGCCGGACACCGAGCCGATGCCGTCCACCCGGTAGTCCCCGAGGAGGGCCAGGTTCACGACGACGGCGGCGAACAGACCCGCGCCCAGCAGGGTGCCGAGCGCCGTGGTCCGCGCGGCGCCGTCGCCGGACAGCTCCGTGACGGGCCGGTGCTCGGTGCGCCCCACGATCCACCGGTAGGCGACCACCGAGAGGACGGCGGTCACCGTCCCGGTCACCAGCGCGAGCCAGGGGTTCCCGCCCACCGCCTGGACGGTCAGACCGCCCCCCGCCCAGATCGCGACCACCGTCAGCAGCTGCCACACGATCCTCATGCGTCCCCCTTGTTCCGGAGCCCCGGACCTCTTCCGCGGCTTCGCTCCGACGCTACGGATCCGGCGCACGGAGATCGTCACCGTGCGGTGGACACCTGCGCGTAGCTCTCACGGGGGACGGCGGCCGCCACCGGGGGCGGACGGCCGGTCAGCCGGCGGGGGCGCGCTCCACCGGGATCCACAACCGCGCCCGCGCGTCGGCCCCGTCGGGCGAGAGGCGGACGCTCAGGATCTCCGGGCCGGGGCGGCTGCGGTACGGGTTGGACGGGAACCACTCCGTGAACACGTCCCGCCAGAGGAACTGGAGCGCCTGCGGGAAGGCGCCCTCGTTCTCGAACACCGCCCAGGTGCCCGCCGGGACGGTGAGCGCGTCCATGTCCTCGGGCACGGGCGCCGAGCTCACCACGGCGTGGTAGTAGTCCAGTTCGGTGCCCTCCGCCCGGCTCGGGTCGAGACCGTCGCTGACCGCGAGGATCCCCTCCGGCTCCTGGTCGGACAGGGCGGCGATGCGCTCCACCGTGTCCCGGCCGAGCCCCCTGACGAACGCGGCGATGGCCGGGTTCACCCCCTGGTGCACCAGGGGAACACGCGCCTTCCGGCCCACCACACGGAACTCCTCCTTCTCCACGATCCGGTATCGCATGCTGCTGGTCCCTTCGACGACGAGACGGAAGGACATCCGGGGCTGGGAGCTGAGCGCGGCGCCGGTGCGCCGGGCCTCGCCCGGACCGATGCCGTGCATGGCCCGGAACGCGCGGGCGAACGCCTCGCCCGAGCCGTATCCGTACCGCACCGCCACGTCCAGCAGCGTCCGCTCACCGGCCAGCACCTCGGCACCCGCGAGCGTCAGCCGCCGGCGCCGGACGTACTCCGACAGCGGCAGCCCGGCCAGGGCCGAGAACATCCGCCGCAGGTGGTACTCGGACGTCGTCGCGAGCGCCGCCAGTTCGGCCACGTCGACCTCACCGGTCAGCCGTTCCTCGATGCGGTCCATGGCCAGATTCAGCCGTTCCAGCACCCCGGTCTCCTTCCTTCCTTACGCCGACCACGCTAGGAAGGGGCGGGGGTGCCGGGCCCGACATCCTGTGCCCGGTCCGGTCGGGTGGTGCGGCGGCCGGACAGCGACGGCGCGCCGAACCGGGCGAGCAGATGCCAGACCCGCTTGAGCGCCTGGAGGTCGTACCGGCCGGTCCGGGCGGCGTCTCCGATGATCCGCGGGTCGAGGAAGCCGTCCTCGGCGATCTTCGCGCCGAGGGCGACGAACTCCTCGCCCCGGTAGTCCCCGTGCTCGCGCAGCCGCTCCACGGAGAGCCGGAATCCGGCGTGCCATTCCGTACGGAAGGGCAGGGCGCGGGCGGCCGACTCCACCGGGGTGCCCCGGTAGCAGGGATCGAGGACCAGGGCCTCCACGTCGCGGTCCAGCAGCACCGGGCCGTGGACCTGCGCCTCGATGTAGTCGTCCAGGGCGTCCTGGTCGTCGGCCTCGGCCAGGGCGATCAGATGCGTCCCGGCGGCGACGCCGAAGTCGGACGGCTCTGCGGCGCTGTCGGGGTAGCAGAAGGTGGCGCGGTGCAACGTTTCGCCCGTCAATCGCAGATGGGCGGAGCCGAAGCGGGGCGCGGCCCCGACGGGCGAGCGCCGGAAGTTCAGCGCCCCGTACACCGGCCGCTGTTCGGCGGGCGCCTCGTCGTAGGCACCGCCGAAGATCCGGCTCTCCCACAGCCAGCGGTCGCCGCCGGGGTGCGCGGTGAGGCCGCCGTTGCTGGTGCCGGTGACGAACTGCGAGTGGTAGACGCCGTCCCGGGCCAGGGCCTCCAGCACCGGCAGCCCCGCCGACGCGCGGTCGGGATGCAGGTTCAGCGTGAGCCGCAGCGCGGGGTCGAGCGGGTCCCCCGAGGAGAGGGAGGCGACGTGCCGCAGGGCCCGGTCGCCGGAATCGTGTCTGGTGTGCCGGTCCATGCGGTGACCCTATGGTGCCGCCCGCGCGGCCGTCACACGCTTTCCGCGCCGACCCGGCGGGGCGGGCCGGCAGGCGCTTCCCGGGGGGGGGACCGGCGGGCGGGACCGGGGGCCGCGCGCGGTGCGTTGTCGGACCCGCCTGGCAGGATTTCCGTATGACTCGCGACGCTTCCGCCGGACTCGACCTCGACGCCTACCTCGCCCGCATCGGCTGGTCCGGGGAGCGCGCCGCCACCGCCGCCGTGCTGCGGTCGGTGCACCGCGCGCACGCGCTGGGCATCCCGTTCGAGAACCTGGACCCGGTGCGGGGCACGGTGCCCTCGCTCGCCCTGCCCGATCTGGAGGCGAAGCTCGTGCGCGGCGGTCGCGGCGGGTACTGCTACGAGCAGAACACCCTGTTCGCCGCGGCCCTGCGGGCCCTCGGTTTCGGGGTGCGGCTGCTGGCCGGGCGGGTGGTGCTGGGCGCCCGCCCCGGGGACGTCCGGCCGCGCACGCACATGCTGCTGCTGGTCACGGTGGCGGACGAGCCCGTGCCGTACGTCGCCGACGTCGGCTTCGGGGGCATGGGCGCCCTGCTGGAGCCGGTCCCGCTGGCCGACGGCGCCGAGGTGGCGGACGCCCCGCGCCGCCACCGGCTGGTCCGGGTGGCGCACGACGGGCCGCTGCCGCTCTACGAGCTGCGGGCCGCGACGGGCGAGGAGGAGTGGCAGACGCAGTACGTGTTCACGGAGGAGCCCTTCGAGGCGCCCGACTTCGAGGTCGTCAACTGGCACATCGCGACCAACCCCCGGTCCCCGTTCTCCCAGCGGCTGTACGCGCAGCACGTCACCCTGGACGCCCATCTGTCCCTCACCGGCCGCACGCTGGTGGTGACGGCGAACGACGGGAGCCGGGAGGAGCGGAAGCTCGCGGACCGCGAGGAGACGGTCCGCCTGCTCGTGGACGTCTTCGGGATACGGGTGCCGGACGGGGCCGTCCTGCCGGAGTGACGCGGGGGCGCGGCCCCTCGCCTCGGCGCCCCGGGACCCGGCCCGCACCCGGCGACGGCTCCCGGGCCCGTCCGTACGCCGCGACGGCACCCCGGGACCCCGGTCCCGCACCGCGCCGTGGCGCATCTCACCCGATCCGCTCCGTCACGTCCCTCCTCCACCCCATTCCAAGCCGCGCCGCGCCCCGCGCCCGGGGTTCCCACGGTCCGGGGCGGCGGGCGCATGGCGATGGAAGCCGGGGCGGACGGGCGGCGCTGCCCGCACGGGTGACGGGCCGGACAAAGCCGGGCGGGCCGTGAAACGTGGTCGTAAGCTCGCAGACATGCAGGTGATCCAGTCCACGAAGCTCGCCAACGTCTGTTACGAAATCCGGGGCCCCGTGCTCGAAGAGGCGATGCGGCTGGAAGCAGCGGGTCATCGCATCCTCAAGCTGAACACGGGCAACCCCGCCGCGTTCGGTTTCGAGTGCCCGCCCGAGATCCTTGAGGACATCCTGCGCAACCTGTCCGGGGCGCACGGATACGGCGACGCGAAGGGCCTGCTGTCCGCGCGCCGGGCGGTCATGCAGCACTACCAGACCAAGGGCATCGACCTGGACGTCGAGGACGTCTATCTGGGCAACGGCGTCTCCGAGCTGATCCAGATGTCGATGCAGGCGCTGCTCGACGACGGGGACGAGGTCCTCGTCCCGGCCCCGGACTATCCGCTGTGGACGGCCTCCGTGTCGCTGGCCGGCGGCACCGCCGTGCACTACCGCTGCGACGAGCAGGCCGACTGGATGCCGGACCTGGCGGACATCGAGCGGAAGATCACCGACCGCACCAAGGCCCTCGTCATCATCAACCCGAACAACCCCACGGGCGCGGTCTACGACGAGGAGATGCTGCGCGGGCTGACGGAGATCGCCCGCCGCCACAACCTGGTGGTCTGCTCCGACGAGATCTACGACCGGATCCTGTACGACGGCGCGACCCACACCCCGACCGCGACGATCGCCCCGGACCTGATGGTCCTCACCTTCAACGGGCTGTCGAAGAACTACCGGGTGGCCGGCTACCGCTCCGGCTGGCTGGCCGTCTGCGGGCCCAAGGCGCACGCCACCTCGTACATCGAGGGGCTGACGATCCTCGCCAACATGCGGCTGTGCGCCAACATGCCCTCGCAGCACGCGGTGGCCACCGCGCTCGGCGGCCGGCAGTCGATCACCGATCTGGTGCTGCCGGGCGGCCGGATCCTGGAGCAGCGGGACGCGGCGTACGACCTGCTGACGCAGATCCCGGGCGTGACCTGCGTGAAGCCGAAGGGGGCGCTGTACCTCTTCCCCCGTCTCGACCCCAAGGTCTACAAGATCAAGGACGACCGTCAGATGGTCCTGGACCTGCTGCGGGCCGAGAAGATCATGGTGGTGCAGGGCACCGGTTTCAACTGGCCGGATCCCGACCACTTCCGGGTGGTGACCCTGCCGTCGACGGAGGATCTGACCGATGCGATCGGCCGGATCGCCCACTTCCTGGACGGATACAGCCAGGTGTAGCGGGGAACGCGGCCCCGCCCGCTCCCCCGCCATCTCGAAGATGGACAACTTTAGACTCAATCCAAGCTAGGATGGATCTCCCAGCGTCACGAGGAGGCCCTCCATGTACGAACCGATCCGCACCACATCGGTCCACACACCGGCCGAGCACTCGGGCGACTTCCCGCACCGCAGCCGCGAGGAGGAGCTGGACATCCAGCTCGCCGGGCATCTGGCCGCCCTCCTCGCGGTCACCGACGAACTGGGGCTCGACACGGCGGGCGACCGCATCGCCGAGCAGGTCGCCCGGCTGCGCGGCGCACCGCCCGCCCGCCACGCCGGCCGCTCCGACGCCCCCGCGGCCGCGCTCCACCGCCGCGCCCACGCCCTCGCGGGCCGGGCCCTGGTGGTGGCCGCGTCGCGGGCCGACACCGTGGCCGCGATCCTCTCCGCCGAGCGGATGGACGCCCACAGCGCGGCCGCCGAGGCCGCAGGCACCGACCCGTCCGGCACCCCCGGACGCCTGGTCGGCGCCCACTGAACGGCCCCGGTCCACGGCCGTGGAGGCGCGTGGACCGGGTGCCACCCCGTAGCGGAGGAGCGGGCCCGCCCATCCCGTAGCGGACGAGCGGGCCCGCCCACGCGTGACGGAGGAGGGGGCCCGCTCCCCCGTAGCCGAAGGGCAGGCCCGCTCAGGACAGGGGAGACGGGAACGGGGCCCCCTTCGCCGCCAACTCCGACGACCGGAACACCACGTCGTGGATCACGCACTCCGGACGGCCCCGCACGGGGACCGGGCCGGCGACGTCCCGGTCAGCCACGGCGCCGACCGCGAGCTCCCCGACGACCACGGTGGTGCGCCCGGCCGGCACGCTCCGGCCCGCTCCGCCGTCGTTGCCCCCGGGATCGCGGAAGCGGACGTCCACCCGGTAGCTCCCGGGCCGGGCGGCCCCGCTCTCCACCCGGACGCGGGCCACGGGCACACCGCTCGTCGCGTCCCGGTGGCAGGAGGTGAGGGTCACGTCCTGGGACGGGAAGCGCATGTCCGCGTGGGCCTCGCCGTACGCGTAGACGTAGCCGACGACGACGGCGACCGGATACAGCACCGCCGGCGCGGCGAGCACCATGAGCAGAACGGTGAGCCAGAGGGGCATCCTCGGCCGCCGCGGAAGGAGCGGGGTATCGGGATGCCTGGGATACCGCACCACGGGACGGTCCGGGTACTCGGGATACTTCGTGTCCGTCATGGCCCCCGCCCCTCCCGCACCCCCCGGTACGGCTCGCTCCGACGGTAGGCGGCGGCGCGCTCGCACCGACAGCTCGGAGAGGTCACGACCGCACGACGAACGGGCACGGCCCGACCGCACCCCCGCGAACGGACACGGCCCCCGGAACCGCTCGGGTTCCGGGGGCCGGCCGCCACAACGGGCGCGGGGCGTGCTCAGCCCAGGCGCTGGACCAGGGCCCGGTACTCGTCCCACAGACCCTTGGGCGTGTGGTCGCCGAAGGTGTTGAGGTGCTCGGGGACCAGCGCCGCCTCCTCGCGCCAGACCTCCTGGTCCACGGTGAGCAGCAGGTCGAGGTCGGAGTCGGAGAGGTCCAGGCCCTCGGTGTCGAGGGAGCCCTTGGCCGGCAGGACGCCGATCGGGGTCTCGACGCCTTCGGCCTTCCCGTCCAGGCGCTCGACGATCCACTTCAGGACGCGGCTGTTCTCACCGAAGCCGGGCCAGACGAACCGGCCGGTGTCGTCCTTGCGGAACCAGTTCACGTAGTAGATCTTCGGCAGCTTGGACTGGTCCTTGTCCGCGCCGACCTCCAGCCAGTGGTTCATGTAGTCGCCCATGTTGTAGCCGCAGAACGGCAGCATGGCGAAGGGGTCGCGGCGCAGCTCGCCGACCTTGCCCTCGGCGGCGGCGGTCTTCTCGGAGGCGACGTTGGCGCCGAGGAAGACACCGTGCTGCCAGGTGAAGGACTCGGTGACCAGCGGAACGGCCGAGGCGCGGCGGCCACCGAAGAGGATGGCCGAGATCGGCACGCCCTTCGGGTCCTCCCACTCGGGCGCGATGGTCGGGCACTGCCCGGCCGGGACGGTGAAGCGGGCGTTGGGGTGGGCGGCGGGCGTCCCGGACGCGGGGGTCCAGTCGTTGCCCTTCCAGTCCGTGAGGTGGGCGGGCGGCTCCTCGGTCATGCCCTCCCACCAGACGTCCCCGTCGTCGGTGAGCGCGACGTTGGTGAAGACGGAGTTGCCCCACATGGTCTTCATGGCGTTGGCGTTGGTGTGCTCGCCGGTGCCGGGCGCGACGCCGAAGAAACCCGCCTCGGGGTTGATGGCGTACAGCCGGCCGTCATCGCCGAACCGCATCCACGCGATGTCGTCGCCGATGGTCTCCACGGTCCAGCCGGGGATCGTGGGCTCCAGCATGGCGAGGTTGGTCTTGCCGCAGGCGCTCGGGAACGCGGCCGCGACGTACCTCGACTCGCCGCGCGGCGGGGTGAGCTTCAGGATCAGCATGTGCTCCGCGAGCCAGCCCTCGTCACGCGCCATGACGGAGGCGATGCGGAGCGCGTAGCACTTCTTGCCGAGCAGGGCGTTGCCGCCGTAGCCGGAGCCGTAGGACCAGATCTCGCGGTCCTCGGGGAAGTGGGAGATGTACTTGGTCTCGTTGCAGGGCCACGGGACGTCCTGCTCGCCCTCGGCCAGCGGGGCGCCGAGGGTGTGGACGGCCTTGACGAAGAATCCGTCGGAACCCAGCTCGTCCAGGACGGCCTGTCCCATGCGCGTCATGGTGCGCATCGAGACGGCGACGTAGGCGGAGTCGGTGATCTCGACGCCGATCGCGGAGAGCGGCGAGCCGACGGGGCCCATGCAGAAGGGCACGACGTACATGGTCCGGCCGCGCATGGAGCCGCGGAAGACGCCCTGCTCGCCGGTGAAGATCTCCCGCATCTCGGCGGGGTCCTTCCAGTGGTTCGTCGGACCGGCGTCCTCCTCCTCGGCGGAGCAGATGAACGTACGGGTCTCGACGCGGGCGACGTCGCTCGGGTCGGAGGCGGCGTAGTAGGAGTTCGGGCGCTTGATCTCGTCGAGCTTGGTGAACGTGCCCTTGGCGACGAGCTCCCCGCACAGGCGCTCGTACTCGGCTTCCGAACCGTCGCACCAGACCACGCGGTCCGGCTCGGTCAGGGCTGCGATCTCGTCGACCCAGGAGACCAGCTCCCGGTGGTTGGTGGGGACAGTGAGGGGAGCCGCGATGTCGCGCGCCACGATCGCTCCTTGATGAGGGTGTCTGTGTCTGGTTGGCCCCGTGGGGGCTGCGGCCCGGATGCTTCTACCCCTTCGAACTCCCCGGCGCTCATCCGGTGCCGACCGCACTCATTTGATCATCCGACCGTCGCGCCCATATGTCCAGGGGGCCGCACACGTGAGCATCACCACTCACATCCGCTACCTACGGAGGCGTAGGTACGATGCGGGAATGACTGCCGCCACCGCCGAGCCTCCGCCCTCCGCCGGGACCGATGCCCTCCCGCTGAAGCCACGCCTGCGCGGCTGGCTGCACGCCGGAATGTTCCCGGCGGTCCTCATCTCCGGAATCGCGCTGGTCGCGCTCGCGGACAGCACGCGCGGCCGGGTCGCCTGCGCGATCTACGTGCTCACCGCGTGCCTGCTGTTCGGCGTGAGCGCGCTGTACCACCGGGGCACCTGGGGGCCGCGCGGCGAGGCGGTCCTGCGCCGGCTGGACCACGCGAACATCTTCCTGATCATCGCGGGCACGTACACGCCGCTGACCCTGCTCCTGCTGCCGGAGTCCACCGGGACACCGCTGCTCTGGGCGGTCTGGGGGGCGGCGGTCGCCGGAATCGCCTTCCGGGTCTTCTGGGTCGGCGCCCCCCGCTGGCTCTACACGCCCTGCTACATCGCGATGGGCTGGGCGGCGGTCTTCTTCCTGCCGGACTTCATGCGCACGGGCGGGATCGCGGTGCTGGTGCTGGTCATAGTCGGCGGGGTGCTCTACAGCGCGGGCGGGGTCATCTACGGCATCAAGCGGCCGAACCCGTCACCGCGCTGGTTCGGCTTCCACGAGGTGTTCCACTCACTGACGCTCGCGGCGTTCGTCGTGCACTACGTCGGCATCTCCCTGGTGGCGTACAACCACACCTGACACACCTCTCCCCTCCCCGGAAAAGGGCCGCGGCTGCCGAGCCGCGGCCCTTTCGCATGCCCGCGCACCCACTCCTCACCCCCTCCCCACTCATTGACACTCACTCCCTTTTGAGAGTTACTGTCATTTAACAGTAGCCATCAGGATGAGGGACGTGGACGGGGTGGGCATACGGTGGAGCGACGGTGGTGGGCCCTGAGCGCGCTGGTGGCGAGCATGCTCGTCCTCGGCTTCGACATGACGATCCTCAACGTGGCGCTGCCGACCCTCGCGGGCGATCTCGGCGCCACGACGGGCGAGCAGCAGTGGATGGCCGACGCGTACATCGTGGTGTTCGCCGCGCTGATGCTCCCGGCCGGACTGCTCGGTGACCGCTTCGGCCGCCGCCGGATGCTGCTCGCCGGGCTCGCGGTCTTCCTGGCCGGAAGCGTCGTGGGCGCCCTGGCGGACGAGGTGGCCGCCGTGGTGGCGGCCCGGTGCGTCATGGGCGTGGGCGCGGCGTTCGTGATGCCGCTGGCCCTGTCCGTCCTGCCCTCGCTCTTCGGCGACCCGGAGGACCGGATCAGGGCGGTGGGGATCGTCTCGGCCGCCTCGGCGATCGGCATGCCGCTGGGCCCGATCGCCGGCGGCTGGCTGCTCGATCACTTCTGGTGGGGCTCGGTCTTCCTGGTCAACATGCCGATGGTGGCGCTCGGGATCGCCGCCTGCGTCTTCCTGCTCCCCGAGACCAGCGACCCGGCGGCGCCCCGCGTCGATCCGCTCTCCACCGCGCTCACCGCGACCGGCCTGGCCGTCCTGATCTACGCGATCATCGAGGCCCCGGGCCGGGGCTGGACGGACCCGCTCGTCCTCGCGGCGGCGGCGGCCGGCGCCGTCCTGCTCGGCTGCCTCGTCGTACGGGAGCGCGGCACCGCCGTCCCCATGCTCGACCTGGGGTTGCTGCGGCAGCGGGCGTTCCTGCTGAGCGCGCTCGCCGCGACGCTGGTGATGTTCGTGATCTCGGGGCTGATGTTCGTCCTGCCGGCCCACCTCCAGGCGGTCCTCGGCCACGACGCGTTCGGCACCGGTCTGCGGATGCTGCCGATGATGGGCGGGCTGATCCTCACCGCGAAGGCCGGCGCGCCGGTCACCGCCCGCTTCGGGGCCCGCGCCACCATCTCCGCCGGGCTCGTCGTCCTCGCCCTCGCCGCGCTGCTCGGCAGCCGTACGACCGTCGACAGCGGATACGGCTTCACCGCCCTGTGGCTCTCCGTCGCCGGTTTCGGCTTCGGCTTCGCCATCGTCCCCTCCATGGACGCGGCGCTCGGCGCCCTGCCGGCCGACCGGGCGGGCCGGGGCTCGGGCCTGCTGATGACCGTCCGCCAGACCGGCGGCGCGCTCGGCGTGGCCCTGCTGGGCAGCGTGCTCGCGGGGGCGTACGGGGACCGGCTCGACACCACCGGGGTGCCGGCCGCCGCCGCGGACACCGCCGGGGACTCCGTCGTGGCCGCCCACGCCGTCGCCGCCCGGCTCGGCGCGCCGCGGCTCGCGGACTCCGCCGACGCGGCGTACCTGCACGGGATGAGCCTGGTCCTCCTCGTCGTCGCGGCCGCCGCCCTGGCCGGGGCGCTGCTGGTCCGGGCGTTCCTGCCGAGGACCGGCCGCCGGGCCGGCCGCACCGCCGACGTGGCCGGGGCCCCGGTCGATGCCTGACAATGGCCCGCATGGCCGCCACCTCCCGCACCCCCTCCTTCGCCGCATCCGGGGCGCAGCCCCCGATGGGTCTGCGTGAACGCAAGAAGCTCAAGACCCGGGTCGCGATCCGGCGGGCCACCTACCGCCTGATCGAGGAGCAGGGGTACGAGGCGACGACGATCGAGCAGATCGCGGAGGCGGCGGAGGTCTCGCCGAGCACCGTGTTCCGCTACTTCGCGACCAAGGAGGACATCGTCCTCACCGACGAGTACGACCCGGTCATGGAGGCCGCGCTCCGCAGCCGCCCGGCGGACGAACCGCCGCTGGAGTCGCTGCGGCTGATGATGCGCGAGGCGCTGGGGCGGTTCATCACCACGGATGACGAGGAACTGCGCCAGCGCACCCGGCTGATGGTCGAGATCCCCGCCATCCGGGCCCGGATGACCGAGACCATGTCGAACACGGCCAGAACGCTCGCCCAGGTCCTCGCCGACCGCACCGGCCGCGACCCGGACGACCTGCGCGTCCGGATCTTCGTGGCGGCGGTGCTGGGCGCGCTGTGCGAGGTCACGCTGTACTGGGGCGAGCACGGCATGCGGGGCGATCTCCTGGCGATGATCGACGAAGCGCTGGAGGCCCTGGGAAACGGCCTGCGGCTCTGACGGCGGCGAGAGATCGCCCTCCCCCGTCACTCACCGCCCAGCGCGCGGGCCGGTGCCTGCGGATCAACGGCAAGCGCGCAGATCTCCCGGCGACGACCGACGAAACGCCGAAAGCCCCGCGAAACGGCCTGCGCCTCTGACGGGGGAACCGCAGGAGCGCCCTCGCACCCTCGCCGCCGCCCCCGTCACTCACCGCCCAGCGCGCGGGCCAGCACCTGCGGGTCGGTGGTCGGCGCCTCACAGACGAAGTGCCGGCAGACGTACGCGGTCGGCGCACCGCCCACCAGGGGCCGGTCGGCGAGCAGGGGGAACTCCGCCCCGGCGGTCTCCCCGGCGGCGACGACCGCCCCGGGCGCCGTCCCGGTCAGGGCCGTACGATGCAGCTCACCGCCCACGGGCCCGGCGACGGCCACCTCGCGCGGCCCGTCGAGCAGCGCCTCGGCGACGGCGAGCCCCCAGGCGATGAACCGGGGCGCACGCGGCCCGAGCGCCTTGACGACGCCCAACGCGCCCTCCGCGGCGGCGCGGTGGGGTTCGGAGCCGGTGTACGCGGCGTACGAGAGCAGCGCACCGGCCGCCGCCGTCCAGCCGGCCGGGGTGGCGCTGTCCGTGGGGTCCTGGGGGCGGCGGATCAGCCGCTCGGCGTCGTCGGCGGTGTCGTACAACTGGCCGCCCTCGCCCCGGAAGTGCTGGAGCACGATGTCCAGCAGGAACCCGGCGAACTCCAGCCAGGCCCCCTCCCCGGTGACCGACGCCAGCGCGAGGAAGCCCTCCGCGACATCGCCGTAGTCCTCCAGCACGCCGGCGTGCTCCCCGGCGCGGCCGTCCTTCGAGGTGCGCACCAGCCGGGCGACGGGGCCCATGTGGAGCCGGACCAGCAGGTCGGCCGCCTCCGTGGCGCGCTCGATCAGATCGGGCCGGTCGAAGTACGCGCCCGTCTCGGCGAGCGCCGCGATGGCCAGCCCGTTCCATGCGGCGACGACCTTGTCGTCCCGGCCGGGCCGCGCCCGCCGCTCCCGGGCGGCGAGCAGCCGGGCCCGCACATCTGCGGCCCGCTCCGCGTCCACCACCCCGGACGGCGTCAGCCGCAGCACGGAGGCACCCTCCTCGAAGGTGCCCTCTTCTGTCACCCCGAAGTACCCGGCCGCGAACGCCGCGTCCTCCTCCCCCAGCACCTCGCGCAGCTGGGCAGGCGTCCAGACGTAGTACGCTCCCTCGACGTGCCGACCCTCCGCGTCCTCACTGTCCGCGTCCAGCGCGGAGGCGAATCCGCCCTCCGCCGTCCGCAGCTCCCGCACCATGAAGTCGGCCGTCTCCAGCGCCACCCGCCGGGCGGACTCCGACCCGGTCGAGCGCCAGAGGTGCGCGTACGCGCGGCAGAGCAGGGCGTTGTCGTACAACATCTTCTCGAAGTGCGGCACGATCCACTCGCGGTCCACCGAGTAGCGGGCGAACCCGCCGCCCAGCTGGTCGTACAGCCCGCCCCGCGCCATCGCCTCGCAGGTGTCCACCGCCATCTGCAGCGCGCCCTCGGCCCCCGTGCGGGCGTGGTGCCGCAGCAGGAACTCCACCACCATCGCCGGCGGGAACTTCGGCGCCCCGCCGAACCCCCCGTACGTCGCGTCGTACTCCCGCGTCAGCCCCAGCAACGCCTGCGCCAGCTCCGACTCCCCCGGCACCCCGTCGCCCCCGTGCGCCAGGCTCCGCCCGGACAGATCCCGCACGATCCGCCCGGCCACCTCCCCGACCTCCTCCCGCCGCTCCGTCCAGGCCCCCGCCACCCCTTCGAGCACCTCCCGGAACGAGGGCATCCCGTGCCGCGACTCCGGCGGAAAATACGTCCCGAAGTAGAACGGCTCCGCCCCCGGCGTCACAAACACGGTCATCGGCCAGCCCCCCTGCCCCGTCGCCGCCTGCACCGCCTCCATGTACACCGCATCCACATCCGGCCGCTCCTCCCGGTCGACCTTCACGTTCACGAAGTGCTCGTTCATGTACGCGGCCGTCGCCTCGTCCTCGAACGACTCGTGCGCCATGACGTGGCACCAGTGGCAGGCGGAGTACCCGACACTCAGCAGCACCGGCACATCCCGCCGCTCGGCCTCCGCGAAGGCCTCGGGGGACCACTCCCACCAGTCGACGGGGTTGTCCGCGTGCTGAAGCAGATAGGGGGAGGTGGACTGCGCAAGTCGGTTCGCCATGCCCCCATCCTCACGCACCCACGCCCGGGACACCCGCGCGCCACGGGGCGGGGCGTGAAGGGGCAGGTGGGAGGAGTCGGGCCTGCGGATGCCGGGCGTCGCGGCCTCGACGGACCGTGGGCCGGCCCGGGCAGCACCGTCGACCAGTACGCCCAGGCCGACATCCCCTTCTACTGGGACATCGAGCAAGCCGCCACCGGCGTGCCGATCGTGTACACCTACGTCCTCGGCCGGGCCAACAGGGCTTAGCAGTAAGGCGAGATGTTCACCGGTACGGTGAAGGCCACCGCGCCCTTCTCCGTCACGGTCGGCCGAGGGAACATGGAGGAAAGGGAAAAGCGGGAACGGAAAGTCGCCGCTCGCAGCGAAGCGCATACGGCTCGGTCACACCAGCCAACGGTGCACGTCTCGCGCCATGGCGCCAAGGCGCCTCGGTGCCCCGGGAGCCAGAGAAGGAAGCAGCGGGATCACGCGTGTCCACGCGTCGGATCGCAGGAGCTGCATGGCGATGCCCCGGGCCGCCTCCGTGTCGGGGGGACTGCCGTGGGCCGCGGTACGGGCGAGTGCCAGGCAGGTCCGGAGCACTCGGTCATGGGCGCCGCTGTTCGCGGCCGGCGCCACGTGGAGGCCCGCCAGATGGGCGGCGGCGGCACCGAGCGCCACCGCCCGATCGTCCCACGTCCGCGCCATGTCCGCGTGCCGCCGCACGGCGGCCATGTCACCGTCCACCGCTGCCAGGAGCGCCAGTTCCGCCGACGACTGCGATCCCCGCTGAGGGGCGCGCCTCCATCTGCCGACCGAACTCTCGGCCGCGTCCACCGCTTCGTCCGGAAGGCAGCGGAGCCGTTCCAGCAGGGCGAGGACGGCCATCGCCTGTTCCGGCGCCGCCATGGCGGGGGCTGCGACGCTCAGCACGGCCCGGCCGAGGGTGTCGCTCAGCCGAGGGGCCGGGCTCCGGACGTCGGGGTAGGCAAGAAGCAGCGCCGCAAGCTCGGCGAGAGGCACGCGTGGGCCGGCCGCTGCCATCCGCCGCGCAAGAGTGTCCACCAGCGGCTCGGCGACGCGCGCGGCCGCCTCCGGGCAGTGTCGTGCGAGTCCGGCAGCTACGGCCGTCAACGCCTGCAGCCGTTGCGCGCTGTCCCCCGTGATCACGGCGGTGGCAGCGGCCTCGTCCCCGACGTGGGCAAGGGCCTGGGCAATGGCGTTGGCCAGATCGGGGACGGCTCCGGCGGGCAGCAGCCCAGCCGCTGCCCGGGCGTGACGGGCGCCCGGGCCCTCGTGTCCGGCGAGCGAACAGCCGAGAGAAAGGGCCGCCAGATGTCGCGCGCGGGCATGGGGGTCGGGCAGGTGCCGCACGAGCACTTCGGCCTCGTCCGATGCGCCTGCCGCGCCCATGACCTGGCAGAGTTCCACAGTCCAGTTATCGAGGAGATGCGAGGCGCCCCCGTGCTGTGCTGCGGGGCGGCTCCGCAGCGCCGCCTCCAGAAGTTGCCGGCCGCGCACCAGACGCCCCGCACCGACCTCGTCGTCCACCTCCAGAAGCATGCGTAGGAGAGGCTGCTCCAGACGATCGGGGTACAGGCCGTCGCCTGGGCCCACCAGGCCGGTCGATCGCCGGTGCGAGTCGGGACGGCGGGACGAGGAGGAGGCTCGCGTGCTCTCAAGTTCTTTTCGTGTGGGCTGTGTTGCCCGGGAGGCTCGTACACGGCGGCTCGTCCGCGCCTCGTTCAATACCGCCCGCTCGGCGTCAGCCTTCCTGCGCTTCGCCTTGCGCTCCTTCTCGCTCTTCTCGACAGCCTCGTCGGCCCGTCGCACCCTCTCCTTCTCAGCCGCGCAGAGGATCGACTGCGCGCGTTCCAGCAGGGGGTCCCCGAGGATTCCGACACGCTGGTCCTCCGGTACGGCCTCCATCTGGCGTCTGGTGCCGTCATGGTCGCCCACCGCCTTCATGGCCACTGTGGCCTCGGCCAGGCGCTCCAGCGTCCCGGCGAGTTCGCGGCGCAGGTGGGCGCGATCGGCTTCCGACAAGGCGTCGGGTGAGGAGTCGGGGTCCCTCAACACCTCGATCGCCCGACGCATCCGGGTGCGGGCCCGCTGCAGTTGCTCGGCGGCTTTGCGCTGTCGCCTCGCGGGCAGAGCGACGAGCACCGACGCCGCGGTGGCCAGGACGTCGACCGTCCCCAGTCCTTCCGCGTCGCCGAGATCCTCGCAGACGGCCTCGATGCGATGGCCGACGTAGGAGCCGAGATGGGGTGCCACCTTCGCCAACGCTCCGTAGAGTTCGACAGCCGCGGTACGGGCTCCCAGGTCGCCCGCGCTGAGCGTCTCCGCCCGGGAGCACAGCGCCATGACGGCGTCCAGTTCCCTTGCTGCCTCGGCTGTCGCCGCCGTCCCCGCCGCCGGGTCCCGGAGCACCGCGCGGAACAGTGGCCGGGCGGTACCAGGACCGTTCAGACCGGCCAGCGCCCTGGCAGCGGAGAGGAGTCGTGCGTACGACTCGGGTTCCCGCAAGGCGCCGGGAAAGCCTTGGTCCTCGCGGCCCCGGGCCAGCCACTCCGCCGCCTCCTGGACGAGGGCGTCGACGTTCGGGCCGACCGGGCTCGTGGAGGGCTGTTCCGCGTGGGCCAGCTCCACCGCCACCTCCGCCAGGTGGACGGCTCTGTCAACGGCTGTGGGCGCGGAGCGGGCCAGGCCACGCGCACGCTCCGCGTCCCCGAGCCGGACGAAGAGAGCCGGGGCCCCGTCGGGAACGTACGTATCGGTTGCCCGGCGCAGCAGCGTCCGCGCACCGCAGAGGGCGGTCAGTTGCGCCAGCCGCTCGGCGGACGTGATGCCCGCCGCCGTGTGAATTTCCGCCTCGAAGGCGTCCAGCTGGGCGAGCGGGACGTCGGGCCCGGCGGTGCGTGCGAGCCGCCGCAGGCGCGGCAGGTCCAGTACGTACGAGACGCGTTCGGCGCTGCCGGTGAGCAGGCGGAGCTGATGCGCCAAGGCGTACGGAGGAGTGTCGTCCGGCCAGCCGGCCGCGCGCCACCCGCGCGCCCAGAGCAGCAGCTGCTCGGTGTACCGCCGGACCGCAGAACTTCCCAGGTCCTCGCGCACCGCGTGCACGACGCGGGGGTCCGCCAAGGCGTACGTCCCGAGCACGGGGTCCTCGGTCACGAGGGCGCGCCCTGCCGGGCCGCGCACCAGGCGGTCGAGGTGGTCCACGGAGAGCCCGGTCAGCTCCGCCAGGTCCGTGATCCGCAGGCCGCCGTCCGCCATGGCCAGCAGTCCCGCGACCGGTTCACCCAGCGCGGTGGCGTCGGGTGGCGGCTGTCGGAACCTCGGCACCCCGGCGATCGGCAGGAGGGTGCGCAGATTCTGGCTCTGCCGCAGGGGGTGCCGCTTCTGGGGGACGTCGCGAGGAAGGGGGGCGCAGCGGCGGAGAGAGACGATGACGCGCATGGTGGGCGGTGGGACGGCAGGCAGAAGCGCGGCGATGCTCTCGCGCGCGGTTCTCCGTCCGGCCCGGGCCGAGTTCCCGGGCCCACCCCTGGAACGGTCTCCGGACCCACGGACCCCGCCGTCGTCGCCCGGCGCCGGCCCGGCTCCGTCGCCCGACTGAGCCATTTCGCCCGACCAGGCCACGTCGTCGTCGAGTCCGTCGACCACGAGCAGGAGGTTCCGTCCGTGTCCCGCGCTCTTCTCGGCGGCCTGGGCGAATCGGGCGTTCCACGCACGGGTGCCCTTGGGCACGGGGCTCCGCTCCTTTCTGTCGAGAAGCCGGTCGATCTGGGTCGAGATCTCGTTCTCGAACGCGGCTCGGGTGTCGGTGCCGTGGGCGGCGGAGACGAAAAAGGTCAGGATGTCGCTGCCGCTCGGGGGCCGGTGGCGGACGTAACCGGCGAGCAGCATCGTCTTGCCCACGGGGCCGTCGGCGTGCCAGCACAGGTAGGACGGCGCGCCGGAACGGGATTCCTGCACGAACGCCTTCATCTCCGCGCGTTCGTGTACGCGCGGGCGGACTTCGGAGGCGGACACGTCGGGGGCCGAGCCGTGCAGGCCGATGAAGCGAAGGCCGTGGTCGGCCTTCCGCCGGTTGATGGGGATCTGCCGGTGCTGCGTGCTCTTCGCTTCCGCCTTCGCCGCCGTCACGGCGGCTTCCCACTCGGCGTCCGAGTACGTCATCGGCGAGCCGTTCCCGCTCTGCGACCGGGCCAGTACGGCCAGGAGGGCACGCACGTGATCCAGCGAGGGGACCCTATCCCCCCTGAGCCAGTTCTGCAGCATCGTGCGGGAGACACGCAGTTCCCTGGCCACACCCGTCTGCGTGAGGCTCCGGGAACTCCACGCCTGCTGAAGCATTCCGCGCAGCGCCTCCCGCGCTCCCCCGGCCGAACCCTCCACCGCCCGCTCCCAGTCGTGTTCGTTACGCGGAAAACTCGGCCGCCGCCGTACCAATCCAAGCGTTTGACCTGCGGAAATCGTGCGGCGTGAGCAGCGCAACTGGGTTGCATGGGTGCGACGCCGCCAGTCTGGAGCCCATCACCGCAAGCAGCCGAAACCGGCTCCCGACAGAAGGTCACCTCATGCTTCAGCTCCATGAACTCGCGTTCTACACCGCACTCTTGAGCGGAACCGCCGGTCTACTCTATGGGGTCGCCCTGATCACCGCAGCCCTCGTCTCCGTCCTCGCCTCCGCGCAGGATCGCCGCAAGGACGCACGGACGACGCTCAGCATCCTCGTACGCCGACGCCCACGCTGAGCCCGGCGGCACCCCAGCGCCACCCGCCACACCCCCGCAGGGCATCTGGCATCGAAAGCGAACGGCACCCGGGATCGAACTCGGATGGTCGAACGGCTCTGGCTTGGACATGGGACACCCCGCTCCGTGACGGCCTGAAATCGCCTTCCCCGACTGGACGTTGATCGACAGAATCTGGCTGTTGCCGCCCGCTCGGGCCGGGGCGTTGTCTGCAGCTCGGCGACCGCCGAGGTGCAGACCTCGACGCGGAGGAGCGACATGGGCAGGGCAACACGCAGGTGGCTGGGGCGCCGCAGGGATGAGCTGGTCCTCATCCTCGTGGCTGGAGTGGTCAGCGCAGTGGCGGCCAAGGTCGTCGACCAGCTCTGGTAGAAGGCCGTTCTCGACGCCGACAACGCGCCGAGAACGGCCGACCCCGGCAGTGAGCGGTTCCCGTTCCGCGCGCACGGGGCGGGAACCGTTCGCACCTCGCCGGTCTCCCGGTGAGGTCCTGCCAGGGGTGCCGAGACATCGGCACCTCGAATTTTAGTCCTTTGTGCAGGTGCCATCCGGCCGGATGGCGAGTACGGGAACCGAAAGGAACCGTCCCGGCCGGGGAAGCGTTTCCCGCTTTCCGCGGGAGTGGCCCGTCGGATGGCCGTAGAGCCCTGGATTGGGCTTTGCCCCGCATGCGCGGGGGTTCCGTATCGAAGAGAAGGAAGTGACACTGATTGCCCGAGGTCCGACCGGCGGTTTCCGCCGGGCAGCGCGCCAGTTGGGACCCTCGGTCGCAGCCGTGTATCCCCGCCGTCGGTCTCGACGGTGCGACCGCGCACCATTCCCTGCGCGCGGTCTTCGAGCGGGCCGACGACCTCGCCGCCCTCGACTGCGCCTCGCCGGGCGAGAGCGTCGCCGTCATCGAGTACTTGCTGGCCATCTGCTTCGCTTCCGGAACCTGCCCGTCCTCCGACGAGGACTGGCTCGCCTGGGTCCTGGGGCAACGGTCTCTCGCACCGGCCGCCGCGTGGCTGTCGAGCCAACCGGCAGACTGTTGGGACCTGTTCCACCCCACGCAGCCCCTGGCGCAGAATTCCGACCTGGCGCACGATCTCCGCACGAGCGGCACCGGAACCGCTCAGCTGGTCCTTGAGCATTCCGGCGACTACAACCAGCACTTCGACCATCATCATCTCGAACGGGATAATCCGCTCCCCGCGGCGGACGCGTTCCGCGCCACCCTCACCCAGCACGTCTACGGTCCTTACGGGCGGGCACGCATCACCGGGAGCGTGCTCGGCGCCCGGGTCACCAACCTCGCGGCGGGCCGCCTGACCGGCAGAATCCGGGTCGTCACCCTGGGCGGAACGCTCGGCGAGACGCTGCGCCTGAACCTCTATCCGCCCGACGGACCGGGCGAGCCGCTCAACACCTCCTGGACCACGTCCGTCCTTGAGCAGCGCAGGTTCGACGAGAAGCGGAAGCCCCGGGCGCCCCGGAGCTCCGCGGACCTGCACAGCGTCCTGGGACGTTCCGTACTGCTGCGTCCGGCGCACGGTCCGCACGGGCAGGCCATGGTCGACCGGGTTCTGATCGGTGCCGGTGAGCTCCTGGAACTCGACCAGGCGCGTCACCTCCAGGACGCCGTGTACAGCATGACGACGAACGGCGTGTCCAAGCCCCTGTGGCCCTCGCCCAGCAGGGCCCTCTGGCAACAGGCACACGCCCTGTACGGCGCCGTCAACGACGGCCGGGGCGGGATGTACGCACGGCTGCGGTCCCTCCTCCCGTACCGGCGACCGGAGCCGGAGGGGCAGGACCCGGAAACGCAGCAGGGCGCCCCGTACCATCTCTGGGCTGTCGGCCTCCTGGCCAACAAGACGCTCCCCGTCATCTGGACCCACGGCGCCTACCCCTACGCCCCCGGGATGGCCGCGCACCTCTACCGCGCGTCCCGCCGCGGCTCGGACATCGCCGAGTATCTGGCACGGACCCTCAAGAACGCGGCGATCGTGGCCGCCGAGACCGCGTTCCCCGCCATGCGAGTCGCGGACGAGCCGGGTCAGGTGGCACGGCTCGATGCCCGGTACGACTTCTGGCCCGCAGCCGAGGACCCCTTCCTCGAACTTCTGGACGAAGTGGTCGACCGGGGATTCGAGGACGACGATCCGGTGTCCGCTCCCTTGGTCGCCTACGCGCTGAAGTTGATGATCACGGCCCGGACCAGGTTGCTCCAGCTCCTCGACACCCTGCCGCCCGGCCACCGCTACAACCAAGCACGGTCCCGGGCCGTGCGGCTCTTCGAGGAGGCCGTGTCCGGGAGCCGGGCTCCGGCCGAACTCCGAGGGGAGACAGCAATTGACTGAGCAGCAACCGTCGCCCGGTACGGAAGAGCATCGCTTCCCGCACGACAGCGCGGCACTGATCACGTGGCTCACCACCCTCGTCCGCAACCGCGAGTACGGAACGCTCGCCGATCTACGACGAGCCCGGATCCGTACCAACGCGCACATCCGCGCGGGCTGGTACGGCGGCGACGACCACCGCGACCTCTTCGAGCGGATGGCCTTCCTGTTCGCGGTCTACCACCAGGGGCGCTCCACGCCCTCGTACGGCCACGGCAGCTTCGGCGACGCGGCCCGCAGGATCGGGGACGGGACCGGGCGCGGACCGGACAATCCCGGTGCCCAGCGGCTCGTGGACCGTGTCGTCGCGAGCCGGCGCGTGCCCTGGCGCCACCTCCAGCACGGGATAACCCGGCTCCGCTCCTGCGAACAGCCCCCGCCGTCCTGGACCGCCCTGACCGACGACCTCATCCGGTGGCACGACCGCAAGGCGCGCATCGCCTACGAGTGGTCGGTCCATTTCCACACCCCTCCCGGGGCGGCCGGGAAGCGCGGAACGACCCCGTGACGCGAGCGACGTTGCCGCCGGCGATTCCACCGACGACTCGAAGGGACACCACCTCGTGACCGAGCCACCTCGGAGCCAGTTCCTCTCCCTGCACCTCCTTGAGACCCTGGCCGCCGTCCTCCCGGTCAGGGACGAGAACGGGCAGCCCAAGTCGCTGGTCTACGGCGGTGTGGAGCGCCACATGATCACGAGCCAGGCGCGCCGGCGCGCCGAACGGGTCCACGCCCGCAACCGGGCCAACGCCGGCCTGGGTGAGCTCAAGGGGCGCGCCATGGGCGTCCGTACCCGCGAATGGGCCCTTCTGGCAGGTCGTGAACTCGAGTCCGTCCACGGCTGGGACGGAGACAGGGCGCTGGTCACGGCGCGCGCGGTGATGGAGGCCAGCGGTCTCAAGTTCGGCGATCCGAAGAAGAAGACCGTGGCCAATCTGACCAAGGTGCTCATCTTCGCGCCGTCCGACGCCGGAGCGAGGATCGCGCGCCACATCGCCGAGCGGGCGCCGGAGATCGAGGAGTGGCGCGACGCCTATCTCGAAGCCCAGGCCCGCGTCGAGGCGGCGAAGAAGAAGACGCGCCGGGGGGCGAAGAGCAAGGGCGCGGAGGAGCCGGGTGCACAGGAGCCGCCCGGGGAATCCGCGGGGACCGTCACGCTGCCCCCGCTGCCCAAGGCCACCCGCGACGCCGTGCTGCTGGCCCTCGCTCCTCGGGACGCCGTGGACATCGCTCTCTACGGCCGGTTCCTCGCCGAGATCCCCGACTCGCCCAACGTCGACGGCGCCGTCCAGACGGGCCACGCCTTCACGGTGCACGAAGCGGAACAGATCGAGGACTTCTACGCGGCTGCCGATGACGCGAAGCTCGACCGCAAGCGCAATGCCCTCGACTTCCTCGACGCCGCGGACGACGCGGGCGCGGGTATGACCGGGTACCAGTCCCTGATCTCCGGCACCTTCTACCGGCACGCGGTCCTCGACCGTACGCAGCTTCGCGTCAATCTGAGGGCGGCCGGAATGGAGGAGGCGGAGGCCGAACAGGTGGCGTCCGAGGCCGAGAAGGAGTTCGTGAACTCCTTCGTGGAGGCTTTCCCGGAAGCGAAGAAGAACTCGACCGCGTCCACCGGGTCGCTCCCGGTGTTCGTCCTCGCATTCGAAGGGGACCGCCCCTACAACTACGCGTCCGCCTTCCAGCGGCCGGTCGACGAAGGGTCCCTGACGGCCGGCGGGGAGGGACCGGCGGGGCCCGCCGCCGTGCGCAGACTGCTGCGCCACCACCTCTTCGTCAGTCGCCGTCGCGCCGATCTGCGCACCACACGGTTGCTCACGTACGACCCCGAGATCGATCTGCTCCTGGGTGAACTGGAGCTGCCGGCGTCGCTGTCCGTGGTGGAACGGGCCGAGGACCTCACACCGTGAGCGGCGCGAACGACGCGCACGTCCTCCTCGTCCGGCTGGCGGGTCCCCTGCAGTCCTGGGGAATCTCCGGCAGGTTCGCCCGCCGCGACACACACAGCCGTCCGACGAAGTCAGGCGTGATCGGTCTGTGCGCGGCAGCCCTCGGGCTGCCGCGGGACCACCCGCTGGGGGAACTCGCCGAGGTGCGCTTCGGAGCGCGGGCCGACCGCCCCGGCACATCGCTGCGCGACTACCACACGGTGGGCGGCGGGACGTATCCGCTGCGCCCGCGAGACCTGATCACCGACCACCAGCGAGCCGCCAAGGCGACGACGGACCCGCTGCCCGGGCCGTCGCCGGACGACGCCCCGGGGCCCGGTCCGTTCGGACGTGCCGAACTGCGGGCCTGGTACGGCTCTCCGAAGTACGTCACCGCCGACCCGGAGTCCGGAGTGCTCGTCTCCGGGGAGGTCCGCCGCCACAGCCTGATCACCGAGCGCTGGTACCTCGCCGACGCCGCCTTCCTCATCGGTCTGGAACACGAGAACAGAGACCTCCTGGAGAATGTCGCCCACGCCTTGGAGCACCCGAAGCGACTGCTCTGGCTCGGCCGCAAGGCCTGTCCGCCGTCGGGTGACCTCGCCCTCCGCATCGCTCCGGGCTCGCTCAAGGACGTGTTCGAGACGCACTCTCTGCTGCCCGACGCGGTCGGCCCCGAAGCCGCTCCGTCGGCAAACGCGCGGCGGATACGCCCGTGGGCCTGGATCGAGAGCAGACGGCCGCTGCCCGGCGTCGGCCCCCTGTCCGATCAGCCCGTTCGATTCGGAGCGGACGGCGGGACCCACAGCCTCCGCTGGGAGACCCGCCACCGCATCACCATCGCCGCACACGCCCGTGGATGGGACATCATCCTGTGAACGCCACCCCCACCGCGCCGAACGCCTCGTCGGACAAGGGGCGAGCCGCCAGGTTCGTCGCCGCGCAGAGCCTGCTGACCCTGGACGCCCGGCATCCGTTCGCCGGCAAGTCACTCATCGACGCGCAGGACATGCACCGGACCGTCATGAGCGGCTTCCCCGGCTGGGTGGACGACGGCAGCCCGGACCCTCGTGCCCAGATGGGCATCCTGTCGACCTGGACCGTCGACCTCCGGCAGGCGCGGCTCAACCTGGTGGTCCAGTCGTCGCTCCCGGCCGACTGGAGCGGCATTCCCCATGCGGCCCTGGCCGAAAAGCCGGAGCTCCTTACGGTCGATCGCACCTTCCGTTGCGGCGACAGGGTCGCCTTCCGCACGGTCGTCAATCCCGTACGCAGCGTTCCGGCTCCGCCGGGCTCTCCGCCGGGGACCCGGGGCACCCGCGTCCCCCACACCCGCCCCGAGCACGTGAAGCGATGGTTCGTGCGCCGCCTCCAACCGCCGGGCGAACCCGCGATCGCCCCGGATGGTGTCACCCGCATCGGGGCGGACGCCGACGCCGACCGGATCGCCGTACGCATGCTCCCGAACGTCTCGAGCCCTGCGCCCCATAAGGGCCTGCGCATCGCTCGTGCGGAGATCAAGGGCACCCTCACGGTCACCGACCCCACGGCCTTCATCGCGGCCCTCGCTCAGGGCGTAGGCCACGCACGCGCCTACAGTTGCGGACTGATTCTCGTACGCTAAACCACCCCATAACCGACACAAAGCCTGGAAGTGCATGGTCTCGTTACGGACCTTTCGGACCCGGTCCATGCGTTCGGCGAAGCCCTGCTGCGGGAACCGCCAACCCGTCGCCCGCCAAGCGTCATGCCGCTTGAGCAACGTGATGCAGTCAGGAAAGTTCACGCCTTGCCCGGTGAGCTTGACGATCTTTGCGGGATCGCCGGGAAGGCCGCCGGGCATCATGACGGCGCGAAAACGCCACAGTTGCCCGCGCCAGTTGCCGAGAACGCGAGGCGATTCTCGGGCCTAGCCCGGGCTTCCTGATCACGGAGAGCGGGTCGTCACTCGGCTGACAACAGGCGCACGCATGGACAGCACTCGCAGTGTAATAGAGCTTGTCCTACACTTTGAGCATGAAGTCAACCCGCGCTGGAACCACCGAGAACATTTCCGTGTCCATGCCCACCGAGCTGGTCAGCGAGCTCCGCTCCCGAACCGGCCGCCGCGGGCTGTCCGGCTACATCACCGAGGCTGTCAGGCACCAGCTCGCCATGGATGGCCTCGCCGAGATCGTCGCAGCGCACGAGGAGGAGCACGGCGCGCTCACGGAGCAGGAGATCGAAGCGGCTCGTCGCGAGCTGTTCGGAGAAGAGAACGCCGAGCGGGGCGCCGCGTGAAGGAGCAGCCGGCCCGCTCGCTGGTGCTCGACTCCGAGGCGCTCTCTCTGCTCCTGCGGAACGACCGCGGTATGGCGGCTCGCATCGAGGCCTCCCGGCAGGCTGGGGTTCCCGTCCTCGTGTCCGCACTGACGATCGTCGAAGCCGTACACGGGAAGACCGATCTGGCGCGTCTGAAGTGGGTCCTTTCGCGACTGCGGGTGGAACCGGTCAGCCAAGAGGACTCCCTGACCGCAGTGAAGCTGCTTCAGGACGCAGGCGGGCTGCACGGACACAAGTACGCGGTCGATGCCCTCGTCGCCGCGCTCGCGCTCCGCGTCCCGAGCCCCGTGATCGTCCTGACCTCCGACCGTGACGACTGGTCGAAGCTCTGCGAGAAGAGGGTGATCGTCAAAGAGGTGTAAGCACCGACGACTCCTGGGTCCGCAAGTTCACTGGCACCAGTGGCAGGCGGAGTACCGACACTCAGCAGCACCGACACATCCCGCCGCCCGGCCTCCGCGAAGGCCTCGGGGGACCACTCCCACCAGTCGACGGGGTTATCCGCGTACTGAAGCAGGCAGGGGAGTCTGCTCATCATGCCCCCATCCTCAGGCACCCACCGGCATGACACCCGCGCGCCACGGGCTGAGGCGCGCGTTCCGCCTCAACCCCCCGCGTCGAGCCGTGCGATCCGCCGTACCCCCGCGACCTGCCGGTACGACGCGTCGAGGAGTTCGGTGACCTCCTGCCAGTCGACGGCGTGGGGCGAAACGGTGCCGGCGGCGGTGAGGTCGAGGCCGATCCAGCCGGAGGGGGCGAGGTAGGCAGGGGAGAAGAAGCGGGGATCTTCGGTGAGGGCGGGGCGGTCGGAGGGGTCGGGGAGGACGATGAGGGCCTGGTCGTAGCGGGTGCGGGTGGTGGCGCTGCCCTTGGTGCCGCCGCCGTACCAGGCGAAGTACTTGCCGGCCCGGAAGCCGGGGCGGCCGTGGGCGATCTGCTCCTCCGCGTCGGGGAGGAGGAGGGCGATCCGGCGGAGCCGCGCCAGGTAGGGGTCGTCGTCGTCAAACATCAGCGGATGCGGCACGGGACCTCCTGCGCGTCGGCGGGTCGGTTCATGGCGGCATCGTGTCATGGAGGCGTGGGTTCGTCGGGGACGTACCGACGACAGCCCGGCCGGACGCTGCGCGCACCATGGGCGCACGGATGCGTCGGGGACGTACGGGAACCGCGCCGCCGGCAACGCCGCCTCGGCCGGCACCACCGCCGGTGAACGCGCGAGGTTCCCGGCCCTCCCCCACCCCCGCCACCGAAATGCTCGGCATGGCGCGGGAGTTACGGGGAAGTCTCCCGTTCCAGACGATTCGGCGGGGGCGCCCTCGCGCGCGCTCGCCCGGCCCGTCGCGCTTCCCCGCGCCCGTGTGCGGCGCCCGGGGGCCCGGCGCCCGCGGAGACCGCCGGCCGTCGTCGTATCCGGAGGGGGACAGACATGCGGGACAGCCACCGCGCGGAAGCCGAACGGCTGTTGGCTCGGGCCGTGGAGGAAGAGGTGCGCCGTTCGGGCGGCCGGGCGGACGCGGGGACGCTGATGTCGCGGGGCCGGGGCGCGCTCGACGGGCTGGCGGCCGAGGCGGCCGAGGAGTACGCGGTGTACACCGCCGCGCTCGACGCGGCGGCGGCCGGGGAACGGCCCCTGGCGCACCGGCTCAACCGGGCCGCGCTGAGCACTCCGCTGCTGGTCACCGGGGTGGCCGCGGTGGCCGCGTTCGGTGCCGACGTGGTGCTCGGGACGGCGGCGGGGCCGGCGCTGGGGGCGGGGGCGGTCGTGGCGGTGGCGGGCGCGGCGACCACGGTCGCCAAGGTGACCGCGTCGCACTGGCCGGCCGCGCACCGCAGGGCCGGGGCGGCCGGACAGCCTGGCGGCACCGAGCAGTTGAGGTTGCAGTGGCTGACGGCGCTGGAGGTGCGGGGCATCCGGCCCTTCCTGGACCAGCAGCGGATGCTGCTCGCCTCGTCCCGTGCACCGGCGAAGGCGAAGAAGGCCGCCGCCCGGACCGCTCCGCTGCGCGGCCAGGACCGCAGCGCCGCCGCGCGCACCCGGGCGCTGCTGGAGCAGTCCTTCGGCCATCTGCCGTCCGGCGACGGGGTGTTCGCGGGACGGCGGGCGGAGCTGGGGCAGATCGGGCGGTGGGTGCGGGAGGCCCGCGCGTCGACGGAGACGAGGCCGACGGTCGTGGTGCTGTACGGGCCGCCGGGCTCCGGGCGCACCACCCTGGCCGTGCGGGCGGCGCAGGCGCTGAAGGACCAGTTCAGGGGCGCCTGTGTGGTGGATCTGCGGGGCGGTGCGGACGGGGAGGCGCCGCTGCCGACCCGGGACGCGCTGCTGCATCTGCTGAACCGGCTGGGCGCGCCGCGCGAGCAGTTGCTGTTCCGGGACGGCGCGTCGGCCGAGCAGCAGGTGCGCCGGCTGGGCGAGTTGTACCACCAGCATCTGACCGGCACCCCGGTGGCGGTCGTCCTGGACGACGCGAGCGACGCGGAGCAGGTGCGCACGCTGATCCCGGAGCGTTCGGACAGCCTGGTCCTGGTCACCGCGCGCGAACGGCTGCTCCTGCCGGAGTCCGTGCCCGCGTGGGTGCACCAGCTGGAGGTCGGGGCGCTGGACGCGGCGGGCGCGGAGGAGTTGCTGCGCGAGGTGTCGCGGGAGGACGCGGAGGCGCCGTACGACCATCCGTCGAGCGAGGCGATCACCGGGCTGTGCGGCGGGCTGCCGCTGGCGCTGCGCGTCGCCGGGTCGGCGCTGGGGCCGCGCACACCGGCCGCGCTGGCCGCCGATCTCGCCGCGTACGGTCCGGTGGAGCCGGTGGAGCGGGCCCTCTGGCTGCGCTACACCGACCAGTCCCCCCAGGGACGCCGACTGCTGCGCCGGCTGGCGCTGGCCGGGCGGGCCAGCCTCGGCGCGGCGGCGGCAGCGGCGCTGCTGGCGGCGGACGAGCAGGAGGCGGAGCGGCTGCTGACGGGGCTGGCGGAGGCCGGTCTGCTGGACCGGGTGCGCGGTTCGCGCTATCGGCTGCACGCGCTCGTGCGGGCCTTCGCGCTGGCCCGGCTGCACGACGAGGAGGAGGCCGCGGAGCGTACGGCCGCGCAGGAGCGGCTGATCGGGAACTACGCGGAGCTGGCGGGCGCGGTGATCCGGATGGTGGACGGCAAGATGTCCACCCGGGCCGGGCAGTTCGGTTCGTACGGCTTCGCCTCGCTGGACGCGGCGCTGCGCTGGCTGGACGACGAGTCCAGCTTCATCACCTCCGCGCTCCGGCACAGCGAGGGCGTCGACCAGGGCGCGGTGCTGGACCTGCTGGGCGCGCTGTGCGACTACTGCCTGCTGCGGGGCGATCTGTACCGGTTGGGTGAGATCAGCGAGCTGACCCAGGCGGTGGACCAGGGGCTGCTGGAGCGCTCGGTGCAGTGGCGGACCGGGATCGCGGCGCGTCAGCTCGGCGAGCTGGACAAGGCGCGGACCACGCTGACGTCGGTCGTCGGGCTGTACCGGGAGTCGCACCACGACGCGGGCACGGCGCTGGCCCTGTGTTCGCTCGGGATCACCCTGCACCACCAGGGGAATCTGGTGGAGGCGTCGGCGCGGCTGCGCGAGGCGATCGGCCTGCAGTCCTCGGACGCGCAGGCGGAGGACCGGGCGTGGTCGCTGCACGCGCTGGGCGCGGTGGAGCGCGACCGGGCCAACCTGGCGGAGGCGCTGGAGCTGCTGGACAGGGCGCTGGTGCTGCACCGCGAGGGCGAGTCGCTGCACGGGGAGGCGTGGACGCAGTTCCAGCTGGGGCAGGTGCGGCTGCGGACGGGTGAGGTGGCGCGGGCGGAGTCGGCGCTGCGCAGAGCGCTCGACCTGTACGGGCAGACGCGCGACGAGCGCGGTGAGGCGTGGGCGCTGACGCAGTTGGCGCGGGCCCGGCTGGTGGACGGCGACCCGGTGCCGGCGGTGGAGGGGCTGGACGCGGCGCTGGCCCGGCACCGCGACAACGAGGACGCGCGGGGCGAGGCGTGGACGCTGTACTACCTGGGCCAGGCGCTGGAGGAGAGCGGGGACGCCGACCGGGCGGTGCGCCATCTGGAGCGGGCCCGGACGATGTTCTCGCGGATGCGGGACGTGTACGGGCTGGCGTGCGCCCGGCACCACTCGGGGCGGGTGACCCGCGACCAGCGGGCCGCGCAGACGGGGAACCTGCGCAATTCCGGTTTCGCCCGGCAGTTGCTGGTGGACGCCCGCAGCGACTTCCGGCGGATCGGGGTGGCGCACGGGGAGGCGTGGACCTGC
The DNA here is from genome assembly GCF_053597115.1 of Streptomyces sp. NPDC001515. Classification (NCBI taxonomy): domain Bacteria; kingdom Bacillati; phylum Actinomycetota; class Actinomycetes; order Kitasatosporales; family Streptomycetaceae; genus Streptomyces; species Streptomyces sp. NPDC001515. Next base: position 66,081 of record NZ_JBSFHN010000023.1, read on the forward strand.
CTGGAGCTGGCGCTGATCGACGCGGGCAACGCGCGGGCGCCGCAGGCGCTGGAGCTGTGCGGTGAGGCGGCGGCGCTGTTCGACTCGTACGGGGACGCGCGGGGCGGGGACTGGGCGCGCTTCCTGCGCTGCACGCTGCTGCCGTACGCCTCGCCGGGCGGCACCGAGGTGGGGTCCGCGGTGGCGCAGCAGGAGCTGGCGGAGCTGGCCGCGGCCGGCCACCCGGCCCGGGACCCGAAGCTGGCGGAGTGCGCGGAGACCTTCCGGGTGGTGCTGAACCGGGGGGTGGACCTGGAGGACGGCTGGCAGGCGTGGCGGCTGGGGCTGACCCCGGCCCGCCATGCCCGCGAGGTGATGGGGGTGGCGGTCCCGGGCTCGCGGTAGGCGTCCCGCCGACCGCGTCGTGCTGCGGTCCCCGGTCCGGAACGGCGCTTGTGCCCAGAAAATGAATGCGCTTACATGAAGGGAGGAATGTCCGACCCGCCGCGCCCCGACGCGGTGGGACACATGAGGGAACCCGGATGCGGCGCACGTACGAAGACCAGGTCAAGGCCCTTCTGGGCCGGATGACGACCGCCGAGAAGTTCGGCCAGCTGCAACAGCTGACCTGGACCGGCGACACCGGACCGGGCGGCGGCCAGACCGCGCTCACGGAGGCCGCCGCGCGGGCCGGGCTGCTCGGCTCGGTGCTGAACATCCACGGCGCCGAGCACACCAACGCGCTCCAGCGGATGGCGGTCGAGGAGTCCCGGCTCGGCATTCCGCTGCTGTTCGGGCTGGACGTCATCCACGGCTTCTGGACCACCTTCCCGATCCCGCTGGCCCAGGCGGCGAGCTTCGACCCGGCGGTGGCCGAGTCCGACGCCGAGGTCTCGGCGCGCGAGACCCGGGCCAACGGCGTCCACTGGACCTTCTCGCCGATGATGGACGTCACCCACGAGCCCCGCTGGGGCCGCATCGCCGAGAGCAGCGGCGAGGACCCGTATCTGAACTCCGTGCTGGCGGTGGCCCGGGTCCGTGGCTACCAGGGCCCCGCCGACGGTTCCGGGCTGGCCTCGAAGGACCGGGTCGCCGCGTGCGCCAAGCACTTCGTCGCGTACGGCGGGGCCGAGGGCGGCCGCGACTACAACACGGTCGACGTCTCCGAGCAGCGGCTGCGCAATCTGTACCTGCCGCCGTTCAAGGCCGCGCTGGACGCGGGCGTCGCCACCGTCATGGCGGCCTTCAACACCGTCAGCGGCGTCCCCGCGCACGCCAACGCCCACACGATGAACCGCGTCCTCAAGGAGGAGTGGGGCTTCGACGGCTTCGTGGTCAGCGACTACACGGGCGTCGAGGAACTGATCGCGCACGGTTTCGCCGAGGACGGGCCGGACGCGGCGCGGCTCGCCCTCAACGCCGGGCTCGACATGGAGATGGTCTCCACCCGCCTCGCCGACCACGGCGAGGAGCTGCTGGCATCGGGGCGCATCGAGGAGAGCCGGCTCGACGACGCGGTGGCCCGGATCCTGCGGCTGAAGTTCGCGCTGGGCCTCTTCGAGCGGCCGTACGCGGACGAGTCGGCGGCCGTCGCCGGTCCCACCGCCGAGGCGCGCGCCGCGGCCCGTACCGCCGGCGCCCGCTCCATGGTGCTGCTGCGCAACCAGGACGACGTCCTGCCGCTGTCCCCCGCCGCCTCCCGGATCGCCGTCGTCGGCCCGCTGGCGGACTCCGCCGATCTGCACGGCACCTGGGCGGGCCCCGGCGGCACCCGCTTCCCCTCGGTCACCGTCCTGGACGCGGTGCGCGAGGCCGCCGCCGGCACGGTCGTCGCCCCGGCCGGCCCGGGCCTCGCGGAGGCGGTCGCCGCCGTGGAGTCGGCCGAGGTCGCCGTGGTCGTCGTCGGCGAGGAGCCCGCGCTGAGCGGCGAGGCCGCCGTGCGCAGCGACATCGGGCTGCCGGACGGCCAGGAGGAGCTGATTGCGGCCGTCGCGGCGACGGGCAGGCCGTTCGCGGTGGTCCTGCTGAACGGCCGGCCGCTGACGATCGGCGGCTGGCTGGAGTCGGCGCCCGCCGTGCTGGAGGCCTGGCACCCGGGGATCGAGGCCGGTCACGCGGTGGCCGACGTCCTGTTCGGCACGGTCGCCCCGGGCGGCAAGCTCCCGGTGTCCTTCCCGCGCGACGTGGGCCAGATCCCCGTCTACTACAACCGCGAGTCCACCGGCCGCCCCTACCGTCCGGACGTCCCGGACGAGAAGTACGTCTCGAAGTACCTCGATCTGGAGGACGGTCCGCTGTTCCCGTTCGGGTACGGGCTGGGCTACACGACCTTCGCCACGGACGGGCCCCGGCTGGACCGCGAGGAGGTCACGGTGGCCGAGCTGGAGCGCGGCGCGGCCGTCGAGGTCTCGGTGGACGTCGAGAACACCGGGGCGCGGACCGGCGACGAGGTCGTCCAGGTCTACGTCCACGACGTGGCCGCGAGCATCGCGCAGCCGGTGCGCCGGCTGCGCGGCTTCGCCCGGGTGACGCTGGAGCCGGGCGCGCGCACCACGGTGACGTTCCGGCTGGGCGCCGAGGACCTGGGCTTCTGGACGAACGACCCGGCGGGCACGTTCACCGTCGAGCCGGGCCGGATCGACGTCTACGCCGGCACCAGCTCCGCGACCCGCGCGTACCGGACACTGACCGTGCGCTGAGCGCGCGGCAGGGCGCGCGGCGGCACGCGCTGAGGGGCGGTACCGGCGGGTCCGGTACCGCCCACGGTCAGGCGGCGGGCCGCTACTTGCGCCGCGCGGAACCCGCGGGCTCCGCGGAGGACTCCGCCGGCTCCTCGGGCGCCTCCTCGAAGTCGACCTTGCCCATGTGCCGGTTCATGGACTTCATCAGCGCCCACACACCCACCGCGAGCGCGGCGAAGACGAGGAAGCCGAGGACCCCGGGGGTCACCTTGTTCTTGTCCAGTTCCTCGGCGAGCGGGACAAGGTGCGGCAGTGCCTGAGTCGCGTACATATCAGGCATTGTCGCGGATGCCCGCGAAGAGGTCGCTCTCGGGGAGGGAGGTATCGACGAGAGACTTCGCCAGCTCGTACTCCTCGGTCGGCCAGACCTCCCGCTGGATGTCCAGCGGGACGCGGAACCAGCCGCCGTCGGGGTCGATCTGCGTGGCGTGCGCGATCAGGGCCTTGTCGCGGATCTCGAAGAAGTCTCCGCAGGGCACGTGCGTGGTCAGCGTGCGCTCGGGGCGGCCGAACTCCTTCCAGCGCTCCAGCCACTCCCCGTACGGCGACTCCAGGCCCCGGGCGAGCAGCGCCTCGTGCAGCGCGACCGTGCGCGGCCGGTTGAAGCCCTGGTTGTAGTAGAGCTTCTGCGGGGTCCACGCCGGGCCGAACTCGGCCTCGGGGAACTTCTCGGTGTCGGCAGCGCCCTCGAAGGCGATCATCGAGATGGTGTGGGTCATGATGTGGTCGGGGTGCGGGTAGCCCCCGTTCTCGTCGTACGTGGTGATGACCTGCGGCCGGAAGGCGCGGATCCGCGCGACGAGGCGCCCGGCGGCGACGGTTTCGTCCTCCAGCGCGAAGCAGCCCTCGGGCAGCGGCGGCAGCGGGTCGCCCTCGGGCAGTCCGGAGTCGACGAAGCCCAGCCACTCCTGCTTGACGCCCAGGATCTCGCGGGCCTCGTCCATCTCCTTGCGGCGCACCTCGTGGATGTTCTCCTCGATGTACGCGTCGCCCTGGAGTTTCGGGTTGAGGATGGAGCCGCGCTCACCGCCCGTGCAGGTCACGACCAGCACGTCCACCCCCTCGGACACGTACTTGGCCATGGTGGCCGCGCCCTTGCTCGACTCGTCGTCGGGGTGGGCGTGCACGGCCATCAGTCGAAGCTGCTCAGTCAAGACTCGATCCTCAGTGGTTGGTCGCCATCGGTGGTGCCGTCCCGCGGGGGCGGCGGTCGGGTGACGGGTGGGCGGCTTCTATAGTGACCGAACCGGGGGGTGGAAAATTCCTCGGTCCCCGGTACGGGAGGAACGATCATGACGGCGGTGCGCCAGGCGCTTCCCGAGAACCGCTACGGCCGCTCGGCCGACCGGCGGGCCGACCGGAAGCTGAAGATCATCGGCGCGGTGCTCGGTGCGCTCCTGCTGGGCGTGGTCGGCTGGATCGGTTACGGGTACGTGAGCGGCCAGGCCCTGAGCGCCGAGATGATCAAGTTCAAGGTGGTCTCGGACGAGAAGGTCGAGGTCCATCTGGAGGTCCGCAAGGAGCGGGACGCCCAGGGTTACTGCACGCTCCGCTCGCAGCGCGAGGACGGTACGGAGGTCGCCCGCAAGGGTTTCCGTTTCGACGACCCGAGCACCCGGATCGACCGGATCCTCACACTGCGGACCACCTCCCGGGCGACGAGTGTGGAATTGCTGGGATGCACGGACGACGGCGGTGCGTCGCGTTGACCGCCGCGCCCCCTTGCTGACCCGCAGTTACGCCCGCTGAGCTGCGGTTTCCCAGTCTCAGCCGTTTACCTTCTCCCCCTTTTCCCGCCGAATTGTTAGGCTCGTGGTTTCGCCCACCCGTGAACGCGATGTTTGCGGGGCAGGGCGTTGCTTTGTATTTCCCAAGTACCGACGAGGAGCACCCTGTGACCCAGACCAGCGAAAACGTCACCTGGCTCACGCAGGAGGCGTACAACCAGCTCAAGGCCGAGCTGGAGTACCTGTCTGGTCCCGCGCGCACGGAGATCGCCGTCAAGATCGCGGCGGCCCGTGAGGAGGGCGACCTGCGAGAGAACGGCGGGTACCACGCGGCCAAGGAGGAGCAGGGCAAGATGGAGCTCCGGGTGCGCCAGCTGACCCAGCTCCTCGAACACGCGAAGGTCGGCGAGGCGCCGGCCGACGACGGCGTGGTCGAGCCCGGCATGGTCGTCACGATCGCCTTCGACGGCGACGAGGACGACACCGTGACCTTCCTCCTGGCCTCGCGCGAGTACGCGAGCGCGGACATCGAGACCTACTCGCCGCAGTCGCCGCTCGGCATGGGCGTGAACGGCAAGCGCACCGGCGACGACGCCGAGTACGAACTGCCGAACGGCCGGACCGCCACGGTGAAGATCCTGTCGGCGAAGCCGTACTCCGGCTGATTCCCGGCCCGCGTACGCGAGAGCCCCGGCCGCCACGAAGGCGGCCGGGGCTCTTCCGTGTGACGGGGCCCTTCCGTGTGCCGGGCCCTCCCTGCGCCGGTGCTCAGACGGCGACCGAGCGGTACTTCCGTACGGCCAGGGTGCGGAAGACCACGATGATCAGGGCGGACCAGATCAGCGAGGCCCAGACCGGGTGCTGCATCGGCCAGGCGTCCGAGGTGGAGACCCCGGGGTTGCCGAAGAGGACGCGGCAGGCCTGGACGGTGGCGCTGAAGGGGTTCCAGTCGGCGATCGGCTGGAGCCAGCCGGCCATCTGGCTGGAGTCCACGAAGGCGTTGGAGATGAACGTCACGGGGAAGAGCCAGATCAGCCCGCCGGAGGTGGCCGCCTCCGGGGTGCGGACGGAGAGGCCGATCAGGGCGCCGATCCAGGAGAAGGCGTAGCCGAGGAGCAGCAGCAGTCCGAAGGCGCCGAGCGCCTTGGGGACGCCCTCGTGGATCCGCCAGCCGACGATCAGGGCCACGATCGTGAGGACCAGGACGGTGAACGTGGTCTGGACGAGGTCGGCCAGGGTACGGCCGGTGAGGACGGCGCCCCGCGCCATGGGCAGCGAGCGGAAGCGGTCGACGAGCCCCTTGTGCATGTCGTCGGCGATCCCGGCCCCGGCGCCCGCGGTGGCGAAGGTGACGGTCTGCGCGAAGATCCCGGCCATGAGGAAGTTGCGGTAGACGGTGGGGTCCGTGGAGCCGCCGATGTTCATCGAGCCGCCGAACACGTAGCTGAAGAGCACCACGAACATGATCGGCTGGATGAGCCCGAAGAGGACCACTTCGGGGATGCGGGTCATCCGGATCAGATTGCGGCGGGCGATGACCAGGGAGTCGCGGACGGACTGGCCGACGCCTCCGGCGCCCCGGGGGACGGGGCGCGCGCCCGTCCCGGTCACGGCACTCACGTCGCTGCCTCCGTCCTGGCGGCGGACGGGGCATCGGGCCCGTCCCCGTCGTTCTCGTCGGTCCCCTCCTCGGCCGCGTGGCCGGTGAGAGAGATGAACACGTCGTCGAGGGTGGGGCGGCGCAGCCCGATGTCGTCGATCTCCACGCCCCGGGCGTCGAGGTCGCGGATGACCTCGGCGAGCAGTCTGGCGCCGCCGTCGACCGGGACGGTGAGCTTGCGCATGTGGGGGACGACGGCGACGGCGCCCTTGCCGAGGCCGGTCAGGACCTCGCGTGCGGGGTCGATCTGCTCGCGCCGCTGGACGACGACCTCGACGCGTTCGCCGCCGGTGCGGGCCTTCAGCTCGTCGGAGGTGCCCCGGGCGATGACGAGTCCGTGGTCGATGACGCAGATGTCGTGGGCGAGGCGGTCGGCCTCTTCCAGGTACTGGGTGGTCAGCAGCAGGGTCGTGCCGCCGGCGACCAGTTCCTCGATGACGTCCCAGAGCTGCTGCCGGTTGCGCGGGTCGAGCCCGGTGGTGGGTTCGTCCATGAACATGACCGGCGGGGAGACGACGAGCGCCGCCGCCAGGTCGAGGCGGCGGCGCATGCCTCCGGAGTACGTCTTCGCGGTGCGGTCGGCCGCGTCGGCGAGGTTGAACCGCTCCAGGAGCTCCGCGGCCCGCGCCTTCGCGTCGCGTCCGGACATCTGGTACAGCTGGCCGACCATCTGGAGGTTCTCGCGGCCGGTGAGGTATTCGTCGACGGCGGCGAACTGGCCGGAGAGCCCGATGGAGCGCCGTACCTCGTTGGGCTTCTTCAGGACGTCGATGCCCGCGACGAAGGCGCTGCCGCTGTCGGGCCTGAGCAGCGTCGTGAGGACGCGTACGGCGGTCGTCTTGCCGGCTCCGTTGGGGCCGAGGAGTCCGAGGACGGTGCCTTCCGGCACGTCGAGGTCGACGCCGCCGAGGGCAGTCACGTCTCCGAAGGTCTTCACCAGACCTTCGGCGTAGATGGCGCCTGGCATACGGGGTTCCCCCAGTGCGTTCGGGTGACTTCCTCACAGATCCTAGATTTGCGCGGGTTTCGGCGCCCGGCGAACACGCGAGGCGAACAGGCGTACGGTCACGGCCGCCGCTCACTCCGGAAGCGGGGACGATATCGCGATATATCGCGACCAACAAGAGGGGGTGCCGGAAACCTCCTGGCATCCCTCCCCAGGCTGCTCGGGCCCCTCAGGTCCCTCAGGCCATCACCCGGTACCCTGCCCCGCGCAGCGCCTCCGCGACCTCCTCGCAGTGCTCGGGGCCCTTGGTCTCCAGGTGCAGTTCCACCTCCGCCTCGGTGAGCCCGAGCCGGGGATCGGTCCGCACATGGCTGACGTCCAGGACGTTGGCGTCGGCCACCGTGAGCACGCCCAGCATGGTCGCCAGCGCGCCGGGGCGGTCGGTCAGCCGCAGCCTGAGGCTCAGATAGCGGCCCGCCGCCGACATGCCGTGCGTGAGGATGCGCTGCATCAGCAGCGGGTCCACATTGCCGCCGGACAGCACCGCCACGACCGGCCCCCGGAACGCCCCGGGATCGCCGAGCAGCGCCGCCACCGGGCTCGCCCCGGCCGGTTCCACCACCATCTTGGCCCGCTCCAGACAGAGCAGCAGGGCGCTGGAGAGCTCGTCCTCGGTGACCGTGACGACCTCGTCGACCAGCTCCTGGACGAGGCGGAACGGTACGTCTCCGGGGCGGCCCACCTTGATGCCGTCCGCCATCGTCTGGGGCGAGCGGACCGCCACCGGGTGCCCGGCGGACAGCGAGGGCGGGTAGCCGGCCGCGCCCGCCGCCTGCACCCCGACGATCCGCACCTCGGGCCGGACCGCCTTGACCGCCACGGCGATCCCGGCCGCGAGCCCGCCGCCGCCCATCCCGACGACGACGGTCCGCACCTCGGGGCACTGGTCCAGGATCTCCAGCCCCACGGTCCCCTGCCCGGCGATGACGTCGGGGTGGTCGAAGGGGTGGATGAAGACCGCGCCGGTCTCGTCGGCGTACTCCTGGGCGGCGGCCAGCGTCTCGTCCACGACATGGCCGTGCAGCCGCACCCGCGCCCCGTACTCCCGGGTCGCGGCGACCTTCGGCAGCGGCGCGCCGACCGGCATGAACACCGTCGAGCGCACCCCGAGGAGCGAGGAGGCCAGCGCGACGCCCTGCGCGTGGTTCCCGGCGCTCGCGGCGACGACGCCGGCGGCCTTCTCGACCGGGGTCAGCCCCGAGATGCGCACGTACGCTCCGCGCAGCTTGAACGAACCGGTCCGCTGGAGGTTCTCGCACTTGAAGCGGACGGGCGCGCCCACCAGCTCGGACAGATGGCGGCTGCCCTCCAGCGGCGTGACCCGGGAGACTCCGGAGAGCATCTTCTGCGCTCCCCTGACGTCGTCGAGGATCACCGAGGGGAAGCGGCCGGGCGGAAGGTAGCTCATACCGCAAGTCTTCCAGCCCCACGGGGCCGTCGCCGCCGCCCGCCGGGCCGTACTGCGCCGATGTCCACAGGTTTGTGCGGCACTGGCACACGTTGCCCCGTGGCCGCGTACTCTGTCCCCCACCCATCCGACACCGCACGAAGAGAGCCCCCGGCCATGCCCCCTCAGGACATGACGACTGCCGCGTCTCCTTCCGGGGGCGCAGCCCCGGAGAACCCGGGTCACGACCACTTGCTCGACGTTCTGCAGCACCAGGTGGCGGTCTTCGCCCGGCGTGCCGAGCAGACCCGCCTCGGCGGTGTCGGCCAGGTGCGCAATTCCATGGACCGGGCCGCGTATCTGCTGCTCAACCGGCTGGACCGGGAAGGCCCGATGGGCGTCAAGGCGCTGGCCGCCGGGATGGGGATCGATTCGTCGACGGTGACCCGCCAGGTCGCGCCGCTGGTGGACACCGGCCTCGTCAAGCGCACCTCGCACCCCGAGGACGGGCGCGCGGTCGTGCTCCAGCTGTCGCCGCGCGGCCAGGCCCGGCTGGAGGAGGTGCGGGCCTCGCGGCGCGCACTGATGTCCCAGGTGACGGACGAGTGGACGGAGGACGAGCGCGACACCTTCTGCACGCTCCTCACCCGGTTCAACGCCGCGCTGGCCGCCCGGCAGGCCGCCCACCAGCCTCCGTCGAACTGATCAACCTCCTTACGTCCCCCGGGGGTTGACCCCGGGGCCGCGGGGCGTTGCGATGGACCCGTGCGAGAGCGTCAGGCGGGCCGGGAGCGGCGCCGCGCCCAGGAGTTCGATGCCTTCGTGGCGGGCGCGGCGGGCCGGCTGCTGCACACCGCCGCGCTGCTCACCGCCGAGCCGGCCGACCCGCCCGACGCCCATCCCCGCGCGCTGCGGCTGCTGACGGACGCGCTGGCCCGGACGTACGCGGAATGGGACCGGCTGCACGGCGAGGACCCGTACAACCGCACCCGCGAGGATCTGGCCGCCCGTTTCGCCCGTGAGGCGTGGCGCCACCACCGGCCGCGCGGCGGGCTGCTGGGCCGGCTGACCCCGCAGGAGCGGCTGGTGCTGGTCCTGCGGCTGTACGAAGGGGTGCCCGAGGAGCAGACCGCCGCCCTGCTCGGGGTGCCGGCCGACCGCGTCCGCGCGGTCTGCAACCGCTCGGTGGCCACCATGCGCGGCACCCGTGCGCCGACCGAACGGCGTTGGCACCTGGGGCAGTTGGGTGCGGCCGGGTGAGCGGGACCGGACGCAGGGAGGACGAGGTCCGGCGGATGCTGGAGACGCCGCACCCGCAGGTGCCGGCCGATCTGGCGGCGCGGGCGGTGCGGCGGGGCGCCGGACGGCTGCGCAGACGGCGGGTGCTGCGGCGGATCTGGCTGCTGACGGCGACCGCGATCGTGCTGGCGTTCACGGTCTGGGCGGTGACGGTCCGGCCGTGGCACGCCCCGCCGGCCGAGACGACCCCGCCGCTGCAATGGTGACGACCACCCGTTTCGTTGCGGTATTTCCGATCTATCCTGGAGGGGAGCGGCACCACCGGCCGAGGAGGCTGTGATGACGAGGAAGATCGCTGACTGCCGCAAGTATCCGAGCGTGTCGCACTGCTCGCTGGCCATTTCCGGCGAGGAGGACGAGGTCGTCCGGGCCGCGACCGAGCACGCGGTCTCGGTGCACGAACACACGGACAGCCCCGAACTGCGGGAGCAGATCAGAGCGTCGCTGGAGGACGAGAAGGCTTCGGCCTGAGCCGGGAAGGAACTCGGTCCGAGCCGGGAAAGAAAAAAGGGGGCGGGACGGGCCGTGCGGCCGGTCCCGCCCCCTTCCGCCGCGCGGACGGGCTCAGCCGAGGGCCTGGGTGAGGTCGGCCAGCAGGTCGTCGGCGTTCTCGATGCCGACGGAGAGGCGGACCAGGTCGGCGGGGACCTCCAGCGGGGAGCCGGCGGCGGAGGCGTGGGTCATCCGGCCGGGGTGTTCGAGCAGCGATTCGACACCGCCCAGCGACTCACCGAGCGTGAAGAGCTTCGCGCGGTCGCAGACCGCGACGGCCGCCTCCTCGCCGCCCCGGACGCGGAAGGACACCATGCCGCCGAAGGCGCGCATCTGCTTGGCGGCGGTCTCGTGGCCCCGGTGCTCGGGAAGCCCGGGGTAGAGGACCTGGGTGACCTCGGGATGGCGGGTCAGCAGCTCGGTGACCTTGGCGGCGTTCTCGCAGTGCCGGTCCATCCGGACGGCGAGCGTCTTGATGCCGCGCAGCACCAGCCAGGCGTCGAACGGCCCGGCGACGGCGCCCATGGCGTTCTGGTGGTACGCCAACTCCTCCGCGAGGTCCGGGTCGTTGACGATCAGCGCACCGCCGACCACGTCGGAGTGGCCGCCCATGTACTTGGTGGTGGAGTGCACGACCACATCGGCGCCGAGCGCCAGCGGCTGCTGGAGGTAGGGGCTCGCGAAGGTGTTGTCGACGACGAGGAGCGCCCCGGCGGAGCGGGCGACGCCGGCGACGGCCGCGATGTCGGTGATGCCGAGCAGCGGGTTGGAGGGGGTCTCCACCCAGACGGCCTTGGTGCGCGGGGTGATCGCGGCCCGTACGGCGGCCACGTCGGAGGTGTCGGCGACCGAGAACTCCACGCCCCAGCGCGAGGCGACCTTCGCGAACAGCCGGAACGTGCCGCCGTAGGCGTCGTTCGGGATGACCACGTGGTCGCCGGGGGTCAGCAGCGTACGGAGCAGGCAGTCCTCGGCGGCGAGGCCGGAGGCGAAGGCGAGACCGCGGCGGCCGCCCTCCAGGGCCGCCAGGTTCTCCTCCAGGGCGGTGCGCGTCGGGTTGGCGCTGCGGCTGTACTCGTAGCCGCCGCGCAGCCCGCCCACGCCGTCCTGCTTGTACGTGGACACCTGGTAAATGGGCGGGACCACGGCGCCGGTGAGGGGATCGGCGGTGTTGCCCGCGTGGATCGCGAGGGTCTCGAAGCTGTGCTGGTCGCTCATGGGGCCGAGCGTAGTTCGTCACGAGGGCGCTCACGGGCCACCTGGCCGTCCGGTGACAATGGGGGCATGGAGATTCTGTGGTTCCTGCTCGCGCTGTGCATGCTCGCGGCGGTGATCGGTCCCTTCGCGCTGCGTCGCCGGGGCGCTATCCGCCAGGTGGCCCCGGGGTCCCCGGACGCCGCCGATCCGGACACCTACGGCTTCGTGCGCCAGGAGGAGCTGGACATCCGGATGCCCGGCCCCGACCAGGATCTCCTCGACGTCCTGGACGTGGTCCAGCACACCCAGTCCTGGAAGGCGGCCTCCCAGCTGCTCGCCGGGACGCCGAAGGAGGGCGAGGTCCGCTGGCAGCGGGTGCAGGCGTTCGCCGGGGCCGCCTCGCTGGAGCTGATGCGGCAGCCGGGCGTCGGCGGGGCGTGGCTGCGCGCGTGGCGGGCCGAGGCGCCCAAGGACGCGGGCGCGGCGGCGGTGCACGCGGAGTTCCTGGTCCAGCAGGCCTGGCGGTCCTCGACGGCGGGAACGGACGACTTCCGGATCATCCTGGAGGAGGCGCGTACGGTGGCCGCCGAGGCGGCGCTGCTGGCCCCGGGCGATCCGGTCCCCTATCTGGTGGAGCTGGCGGTGGCCCGTGGGCTGGGCTACTCCCACGAGGAGTTCGACCGGCTCTGGGCGAAGATCATCGACCGCGCCCCGGCCCATATGGGCGCCCACATCGCGGCCCTGCACTTCTGGTGCGAGAAGTGGCACGGCTCCCGCGAGGAGGCCGACGCCTTCGCCACGGCGGCGGCCGCCCGCGCCCCGCAGGGCTCCCTGCTGGCCGCGCTGCCGCTCTTCGCGGTGTACGAGCACCTGCCGGAGGTCAACTTCGTGCGCGGCTTCTACCAGAGCCAGGTCGTCACCCGCGCCGTGGAGGGCGCGATGTACGCCGTCCACTCCGCCCGCCCCGACGACCCGATGCTCGCCCACGTGCGCCACCTCCTCGTCCTCTTCCTGGTCCGCATGGAGCGGTGGGCCGAGGCCATGACCCAGCTCGTCCACATCGACGGCCACGTGGGCGCCCTGCCGTGGACGGAGAGCTCGGACCCGGCGGCCGAGTACGCGGTGTACCGGGCGCTGGCGGTCGCGGGCTACGAGGCGAACGGCGGCAGCCCGGCGACGCTGCCGAGGTAGTGGCGCCGCGGGCCGGTGTGGCACGGTGGGGCCGCACCCCGCCCCCGACACCAAGGACCGGTACCCCGTGGCACGCCTCGTCCCCCTGATCCTCATCGGCCTCGGCCTGTACTTCTGGTTCAAGGCCCGCAAGCGGGCGTCGGCCTACGTCTCCTCCATGGAGTCGGACGAGGCGGGTCCGCGCCGCTGACGACGCCCCGGGCAGGAATCCGGGGCGGCCCCGGCGCGTTGTACGAGGACCACGCCGACCCAGGAGGAGCCCCCGCATGTTCCTGCACCGCCGCACCCCGCAGCTCCCCACCCCGGAGGAGGCCCTGCGCGGCCGTCCGGTCCCCGAGTTCACCGTCCCGTCCCGCCACACCGTGCTGGGCAACCCGCTGCTGGGCCCGTACCCGGAGGGCCTGGAGGTCGCCGACTTCGCGCTGGGCTGTTTCTGGGGCGCCGAGCGGAAGTTCTGGCAGACGGACGGCGTCTGGACGACCCTCGTCGGCTACCAGGGCGGCTACACGGAGAACCCGGCCTACGAAGAGGTCTGCTCCGGCCTGACCGGCCACACCGAGGCCGTCCGCGTCGTCTTCGACCCGGCCGTCGTCTCGTACGCCGAGCTGCTCAAGCTCTTCTGGGAGTCCCACGACCCGACCCAGGGCTTCCGCCAGGGCAACGACGTCGGCACCCAGTACCGCTCCGCCGTCTACACCCACTCCCCCGCCCAGGCCGAGGCCGCCGCGTCCTCCCGCGAGGCGTACCAGCGCGTCCTGACCGCCTCCGGCCACGGCGACATCACCACCGAGATCCTCCCCGCCGAGGGCCGCACCTTCTGGCCCGCCGAACCGGCGCACCAGCAGTACCTCGACAAGAACCCCGCGGGCTACTGCGGCATCGGCGGCACGGGCGTGAGCTGCCCGATCGGGGTGGCACCGGCGGGGAGCTGAGCCCCGGGCCGGGGGTCCCGTGAATGCCCGTCAGAAATGCCGACGCCGCGACCTGTTGATCGCACCGCCGGCCCGAGGCCATGATCACCGGGCAGTCGTACGCCCGCACGGCACGGTGACAGGGCATCCACGGGGAAGGGATCCGCATGCGCAGGCTCGTCTACTACATCGCCACCACGCTCGACGGTTTCATCGCGGGACCGGACGGGGCGGACCCCACGGGGCCGGGCGGGTTCTGGCCCGTGCCGGAGGACTACATCGCGCACCTGGTCGCCGAGTACCCGGAGACGCTGCCGGGGCCGGCGCGCCGGGCGCTGTCGGTGACGGCGGAGGGGACGCGGTTCGACACGGTGCTGGAGGGGCGCAGGAGCTACGAGATCGGGCTCGCGGCCGGGGTCACCGACGCGTATCCGCATCTGCGTCATCTGGTGTTCTCGCGGACGCTGAAGGAGAGCCCGGACGCGGGCGTGGAGCTGGTCGCGGACGATCCGGTGGAGACCGTGCGGGAGCTCAAGCGGCAGGAAGGCAAGGACATCTGGCTGCTGGGCGGGGCCGGGCTGGCGGAGTCGCTGTACGGGGAGATCGACACGCTGGTCCTGAAGCTCGCTCCGCTGACCATCGGGAACGGGATTCCGCTGTTCTCCGGCGGGGCCGCCTTCGACCCGCGCACCTGGGAGCTCGTGGACCACACGGTGCTCAAGAGCGGGGCGCTGTTCCTCACGTACACGCGGGCGGGCGTCTGATGCCCCCGGAGACGCCGGTCATCCCGTCGGTGGCCGGGCGGCCCTGGTGGGCGGCCAACGAGGGCCTGGCGTTCGTCCTGGAGCTGGTGGCGCTGGGCTGCCTGTTCCGGTGGGGCTACGACCGCGGGGACGGCGGCCCGACCGGGGTGGCGCTGGGAATCGTGGTGACCGGGGCGGCCGTCGCGCTGTGGGGTCTGTTCGCCGCGCCGCGTGCGCGGTTCCGGCCGCCGCTCGCCGGGGTGCTCGCCGTGAAGGCCGTGGTGCTGGGCGGGGGCGCGCTCGCGCTGTACGGGGTCGGGCATCCGGTGGCGGCGGGGGTGATGGGCGCGGTGGTCGTGGTGAACACGGCGCTCGCCGAGACGTTCCGGCGGCGGCCCGCCGCCGCGTAGCTCCCCTCGGAAGCCCGACGGGCCCGGGACCCCCTCGGAAGGGGTCCCGGGCCCGTCGGTCCGTACCGTGCGTACGGCGGTGGAGAGGGCCGCGGGGGTCAGATGAGGCCCTGCGCGAGCATCGCCTCGGCGACCAGCTCGAAGCCGGCGATGTTGGCGCCGACGACGTAGTTGCCGGGGGTGCCGTAGCGCTCGGCGGTGGTGTAGCAGGAGTCGTGGATGTGGCGCATGATCTCCGCCAGCCGCTCCTCGGTGTGAGCGAAGGTCCAGGAGTCGCGCGAGGCGTTCTGCTGCATCTCCAGGGCACTGGTGGCGACCCCGCCCGCGTTGGCGGCCTTGCCGGGGGCGAAGGCGACGCCGGCGTCCTGGAGGACCCGGACGGCCTCGGGGGTGGTGGGCATGTTGGCGCCCTCCGCGACGGCCTTGACCCCGCCCCGGACGAGGGCCACGGCGTCGGCCTCGTGCAGCTCGTTCTGCGTGGCGCAGGGCAGGGCGACGTCGACGGGGACGTTCCAGACGCCGGTGCCCTCGACGTACTTCACGTGCGAGCCGCGCCGCTCGGCGTACTCGGAGATCCGGCCGCGGCCCCGCTCCTTGATCTCCTTGAGGAGGTCGAGGTCGATGCCCTTGTCGTCGACGACGTAGCCGCCGGAGTCCGAGGCGGTGACGACGGTCGCGCCGAGCTGCTGGGCCTTCTCGATCGCGTAGATCGCGACGTTGCCGGAGCCGGAGACGGAGATGCGCTGGCCGTCCAGGGACTCGCCGCGGCTGCGGAGCATCTCGGCGGTGAACATGACGCAGCCGTAGCCGGTCGCCTCGGTGCGCACCAGCGCACCGCCCCAGCCGAGGCCCTTGCCGGTGAGGACACCGGACTCGTACCGGTTGGTGATGCGCTTGTACTGGCCGAAGAGATAGCCGATCTCCCGGCCGCCGACGCCGATGTCCCCGGCGGGCACGTCGGTGTACTCACCGAGGTGGCGGTGCAGCTCGGTCATGAAGGACTGGCAGAACCGCATGATCTCGGCGTCCGAGCGGCCCTTCGGGTCGAAGTCCGCGCCGCCCTTGCCGCCGCCGATGGGCATGCCGGTGAGGGCGTTCTTGAAGATCTGCTCGAAGCCGAGGAACTTCACGATGCCGAGGTTGACCGAGGGGTGGAAGCGCAGTCCGCCCTTGTACGGGCCGAGCGAGCTGTTGAACTCGACCCGGAAGCCGCGGTTCACGTGGATGTCGCCCGAGTCGTCCGACCACGGCACCCGGAAGATGAGCTGGCGCTCCGGCTCGCATATGCGCTCGATGATGCGGGCGTCCACGAACTCCGGCCGCTGCGCGAGCACCGGGCCGAGGGTCTCCAGGACCTCCCGTACGGCCTGGTGGAACTCCTTCTCGCCCTGGTTGCGGCGGAGGACTTCGGCGTACAGCGGCTCGATGATGCGGTTCTCGGCGGCGTGGGGGATTGCGGAGTCGGGGGTGACCGTCATCTGATCAAGACCTTCCATGGGTCGGCTCGCACGCGGGGGCGCCCCCGTCCCGGGGGGCGCGCCAGGTCCCCCTCCCCATTGAGGGTGTCGCCGCGACTTCGCGCATTACCGCGCTCACGCATGCGGCGTACAGGACCGTTGTGGCCTACCGATTGTCCCAGTGGCCCGGCGGAAAGGCCCGCGCCATCCACATGGTGATCCCGCCCGCAAGGGCTCGGTACCTGGCCAACGGCCTTGCGCGAGACCGGATCCGGGCAGCAATGGCCGGGTTGCGGCGGCGGCCGGGATCCGGCCGAAGTGGTGAACCTCACAACGGGCCGGAGGCCGCTGTGAGGTCGCGGGGCCGCCCGTCACTCCTCCCGGGTCCCGCGCAGCATCCACAGCCCCGCCCCCGCCGCGAGGAACACGACTCCGGAGGCGGCGCTCAGCACGGTGGAGAGCGTGTCCTGCTCGACGAGAAAGGTGAGGGCGACATTGGCGGCGACGGCGCCGACGAGGACGGTCCACAGCAGTGACTTCACGGGTTCCTCCAGACGGGGTGCGGGCGGGGCGGGTCCGCCTCTTGCTCCATGCTTCCGGCGCGGGCGCCGGACCACGAGGTGCCGGACCCCCGGACCGGGGGTGTAGCCGGCTGCACCCCCGGGGTGCCCGCCGCGCCGTGGCCGCCCGTGCGCGACGCTCCGGGCGGACCACGGGACGCGGCACGGGGCCATCAGTCATGATTCGCGCATGACACCGTTACGGGGGCACCGCAGACGCCCCGGTTCCGGCCCGGCCCCCCGCGCGGCCGGGCCCGGGACGGCCGTACGCCCCGGGCCCCGCACACCGCCCCGGGCCGGCGAGATGCGCCGCTTCCTCGCGGTCGGCCTGGACTGCTATCTGTGCGTGGTCCCGGCGGGGCTGCTGATCAGGCCGTACGTGGACGGCGCCCCGGTCGCCCAGGCGGCGGCCCTGCTGGCCGGGCCGGTGCTCGCGCTGTCCTTCCTGAACCAGGTCCTGCTCACCGCCTGCTTCGGCGGCGGCGCCGGGAAGCTGATCATGGACATCCGGGTGGTGAGCCTGCCGGAGGTCCGGCGCCCCGGCCCCGGCCGGCTGGCGCTGCGCTGGCTGTACGGACTGTGCTGGCTGCCCCTGCGGCCCTGGCACGGACTGCGGGCCGGGGCCCGCACCACCCAGGGCCCGTACGGCGCCCCGCACGGGCCCCGGGGGCTCGCGGAGCACCTGGCCTCGGACGACCCGCTCGGGCTGCGCCAGGTCCGCCGGGGCGACCTCGCGGCGTTCCGCCGCGCTGCGGCCCTCACCGTCCGGGCCCGGACGGGCTGAGCCTCCACCGCCCCGGCGGACGGGGCGGAGGGGGCCAGGGGCCGGCCGGAGGCACGCACCCCGCCGCCGCTCAGGCCGCCGCGTTCTCCGTGATGGTGACCCTGCCCTTGCGGATGGTGGCCAGTCTCGGTGCGCGGCGGGCGATCGCGCTGTCGTGGGTGACCATGACGAAGGTGAGCCCGTGCTCCTTCCACAGGGTTTCCAGCACCTCCATGATCTCGTCGCGCATGGACTCGTCGAGGTTGCCGGTGGGCTCGTCGGCGAGCAGCACCTTGGGCCGCTTGACCAGGGCCCGCGCGATGGCGACGCGCTGCTGCTGGCCGCCGGACATCTCACTGGGCAGATGGCCGAGCCGTTCGCCGAGGCCGACGGAGACGAGCGCCTCGGCGGCCCGGGTGCGCCGCTCGGAGGCCCTGACGCCGAGCGGGACGAGGGCGGTCTCGACGTTCTCCTGGGCGGTGAGCGTCGGGATGAGGTTGAAGCTCTGGAAGACGAAGCCGATGTTCTCGGCGCGCACCTTGGTGAGCCTGGCCTCGCTGAGCCCGGCGAGGTCCACCCCGTCGAGCTCGATCGTGCCGGCCGTGGGCCGGTCCAGCCCGCCGAGCATCTGGAGGAGGGTGGACTTGCCGCCGCCGGTGGGTCCCTGGATGACGAGCCGGCCGCCGTCCTCGATGGTGAGGTCGACGCCGGCGAGGGCGTGGACGGTGGACTTCCCCCGGGTGTACTGCTTGGTGACGCCGTGAAGGGTGTACATGGGCCAACTCCTGCTGGACGGTGGGCGCGTGTCGCGCGACGGGTGACGGGTGAGGAGGCTCGGGCTACTCGACCCGGCGCAGCGCGTCCGCCGGGCGGAGCCGGGAGGCGCGCCAGCCGCCGAAGGCACCCGCGATCAGCCCGCCCGCGACGGCGAGGCCGACGGCGGTCAGGATGACCGAGAGGGAGACGGGTGCGGTCAGCGCGATGTCGAGGGCCTTGGACGCGCTCTGGCGGCCGGGTCCGCCCATGCCGCCGCCCATCGGGCCGCGCATCCCGCCGCCGGAGGAGCCGAGTTCGGCGGTGAGGGTGGGGCTGACGGCGGTGACGGCGTACGCCCCGGCCAGGCCGACCGCGATCCCGAGGACGCCGCCGATCAGACCGTTGACGAGGGCTTCGCCGACGACCTGGCGGGTGACCCGGCCGCTCTTCCAGCCGAGCGCCTTGAGCGTGCCGAACTCGCGGACGCGCCGGCTGACGGCGGAGGAGGTGAGGAGGCCCGCGACGAGGAAGGCGGCGGCGAGGACGGCGAGGGAGAGCCACTTGCCGACGCCGGCGGCGAGGTCGGAGGCGGTGGACAGGGAGCCGGAGACGGTGTCGGCGAGATCGGCCGAGGTGGTGACCGTGGTGCCGGAGATGTTCTTCTGGATGGCGGACTTGACGCTGTCGATCTTCTGCGAGTCCGTGGCCTTCACATAGACCGTGGTGACCTTGTCCTTCGCGTCGGCGAGGGTCTGCGCCTGCCGGAGCGGGACGTAGACGTTGGCCGCCGCGTCCCCGCTGTCGGCGGTGGAGACGCCGATGACGGAGAACGTCGTGCCGTGGATCGTCAGGGACTTGCCGACCGCGAGGGACTTCTCCTTGGCGTACGCGGCGTCGACGACGGCCACCTTCGCGTCGGTCTCGGCGGTCGTGAAGGTGCGTCCGGCGGTGATCTTCGAGGAGGTGAGCGGGCCGAGGTCCTGCCGGGTGACGTCGGTGCCGTACACGGTGTAGGAGTTGACGTCGAAGGAGGCGCCGCCGCCCTGGACCTCGCCCTGCGGCTGACCGGAACCGCCGAATCCGCCCGGGCCGCCGCCCTGGGAGGCGCCGCCCTCCCGCTGCTTGAACTCGCCGCGCTTGAACTGGCCGTCGACCTTCATGACCGTCAGGCTCAGCCCGCCGACGGCATCGGCGACACCCTTCTGCTCGCCCACCCGGTCGACGGTGGAGGCGGCCAGCGACTGGAAGCCCTGGACCATGACCCGGTCCGTGCTCTGCGTCGTGTCGTCGTCGCCGTCCTTGGCGTCGAACTGGAACCGGGGCCGGTCGGTACCGCCGGAGCCGGGCGCCGCCGCGGCCTTGGTGACGGTCATGTCCGTACCGAGGCCGTACAGGGATTCCAGGACCTTGTCCTGGGCCTTGCTCATGCCCGAGGAGACCGAGCTCACGATGATGACCAGCGCGATGCCGAGGGCGAGCCCGGAGGCGACGACGAGCGCCGCCTTTCTGCGGCGGCGCAGTTCGCGCCGGAGGTAGGTGAAGAACATGGGCGCGAGGCTAGGGAGCGCGTGTGATGGTGGGTTAAGGCCGCGATGAGATCCGGATGAGAACGCGGTACGCCGGAGGCGGCGGCTCCGCGATCCTCGGGGATCGGGTGCCGCCGCCTCCGGCGTACGGGGTGGGGTTCCGGCTGGGGAGCGGGGGCCGGCTCAGGCCTGGGAGCCCGCCGTCCACTGCGCCCAGCTCATGTTCCAGCCGTTGAGGCCGTTGTCGGGCTGGATCGTCTTGTCCGGGGAGTTCTTGACGATGACGACGTCACCGATCATCGAGTTGTTGTAGAACCACGCGGCGGGCTGGTTGGGGTCGCCGGCGCCCTTGACGTCGGCGAGGCCGACGCAGCCGTGGCTGGTGTTGACCTTGCCGAAGATGCCCTTGCCCCAGTAGTTGCCGTGGATGAAGGTGCCCGACGTGGAGAGCCGCATGGCGTGCGGCACGTCCTTGATGTCGTACTCGCCCTTGCCGTCGTCGTCCGTGAAGCCGACGGTCGCACCGTTCATCCGGGTCTCCTTGTACTTCTCGGAGATCACCATCTGGCCGTTGTACGTCGGGTTGTCGGGCGAGCCCGCGGAGATCGGGATGGTCTTGATGGTCTTGCCGTCCCGGGTGACGGTCATCGTGTGGGTCTTGGCGTCGACCGTGGAGACCTGGTTGCGCCCGATCTTGAAGGTGACGGTCTTCTGCTGGACGCCGTAGACGCCGTCCGCGCCCTCGACGCCGTCCAGGGCGAGCTTCAGCGTGACGGTCGAGCCACCGGTCCAGTACTCCTGCGGGCGCAGGTCGAGCCGCTGGGAGTTGAACCAGTGGCCGACGACCTGCTGGCCGCTGCTGGACGTCACCGTGATGCCGGCCTGGACGGCCTTCTTGTCGGTGATCGCCTTGTTGAAGTTGATCGAGACCGGCATGCCGACGCCGACCGTGGAGCCGTCCTCGGGGGTGAAGTTCCCGATGAAGCTGTTGGCGGGCGAGACGGTGGTGAAGGAGGAGTTCTCGTGGGCCTCGCGGCCCTTGGCGTCCTTCGCCGTCGCGTTGATCTTGTACGTGGTGGAGCGCTCCAGCTGGACGTCCGGCTTCCAGCTGGTGCCGTCGGCGGAGATCGTGCCCTTGACCGCCGCGCCGGCGGCCGTCGTCATCTCGACGGACGTCAGTGTGCCTTTGGTGACGGAGACCTTGGCGGCGTTGTTGATGCTCGCGTTCGTCGCACCGTTCTTCGGCGCGATCGTTATCTGCGCCTCGGAGGTCTCCTGCGCCGCCGCCTTGTCGACGTCGGCGGCCTGCGACTGCGTGGAGGCGGCGGGAGTCGCGGCCCCGCCACTGTCCCCGTCGCTGTCGTTGCAGGCCGAGAGCACCAGTACGCCGCCGAGCAGTGCGGACGCGGCCATGAGGCCCTTGCGCCGCTTGCTGTCCGTCATCACACGCTTCTCCATCGTTGCCGAAATCCCCGAAAACCCCGAGCAAGGCCGTCGACCGGGCCTTCCCCTCAATGTTCCAGAACCCCTGTCATGGGTCACCCGTTCCACATGCGTCTTCGATGTGGGGAACACCACTCATCGACGCGGTGGCGGGGGCGGCGGTTCCCTTGGCCGGCTCGGGGTGTGCGCACCGGTCGACCGCCTGGCTCCGTTCCCCCCATTGTGCGGGACGCCAAAAGCGCCACCGCTGCCGCGCCCCTCTCCGGCTGCTCGCCTTCCCCGCTCCGGATGCCGGTATGCGCACGGGATCCGGGGGGTCGGGTGACCGGGCGGGCACAGGGCGCAGGCGTCCGTGATGTCCCTCACCATTTCCGCCCGAAAGAGTGCGAATCAGGACGTCCCGGTGCGTGCGCGGGCCACCGACCCCGCACGCCTCGTCACCACCCCCTCCGCGCCCTTTCCCGGGGCCCGGAGCGTTCACTAGCATCACCGCAACACGCCTGAGGGGGCCCGGCACTTGGGCCGCCCCCTCCTCCACGGCTGCCTTGAGGGAGAACGATTTCCTTGGCCATCCCCCGCCGCCCCCTGCTGACCGCGACCGCCGCGGGAACGCTGCTGTGCGCGCTGTGGTTCGTCCCGTCCGCCCACGCGGACGGCGACCCTTCGGCACCGCCCGGCCCCCAGGCCCCCACGGCGGCCACCGCCCAGGCCGGTCCCGGCGCCACCGCGCTCGCCGAGAACGGCCCCGGTTTCGACACCACGCCCTATCTGCTCGGCGGCATGGCGTTCCTGGGCGCCGGCGCGGGCTACGTCGTCCGCTCGGCCCACCGCGCGGACCCACACCCGGTGCGCTGAGCACCCGCCCCGCACCACGGAAGCGGCCACCGGACCGATCCGGTGGCCGCTTCCGCACGCCGTGCGGCGATCGGTCAGGCGAGCGGGCCCGTGACCGGCTCCACGGCCGCCACCAGACCGCCCGCGCGCACGAAGGCGTCCGTCGCGGCCAGGTCCGGCGCGAGGAAGCGGTCCGGTCCCGGCCCCTGGGCCCCGGCCGCCCGCAGCGCGTCGATCGCGGCGCGGGAGGCGGGCGCCGGGGTCAGCCCCTTCGCGGCGCGCAGCTCGATCGCGCGGGTCGCCGCATACAGCTCGACGGCGACGATCCTGGCGAGGTTGTCGACGGCGGTACGGAGCTTGCGCGCGGCCGACCAGCCCATGGAGACGTGGTCCTCCTGCATCGCGGAGGACGGGATGGAGTCCGCCGACGCGGGGACGGCGAGCCGCTTCATCTCGCTGACCAGGGCGGCCTGGGTGTACTGGGCGATCATCAGGCCCGAGTCGACCCCGGCATCGTCCGCGAGGAAGGGCGGCAGCCCGTGCGAGCGGTTCTTGTCGAGCAGCCGGTCGGTGCGGCGCTCGGTGATGGAGCCGAGGTCGGCGGCGGCGATCGCGAGGAAGTCCAGGACGTACGCGACCGGCGCCCCGTGGAAGTTGCCGTTGGACTCGACCCGGCCGTCGGGGAGCACGACCGGATTGTCGACGGCGGCGGCCAGTTCGCGGTCCGCGACGGTCGCGGCGTGCGCGAGGGTGTCGCGGCCCGCGCCGTTCACCTGCGGGGCGCAGCGCACCGAGTAGGCGTCCTGGACGCGCGGCGCGTCGTCCTGATGGTGGCCGGTCAGGCCCGAACCGGCCAGCACCCGCAGCATGTTGTCCGCGCTGGCGCCCTGCCCGGGGTGCGGGCGGATGGCGTGCAGTTCGGGGGCGAGGACCTTGTCCGTGCCGAGCAGGGCCTCCAGGGAGAGGGCGGCGGTGATGTCGGCCGAGGTGTAGAGGGTGCGCAGGTCCGCGAGGGCCATCACGAGCATGCCGAGCATGCCGTCGGTGCCGTTGAGGAGGGCCAGGCCCTCCTTCTCGCGCAGTTCGACCGGGGTGATGCCGTGGGCGGCGAGGAGTTCGCCGGCGGGGCGCACGGTCCCGTCGGAGCCCTCGGCGTCACCCTCGCCCATGAGGGTCAGCGCGCAGTGCGAGAGCGGGGCCAGGTCGCCGGAGCAGCCGAGCGATCCGTACTCGTGGACGACGGGTGTGATCCCGGCGTTCAGTACGTCCGCCATGGTCTGCGCGACCTCCGGGCGCACCCCGGTACGGCCCGAGGCGACGGTCTTCAGCCGCAGGAACATCAGCGCCCTGACGACCTCGCGCTCGACCCTCGGGCCCATCCCGGCGGCGTGCGAGCGGACGATGTTGCGCTGGAGGCGGGCGCGCAGGTCCGGGCTGATGTGGCGGCTGGCCAGCGCGCCGAATCCGGTGGAGACGCCGTAGACCGGTTCGGGTTTCGCGGCGAGCGCGTCCACGATCTCGCGGGCGGCGGCCAGGGCGCTCACCGCGGCGGCGGAGAGTTCGACCCGGGCGTTGCCGCGGGCCACGGCGATGACGTCCTGAGCGGTGGTGCCGGACGTCCCCACCACGACTGTGTGCATATCCATATTCAGAAGCGTACGGATTGAAAGCCCCCATGTCACTAGCGGTCGACGGGTTGACCCCTTACCCCGGCTCAGCCCTCGGGACGGTTCCCGCGCAGCCTGCGGCGGTCGTGCGGGGAGGGCGGCGGGGAGTCCGCGAGCCGGATGACCTCGTCGTCGCGCCCGGCCACCACGGGCCGGGCCGAGCGGGCGGCCTTGGCCCGGTACTGGGCGGCGTCCGCCAGCCGGAAGAGCCGACGGGCGGAGACGTCCGGCCCGATCGGGTCGCCGGTGGACGCGACCCCGCAGGCGACCCCGTCCCCCAGCTCCATCTCGGCCGCCCGGTCGCACAGCTCCGCGGCCACCGCGACCACCTCGTCCGCCTCGGGGCCCACGGCGAGCAGACAGAACTCGTCGCCGCCGAGCCGGGCCGCGAGCGTCCCGGGGAGCATCGCCCCGCAGCGGGAGAGCACCGAGCCGAAACGTTCCAGCAGGCGGTCGCCGACGGCGTGCCCCTGGGTGTCGTTGACCCGCTTGAGGCCGTTGAGGTCGCAGACGACCAGGCTCACCACGGAACCGTGCACCCGGTGCCGCTCCACCGCCTCGTCCATCCGCACGTCCACGGCCCGACGGTTGGCGAGGCCCGTCAGCGGATCGGTGAAGGCGAGCTTGCGCACCTCCTCCAGCCGTTCGGTCTGGACGATCCCGGCGGCGGCCACGGCGGCCAGCACGGTGGCGAAGTCCGCGTCCCGGCGGTCGAACACCGGCGCCCCCATCGGACGGGCCACGTACAGCTCGCCCCAGGCCCTCCCGTGCAGCACGATCGGCGCGACGACGCAGCTGCCGCGCCCCCGCCGCCGCAGGGCCGCCACCCGCTGGTGGCAGTAGCCGCGCCCGTATCCGCGCACGCCCGCGACCGCCGGCCGCTCCGGCTCGTCGGCGGTCTCCACCCAGGCGTCCGGCTCACCGCCGCCCGCCCACCGTTCGTGCAGGAACTCGGTGATCTCCGGGAACTGGTGGACCGGATAGGTCTCGTCCTCGGGGAACTCCTCCTCCCCCTCGGCCCGGGCGCCCGCGTTGACCAGGACCCTCAGCCGGCCCGGCCCGCGCTCCCAGACCGAGAGCGCGGCGAAGGAACCGCCCAGCGCCTCGCAGGCGCCGAGGGCGGCGGCCCGCCAGCACCCCCGAGGGGTGTGCGCCGCGGCCATCGCCTGCGCCAGGGAAACCACGGACCGCAGTCGCGCATCGTCACCACCCATCACCCCAGCTTAGGGAGATTTCGGGCACTTTGATCAGTTGGCGGCTCCCTTTGGACACGGTGCGTCGCTTAAACCTCACCGAGGGTGACTGTCGTCACTCGCCGGGCCAGTTCGGCTTCCGCTTCTCGTTGAAGGCGGCCACGCCCTCCGCCCGGTCGCCGGAGAAGGCCACCGAGCGCCACGCGGCGTCCTCGACCTCCAGGCCCGCGCGCAGATCGAGCCCGTGGCCCAGCCGCAGCGCCCGTTTGGCCGCCCGCAGCCCGACCGGGGAGTTCGCCGCGATCCGCCCGGCCAGGGCCAGCGCCTCGGCCCGGTCCTCGCCCGCGCCGACCAGCTCGTCGACCAGCCCGAGGGCGTGGGCCTCGGCGGCCTCCACCCGCCGGGCCGTGAAGACCAGCTCGGCGGCGCGGGCCGCCCCGATCCGGCGCGGCAGCAGCTGCGTGCCGCCGCCGCCCGGGATGACGCCCACGGAGACCTCGGGCAGCCCCACCAGCGCGGTCGGGTCGGCCACGATCAGATCGCAGGACAGGGCCAGCTCGAAGCCGCCGCCGAGCGCGAAGCCGTGCACGGCCGCGATCGTCGGCATCGGCAGCTCCAGCACGGCCGTGTAGGCGGCGCGCGTGACGGGCCGCTGGCGCAGCAGATCGGCGTCCGTGAAGGAGTTGCGCTCCTTGAGGTCCGCGCCCACGCAGAAGGCGCGCTCGTGGCTGGAGCTGAGCACCGTGACCCGCACCGCCGGATCGGCGGCCAGCGCGGCACAGGCGGCGGTGATCGAGCGCGCCATGTCCGTGGACACGGCGTTCATGGCCTTCGGCCGGTCGAGGACCAGCTCGGCGACGTGCTCCAGGCCCTCACGGCTCCGGACGACGACGAACTCCCCGAACCTCTGCTCGGACGTGACCGTCATGACTGCACCCCTCGGATCGACGCGTTAACGAGCGTTATCGGAAGGATCCTAGGGCGTGCGGTGAAAGTAGCCCCGCCCCCGGAAGGGACCGGGGGCGGTGTCAGGAGGTGCCGCGGCGGGCCAGGAGCCAGGGTTCGACGACGCCGAGGCCGCGGACCGGGCGCTGCCACATCGGCTGGAGCCCGTAGCGGTACGCGGGCAGCGGGGCGGGCTCGCGGCCCTCCGCGCCCTCCTTCTCGGCCCGTTCGGCGGCGGCGGCCGCCTCCTGGGCGGCCCGCGCCTCGGAGACCGGGGCGTCGCCGGTCCGGATCAGCTCCTCGGCGAAGGCGCCGTCCACCAGCACGGCGTCCTTCGGGGCTATGGAGGTCAGCCGGCTGGCGAGGTTCACCGTGGTCCCGAAGACATCGCCCATCCGGGTGGTGACCGTGCCGAAGGCGATGCCCACGCGCAGGGCCGGCATCGTCTCGTCCTGGGTCATCGCCTCGATGAGGCGCAGCGCGATCTCGGCGGCGGTGCCGGCGTCGTCCGCCGCGAAGAGCACCTCGTCGCCGAGGGTCTTGATGAGCCGGCCGCCGTGGGCGGCGACCAGGTCGGCGCAGGTGGTCTCGAAGGACTCGACCAGTTCGCCCAGCTCCTCCTCCTCCAGGCGCCGGGTGAGCCGGGTGAAGCCGACGAGGTCGGCAAAGCCGACGGCCAGACGGCGGTCGACCATCTCCTCGTCGTCGGCGGCCTGGACGACCCGGCCGGTGGCGGCGGCGAGCTGGCGCCGCCACACGTAGACCAGGAACTCCTCCAGCTCCGGCAGCAGCAGCTCGATCAGCGGGTAGGTGACCTCGGTGCGGGTCATCCCCGGCTCGGGCGGCTCGGTGAGCCCCTCCAGGAAGGAGTCGATCTGCCATTCGGCCAGCCGGGCGGTGGTCTGGCCGGTCGACCGGGCCACCTGGATCGCCATCGGCTCGCTGAGCAGCCCGGCCTCGACCAGACCGGAGAGCCGCCGCAGCGCGAGCACGTCCGCCTCTGTCAGCGCCTTGGCCTGACCGATGTCCGCGAAGCCCATGGCCCGCCAGAACCGCGAGGCGAGGTCCATGGAGACACCGGCGGTCCGGGCGGCCTGGAAGGGGGTGTAGCGCCGGTCGGCGCCCAGGATGAGCGCCTCCAGCCGGATCGCGAGCGGATCGTCGGTCGGCTCGGCCGTGTGGTCGACGTCGTGATGCGGTGTCGCGTGGACCGAGGGGCCCGGCGGGGGCTGCTCGCCCGCACCGGAGTTCGTGTCGTCGACGGTCACCAGCCGCCTCCTGCCCGTTCCCTGCGCACTGCCCTGCCGATCTGTCGGTGGATCGCCTCAACGATACGGCAGGTGTGCCCTACCTCACGTCGCAGAGGCGGGAGCGGACGAGGCACCCGGGTCAGGTCAGACCGCCGTCCGCGCCCCTCAGGTGCACGATGTCACCGGCGGAGACGGGTGCGCGCAGTCCGTCACCGGTGGACAGGACGATCCGGCCGTCGCCGTCGATCGCGACCGCCTCCCCGGTGAGGGTGCGCTCGCCCGGCAGCTGGGCGCGCACGGTCCGGCCGAGGGTGGCGCAGCCCGCCGCGTAGGCCGCCTGGAGTCCGCTGGCCGCCGCGTCGCCGTCGGCCGCCTTCCACTGCCCGTACCACTGCTCCAGGGAGCGCAGCACGGCCCGCAGAAGGGTTTCGCGGTCGGTGGAGACGGCTCCGGCGAGGGCGAGCGAGCCGGCGGTGGGGGCGGGCAGTTCGTCCGCGCGCAGCGAGACGTTGAGGCCGATGCCGACGACGACGCCGTCCCCGGCCCGTTCGGCGAGGATGCCGCCGGCCTTGCGTTCCCCGCCGTCCACGGTGACCAGCAGGTCGTTGGGCCATTTCAGTGCCGTGTCGACGCCGGCCGAGCGGGCCAGGCCGGTGGCGACGGCGACCCCGGTGAGCAGGGGCAGCCAGCCCCACCGCTCCATCGGTACGCCGCCGGGGGCCAGATAGACCGAGAAGAACAGGCCGGAGCGGGCGGGGGCGGACCAGGCGCGGTCCAGCCGGCCGCGTCCGGCGGTCTGCTCCTCGGCGACCAGGACGGTGCCCTCGGCGAGGGAGCCGGCCCGCGCGGCGAGGTCGGAGTTGGTGGAACCGGTGGACTCGACCACGTCGAGCGCGGTCCACAGCCCGTCCGGCCGCAGCAGTCCGCGCCGCAGCGCGGCGAGGTTCAGGGGCGGCCGGTCCAGGTCGGACCAACGGTTGTGTGGCGCATCCGAGGGAGTCATGCAAGCCACCCTAGGTGTGTCAAACGACGCACTGCCGAACGGTATCCGCGCGGATACGCTACGGCTCAGTAGCTGTCCACGGCTGTCCATCCGCCGACCGGCCGCAGCGCCGGCAGCGGCAGTCGTCCCCCGTGACCAGGCAGGGAGCCGCCACCCGATGTCCGAGCCGGAAGAGACCGACATCCACACCACCGCGGGCAAGCTCGCGGACCTGCAGCGCCGTATCGACGAGGCGACCCACGCGGGTTCCGCGCGCGCGGTGGAGAAGCAGCACGCGAAGGGCAAGCTGACCGCGCGCGAACGCGTCGATCTCCTTCTCGACGAGGGCTCCTTCGTGGAGCTCGACGAGTTCGCCCGGCACCGCTCGACCAACTTCGGCATCGAGAAGAACCGCCCGTACGGCGACGGCGTCGTCACCGGCTACGGCACGGTGGACGGCCGCCCGGTCTGCGTGTACTCGCAGGACTTCACCATCTTCGGCGGCTCGCTCGGCGAGGTCTACGGTGAGAAGATCGTCAAGGTGATGGACTTCGCGCTGAAGACCGGCTGCCCGGTCATCGGCATCAACGACGGCGGCGGGGCACGCATCCAGGAGGGTGTCGCGGCCCTCGGCCTCTTCGCGGAGATCTTCCGCCGCAACGTCCACGCCTCGGGTGTGATCCCGCAGATCTCGCTGATCGTCGGGCCGTGCGCGGGCGGTGCGGTCTACTCCCCCGCGATCACCGACTTCACGGTGATGGTCGACCAGACCTCGCACATGTTCATCACCGGCCCCGACGTCATCAAGACGGTCACCGGCGAGGACGTCGGCTTCGAGGAGCTGGGCGGCGCCCGTACGCACAACACCACCTCCGGGGTGGCGCACCACATGGCGGGCGACGAGAAGGACGCCATCGAGTACGTCAAGTCGCTGCTGTCGTACCTGCCGTCGAACAACCTCTCCGAGGCCCCGGCCTTCCCGGAGGAGGCGGACCTGGCGGTGAGCGACGAGGACCGGGAGCTGGACACGCTCATCCCGGACTCGGCGAACCAGCCGTACGACATGCACACCGCCATCGAGCACGTGCTGGACGACGGCGAGTTCCTGGAGACCCAGGCCCTGTTCGCGCCGAACATCCTCACCGGCTTCGGCCGTGTGGAGGGTCACCCGGTCGGGGTGGTCGCCAACCAGCCGATGCAGTTCGCCGGCTGTCTGGACATCAACGCCAGTGAGAAGGCGGCGCGGTTCGTGCGGACCTGCGACGCGTTCAACGTCCCGGTGCTGACCTTCGTGGACGTGCCGGGCTTCCTGCCCGGTGTCGACCAGGAGTACGGCGGCATCATCCGGCGCGGCGCGAAGCTGATCTACGCGTACGCGGAGGCGACCGTCCCGCTGATCACGGTGATCACCCGCAAGGCCTTCGGCGGCGCGTACGACGTCATGGGCTCCAAGCACCTGGGCGCGGACATCAACGTGGCCTGGCCGACCGCGCAGATCGCCGTCATGGGCGCGCAGGGCGCGGTCAACATCCTGCACCGTCGCACGATCGCAGCCGTCACGGATGCCGACGAGAGGGACGCCACCCGTGCCGAGCTGATGCGGGACTACGAGGACGCGCTCCTCAACCCGTACGTGGCGGCCGAGCGCGGTTACGTGGACGCGGTGATCATGCCGTCCGAGACCCGCGCCCACGTGGTGAAGGGGCTGCGCCAGCTGCGGACCAAGCGGGAGGCCCTGCCCCCGAAGAAGCACGGCAACATCCCCCTCTAGAAAGGGTCCTGGCCATGATCAAGGTCGTACGGGGCAACCCGACCCCGGAGGAGCTGGCCGCCGCCCTGGCGGTGGTGCGGGCGCGCGCCGCGGCGGCGTCCGCCGCGCCCTCCGGGGCTCCGGAGCCGCCCGCCCGGTGGTCCGACCCGGGCCGGCTGGCCCGCCGGGGCCGGCACGTGCCCGGCCCGCGCGCCTGGGCGCGCACGTACTGGCCCGTGTGACGCGGGCGACGTGCCGGGGGCGGCGGGCTGAGTACGCGTACTCAGGCGCCGCCCGAGGACCGACCGGGAGGATCACCGCATGCTCTGGTCCGACCCCGAGAACAAGCCCCCCAAGGAACTGCGCGACGCGGAGACGATGATGCGCCGCGCGGGCCTGGTCCTGGCGCTGGCCATGGTCCTGGCGATGTTCGTCCTGGGCACGCGCTGAGCCGGCCTCCCGGCGTCCGTACGATGGCGCCCATGACCACGCCGACGCCCCGCCGCCTCGTCCTCGCCTCCCAGTCCCCCGCCCGTCTCGGTCTGCTGCGGCAGGCCGGGTTCGCGCCCGAGGTGATCGTCAGCGGGGTCGACGAGGACGCGCTGAGCGCCCCGACCCCCGCCGAACTGGCCCTGGTCCTGGCCGAGGCCAAGGCCGCGGCGGTCGCCGCGCGCCCGGAGGCGGCCGGGGCCCTGGTGATCGGCTGCGACTCGGTCCTCGAACTGGACGGCGAGGCGCTCGGCAAGCCGGCCGACGCCGAGGAGGCCACCGCCCGCTGGAAGTCGATGCGGGGGCGCTCCGGGGTGCTGCGGACCGGGCACAGCCTGGTCGACACCGCGAGCGGGCGCACCGCCTCGGCGACCGCGTCCACGACCGTCCGCTTCGGGGAGCCCTCGGACGCCGAGGTCGCCGCCTATGTGGCCTCGGGCGAACCGCTCCACGTCGCGGGCGCCTTCACCCTGGACGGGCGTTCGGCGCCGTTCGTGGACTCCATCGACGGGGACCCGGGCAATGTGATCGGGCTGTCGCTGCCGCTGCTGCGGCGGCTGCTGGGCGAGCTGGGCATCCGGGTCACCGACCTCTGGGCCTGAGGCCGGCCGGACCCGCTCAGGCGGGCGCGGGGGCCGCGGGCTGCTCGGGCTCGGCGCCGGGGCCGGGTTCCGGCTCCCGGCCGGCGGGGCCGTACGCCACCAGGACCAGCACGATCAGCCCGAGGACGAGCATCATCCCGGCGAAGGCCGCCCAGCCGACCAGGCCGACCGTGAGGGCGCCCAGCACCCCGTGGACGACGGCGCAGACGACGAGGAGGATCCGGGCCGCGCGGCCGGGGGCGCGGTCGCGGAGGCCGGCGGCGAGGAGCAGCGCACCGCACAGGAGCAGGAAGACCCCGGAGACTCCGCCGAGCACCCAGGTGCCCTTGGACATGACGTCGGGATCGGTGCCGGCGAGGGACATGGTCTGGTTCTTCACGACCGTGCCGAGGACCATGTTGACGATCACGACGCCCACGGCCTCCGCGAACAGCACGAGCGCGGCTATGAAAGCCACCGGCCTGCGCACCACGGCGCTCACCCCCTGTTACCAGCAGTACGTGTGAATGCCCGGACCCTACTAACGGGTAATGCGGGGGACAAGGGGTGCGGCACGACCCCGCCCCACCCCTTCCTCCCGGCCCTCGGACCCCTGTTGTTCACCCCCAAGTGCGTCGGGCAAAGAATGTTTCCCGGCTTAGTAGGAAACCAACAAAGAAACAGCGCGCGTCGCTGCTCGTACCAACAGAGACCTGGACCACACCTCGTGGCTACTGTGCGGTCACGGCTCCCGGCGTACCGTGGTGCCACAAGGGATTTCGCGACTCGAGCAAGCCTCGAATCACACTCCGTGTGGGCAAGCTCACCATTGGGGACGGGTCGTAAGGCCGTGTCGGTAGTCCCTAAACTCAGCTTGTTTCAAGGAGGGAGCCATCGTGCGCAAGGTGCTCATCGCCAACCGTGGCGAAATTGCTGTCCGTGTTGCTCGGGCCTGCCGGGACGCCGGTATCGGGAGCGTGGCCGTCTACGCCGACCCCGACCGCGACGCTCTGCACGTCCGCGCGGCCGACGAGGCATTCGCCCTGGGCGGTGACACCCCGGCCGCCAGCTATCTGGACATGGCCAAGGTGCTCCAGGCCGCCAAGGACTCCGGGGCGGACGCGGTCCACCCGGGTTACGGCTTCCTCTCGGAGAACGCCGAGTTCGCCCAGGCCGTACTCGACGCCGGGCTGACCTGGATCGGCCCGCCGCCGCACGCCATCCGGGACCTCGGTGACAAGGTCGCCGCCCGGCACATCGCCCAGCGCGCCGGCGCCCCGCTGGTGGCCGGCACCCCGGACCCGGTCTCGGGCTCCGAGGAGGTCGTCGCCTTCGCCCGGGAGAACGGGCTGCCGATCGCCATCAAGGCCGCCTTCGGCGGCGGCGGGCGCGGGCTGAAGGTCGCGCGCACGCTGGAGGAGATCCCGGAGCTGTACGACTCCGCCGTCCGCGAGGCCGTCGCCGCCTTCGGCCGCGGGGAGTGCTTCGTGGAGCGCTACCTCGACAAGCCCCGGCACGTGGAGACCCAGTGCCTGGCCGACACCCACGGCAACGTGGTCGTCGTCTCCACCCGTGACTGCTCGCTCCAGCGCCGCCACCAGAAGCTCGTCGAGGAGGCCCCGGCCCCCTTCCTCTCCGACGCGCAGAACGCGGAGCTGTACGCCGCCTCGAAGGCGATCCTGAAGGAGGCCGGCTACGTCGGCGCCGGCACGGTCGAGTTCCTGGTCGGCGCGGACGGCACGATCTCCTTCCTGGAGGTCAACACCCGCCTCCAGGTCGAGCACCCGGTGACCGAGGAGGTCTCCGGCATCGACCTGGTCCGCGAGATGTTCCGGATCGCGGACGGCGAGGAGCTGGGCTACGACGACCCCGCCTCGCGCGGCCACTCGTTCGAGTTCCGGATCAACGGCGAGGACCCGGGCCGGGGCTTCCTCCCGGCCCCGGGCACCGTCACCCGCTTCGACCCGCCGACCGGTCCGGGCGTCCGCCTCGACACGGGCGTCGAGTCCGGTTCGGTCATCGGCCCGGCCTGGGACTCCCTGCTCGCCAAGCTGATCGTGACCGGTGCGACCCGTGAGCAGGCGCTCCAGCGCGCCTCCCGCGCGCTCGCCGAGTTCCACGTCGAGGGCATGGCCACCGCGATCCCGTTCCACCGCGCGGTCGTGACCGACCCGGCGTTCACCGCCGACCCGTTCCGCGTCCACACCCGCTGGATCGAGACGGAGTTCGTCAACGAGATCAAGCCGTTCACCGCGCCCGCCGAGGCCGAGGCGGACGACGAGGCGGGCCGCGAGACGGTGGTCGTCGAGGTCGGCGGCAAGCGCCTGGAGGTCTCTCTGCCCTCCTCGCTGGGCATGAGCCTGGCCCGTACGGGCCTCGCGGCGGGCGCCAAGCCCAAGCGCCGCGCGGCGAAGAAGTCCGGTTCGGCGGTCTCCGGCGACACCCTCGCCTCCCCGATGCAGGGCACCATCGTCAAGGTCGCCGTCGAGGAGGGCCAGGAGGTCCAGGAGGGCGATCTGATCGTCGTCCTGGAGGCCATGAAGATGGAGCAGCCGATCAACGCCCACCGGGCCGGCACGGTCAAGGGCCTGGCCGCCGAGGTCGGCAGCTCGGTCTCCTCCGGCGCGGTCCTCTGCGAGATCAAGGACTGATCCGCCCGTCCGCTCCGCCGGCGCCCCGCCCACGTCATCCGACGCTGGCGGGGCGCCGGTCGTCGTGCGGGAGGATCGCTCCGCCCGCGCGGTGGCATCCTGGACCCCGGTGCGGACACTGGGAGGACTGCGCAATGGCGATCAGCACGGCACGGACACCGGCCCTCGCGCCGCAGCGGCCCATGCGCGCCGACGCGCGGCGCAACTACGACCGGCTGCTCACCGAGGCCCGCGCCGCCTTCGCCGAGCACGGTACGGACGCGTCCCTGGAGGACGTGGCGCGCCGGGCGGGGGTGGGCATCGGCACGCTGTACCGGCACTTCCCGACGCGGCACGCGCTGATGAGCGCGGTCTTCCAGGAGGCGGTGGCCGCCCTGATCGACCGCTCCCGCGAACTGGCGGCGGCCGAGCGCCCGTGCGCCGCGCTGGTGGAATGGCTGGGGGCGATGATCACTCATGCGGGTGAATACCGGGGCCTGGCCCAGGCGCTCATCTCCACCTGCCGGGACGAGAATTCGGCGCTCTCCCGGTGCAATGTGCCCCTGCGCGAGGCGGGCGCGGTGCTGCTGTCCCGGGCGCAGGAGGCGGGCTCGGTGCGCGCCGACGTCTCCATGGACGATCTGATGCGGCTGACCAACGCCATCGCGCTCGCCGCCGAGCAGTCGCCGGACGATCCGGCGCTGGCCGAGCGGCTGCTGACGCTCACTCTGCTCGGCCTGCGGACGGCCCCCTGAGCCAGGGGGGAACGATCAGCGGCGGCGCAGGTCGGCGACTCTGGCCCGCTCGCCCTGGCCGCTCTGGTCGGCCAGGACCGATCCGCCCCGCAGTTGCTGGGTGTGGGTGCGGCGCTGTCCCGGCAGGGGCATCTCGCGGCGCGAGGAGCGCCCGGAGGGCAGCGGGTCGGTGGCGGGGGCGGCCCCGCCGGGTCCGGCGACCGCGATCTGCACGCCCTGGTCGGCCAGGGCCTGGAGCTCCGCCGCCGAGCGGTCGTCGTGCGCGGCCGGTTCGTCCGTGACCAGACGGGTGATGAGGTCGGTCGGCACGGTCTGGAACATGGTGTCGGAGCCGAGCTTGGTGTGGTCGGCGAGGACCACCACCTCGGCCGCGGCCTGCACCAGCGCCCGGTCCACGCTCGCGGAGAGCATGTTGGACGTGGAGAGTCCGCGTTCGGCGGTGAGGCCGCTCCCGGACAGAAAGGCGCGGGAGACCCGCAGCCCCTGGAGGGACTGCTCGGCCCCGCTGCCCACGAGGGCGTAGTTGGAACCGCGCAGGGTGCCCCCGGTCATCACCACTTCGACCCGGTTGGCATGGGCCAGGGCCTGGGCGACCAGCAGCGAGTTGGTGACCACGGTCAGACCGGGGACCCGCGCGAGCCGGCGGGCCAGCTCCTGCGTGGTCGTACCGGCGCCGACGACGATGGCCTCGCCCTCTTCGACGAGGCCGGCCGCCAGATCGGCGATGGCCGTTTTCTCCGCGGTGGCGAGATGGGATTTCTGCGGAAAGCCGGACTCCCGCGTGAAACCGCCCGGCAAGACCGCACCGCCGTGCCGGCGGTCGAGGAGTCCTTCTGCCTCCAGTGCCCGCACGTCCCGCCGTACGGTCACTTCGGAGGTCTGGACGACGCGGGCGAGCTCACGGAGCGATACCGCCCCGTTGGCACGCACCATTTCGAGGATCAACTGACGACGTTCTGCAGCGAACACAGAACTGACAGTAACGTGACCGCCCGAGCGTTTTCAGGTGTTTGCGGCGAATAGCAGAAGTTGCGCATACCGAGGGTCGCCAAGTGGTATAGGCGGCCCTGTTGTTGTCCCGTACTGACCGAACGGCCGTCTTCCGGCCGCCCGGTGCCCGGTTACGCCTCGCCCGCGCTCTTCCGGGTGTGCAACTGCCGGGCCACTTCCGCGATCGATCCCGACAGCGACGGGTAGACCGTGAAGGCGTTCGCGATCTGTTCGACGGTCAGATTGTTGTCGACCGCGATCGAGATGGGGTGGATCAGCTCGCTGGCGCGCGGGGCGACGACACAGCCGCCGACCACGATGCCGGTGCCGGGGCGGCAGAAGATCTTGACGAAGCCGTCCCGGATGCCCTGCATCTTGGCGCGCGGGTTGCGCAGCAGCGGCAGCTTCACGACCCGGGCGTCGATGGTGCCCGCGTCGACGTCGGCCTGGGTGTAGCCGACGGTGGCGATCTCCGGGTCGGTGAAGACGTTGGAGGAGACCGTCTTCAGGTTCAGCGGGGCGACCGCGTCCCCGAGGAAGTGGTACATCGCGATCCGGCCCTGCATGGCGGCGACCGAGGCAAGGGCGAAGACCCCGGTGACGTCACCGGCGGCGTAGACGCCCGGCGCGCTGGTGCGCGAGACCTTGTCGGTCCAGATGTGGCCGGACTCCTTCAGCCGGACCCCGGCCTCCTCCAGCCCCATGCCCGCGCTGTTCGGAATGGCGCCGACCGCCATCAGGCAGTGCGATCCGGTGATGACCCGGCCGTCGGCCAGCGTGACCTCGACCCGGTCGCCGACCCGCTTGGCGGACTGGGCGCGGGAGCGGGCCATGACGTTCATGCCGCGGCGGCGGAAGACGTCCTCCAGGACGGCGGCGGCGTCCGGGTCCTCGCCCGGCAGCACCCGGTCGCGGGAGGAGACGAGGGTGACCCGGGAGCCGAGGGCCTGGTAGGCCCCGGCGAACTCGGCGCCGGTGACACCGGAGCCGACCACGATCAGCTCGTCGGGCAGCACGTCGAGGTCGTAGACCTGGGTCCAGTTCAGGATGCGCTCGCCGTCGGGCTGCGCGTCCGGTATCTCCCGGGGGTGACCGCCGGTGGCGATCAGCACGGCGTCGGCGGTGAGGGTCTCCTCGGTGCCGTCGGCCGCGGTGACCACGACCGTGCGGGAGCCGTCGGCGGCCTGGAGCCCCTCCAGCCGGCCGCGCCCGCGCATCACCCGGGCGCCGGCCCGGGTGACCGAGGCGGTGATGTCGTGGGACTGGGCGAGCGCGAGGCGCTTGACCCGTCGGTTGACCT
This sequence comes from Streptomyces sp. NPDC001515, assembly GCF_053597115.1. NCBI lineage: Bacteria > Bacillati > Actinomycetota > Actinomycetes > Kitasatosporales > Streptomycetaceae > Streptomyces > Streptomyces sp. NPDC001515. Next base: position 102,695 of record NZ_JBSFHN010000023.1, read on the forward strand.
TGCCGAGGTCGACGCCGACCACGCGGGCGGCCTGCTCGCTCGGGGTGTCGTCGGCGACGATGATGCCCAGCTCCTCGTAGGAGGAGTCGAAGGTGGTCATCACCTCCGCCGTCGCGATCAGCGTCTTCGAGGGCACGCAGTCGGTGAGCACGGACGCGCCGCCGAGGCCGTCGCAGTCGACGACGGTCACCTCCGCGCCGAGCTGGGCGCCCACCAACGCCGCCTCGTACCCGCCGGGTCCGCCGCCGATGATCACGATCCGGGTCACGAAAGTCCGCCTCGCGTTTCTCGTCCCGCGGCCGTCTGCTGCCCCGGCCGGGGGTCCGGGGGATCGCCCCGGGGAATGCAGTACGTACTTCATTGTCCCGCACGCGCCAAGCTGCTTCGCCCCGGGGCCCTCCATCCGTGCGCGCGGCGGCCGGGGAACCGGGCGCGGGAACCGGGAGGGCCGGGTGATCACGCTCCCCCGGCGGGGGGCAACCTTCCGGTAACCGACGCTCCCGCCGTCCCCTCCCGTACCCTCGATCCCATGTCGCTCTACGCCGCGTACGCCGGCAACCTCGACGCGCGGCTGATGACGCGCCGCGCCCCGCACTCCCCGCTGCGCGGCACCGGCTGGCTGAACGGCTGGCGGCTGACCTTCGGCGGGGAGCAGATGGGCTGGGAGGGCGCGCTGGCCACGGTGGTCGAGGCGCCGCGTTCGCAGGTCTTCGTCGCCCTCTACGACCTGGCCGCCATGGACGAGGACTCCATGGACCGCTGGGAGGGCGTCGGCCTGGACATCTACCGGCGGATGCGGGTGCGGGTGCACACCCTGGACGGCGAGGAGCCGGCCTGGATCTATGTGCTGAACGGGTACGAGGGCGGTCTGCCCTCCGCGCGCTACCTCGGCGAGATCGCGGACGCGGCCGAGTCCGCGGGCGCGCCGCACGATTATGTGATGGAGCTCCGCAAGCGCCCCTGCTGAGCCCCGGACCCCCGCGCTGAACTGCCGTTTCACGGCCGTGCGCGGGCCCGACTGTGGGAACACACGAACGAACACGCCCAGACTCTGTCCAGGAGCATCTACGCGCGTAGGGATTCAGCGGTTACGCTCATCCGCGTGAACGCATCTGTTATTCCGGACCACATCCAGGGCGACCCGTACTCCGCCGCCGCCGACGCCGCCGCCCGCCTGCGCGAGCTGACCGGTGCCGAGACCCACGACGTGGCCCTCGTGATGGGCTCGGGCTGGGCGCCGGCCGGGGAGGCGCTCGGCGTTCCGGAGGCCGAGTTCCCGGTGACCGAGCTGCCGGGCTTCCCCGCCCCCGCCGTCGCGGGCCACGGCGGCACGATCCGCTCGTACCGGATCGGCGAGAAGCGCGCCCTGGTCTTCCTGGGCCGGACGCACTACTACGAGGGCCGGGGCGTCGCCGCCGTGGCGCACGGGGTGCGCACCGCAGTGGCCGCGGGCTGCCGGACCGTCGTCCTGACGAACGGCTGCGGCGGACTGCGCGAGGGCATGCGCCCGGGACAGCCGGTCCTGATCAGCGACCACATCAACCTCACGGCGGCGTCGCCGATCGTCGGCGCCAACTTCGTCGACCTGACCGACCTGTACTCGCCGAGGCTGCGGGCGCTGTGCAAGGAGGTCGACGCGACCCTGGAGGAGGGCGTCTACGTCCAGTTCCCCGGGCCGCACTACGAGACGCCCGCCGAGATCGCCATGGTCCGGGTGATGGGCGGCGACCTGGTCGGCATGTCCACGGTGCTGGAGGCCATCGCGGCGCGCGAGGCCGGCGCGGAGGTGCTGGGCATCTCCCTGGTGACGAACCTGGCGGCGGGGCTGAGCGGCGAACCGCTCAACCACGAGGAGGTCCTCCAGGCGGGCCGCGACTCGGCGACCCGGATGGGCTCGCTGCTGGCCCGGGTCCTCGACCGGATCTGACCGCACCCGCGCCCATCCCACCCCAGCCACCCCCCGGAAGGCGGACGACCGTGACGACACAGGACCTCATCGACCGGGCCAGGACCTGGCTCGCCGAGGACCCGGACCCCGAGACGCGCGAGGAGCTGGCCAAGCTCATCGACGCGGAGGACCTGGAGGAGCTGGGCGACCGCTTCTCCGGCACCCTCCAGTTCGGCACCGCGGGGCTCCGGGGCGAGATCGGCGCCGGGCCGATGCGGATGAACCGCTCCGTCGTCATCCGGGCCGCCGCCGGGCTCGCCGCGTATCTGAAGGACCGGGGGCAGGGCGACGGGCTCGTGGTCGTCGGGTACGACGCCCGCTACAAGTCCGCCGACTTCGCCCGGGACACCGCCGCCGTGATGACCGGCGCCGGACTGCGCGCCGCCGTGCTCCCCCGCCCGCTGCCAACGCCCGTCCTCGCGTACGCCATACGGCATCTGGGCGCCGTCGCCGGGGTCGAGGTCACCGCCAGCCACAACCCGCCGCGCGACAACGGCTACAAGGTCTACCTCGGCGACGGCTCGCAGATCGTGCCGCCCGCCGACGGTGAGATCGCCGCCGCCATCGCCGCGGTCGGCCCCCTGGAGACCGTGCCCCGGCCCGGCGGCGGCTGGGAGACGCTGGGCGAATCGGTCCTGGATGCCTATCTGGCACGTACGGACGCGGTGCTCGCGGCCGGTTCGCCGCGCACCGCGCGCGTCGTGTACACCGCGATGCACGGCGTCGGCACGTCCGTGCTCACCGCCGCCTTCGCGCGGGCCGGCTTCCCCGCCCCGGTGCTGGTGGCCGAGCAGGCGGAGCCCGATCCGGCGTTCCCCACCGTGGCCTTCCCCAACCCGGAGGAGCCGGGCGCGATGGACCTCGCGTTCGCCACCGCGCGCCGCACGGACCCCGACCTCGTCATCGCCAACGACCCGGACGCCGACCGCTGCGCCGTCGCCGTCCCGGACCCGTCGGCCGAGGGCGGCTGGCGGATGCTGCGGGGCGACGAGGTCGGCGCGCTGCTCGCCGCGCATCTGGTGGCGCGGGGCGCCACCGGGGTGTTCGCCGAGTCGATCGTCTCGTCCTCGCTGCTGGGCCGGATCGCCGAGAAGGCGGGCCTCGGCTACGAGGAGACGCTGACGGGCTTCAAGTGGATCGCCCGGGTGGAGGGCCTGCGGTACGGCTACGAGGAGGCGCTGGGCTACTGCGTCGACCCCGACGGCGTCCGCGACAAGGACGGCATCACGGCGGCGCTGCTCGTCGCCGAACTCGCCTCGGTGCTCAAGGAGCGGGGGCGCACCCTGCTCGATCTGCTGGACGATCTGGCGGTGGAGCACGGGCTGCACGCCACCGACCAGCTGTCGGTGCGGGTGGAGGACCTGTCCGTCATCGCGGACGCGATGCGCCGGCTGCGCGAGCACCCGCCGGTCTCGCTGGCGGGTCTCCCGGTCGTCTCGGCCGAGGACCTGGCGCGCGGTTCGAAGCGGTTGCCGCCCACGGACGGGCTGCGCTATCAGCTGGAGGGCGCCCGGGTGATCGTCCGCCCGAGCGGCACCGAGCCCAAGCTCAAGTGCTATCTGGAGGTCGTGGTGCCGGTCGCCTCGGCCGCCGCGCTGCCCCGCGCCCGGACCAGAGGCGCGGAGCTGCTGGCGGGCATCCGGCGGGACCTGGCGGCCGCGGCCGGGATCTGATCCGTGCGGCCGGCCCCGGGGTCACGTTTTCGTGGCCGCCTCCCCGCCGTCCGGTCGGATGCCGGTGAGGCAGGCGCCATGCAAGGAGACGGAGGGGTCCGGTACACCGAAAAACCGCCGAACCGGTCCGCTTTCACCCGCTGGTTGACCTCGGCCACCGGGCGTACACACCGGGGCCCCGGACGGGCGCCCGGAGATCAGCCGAACGCCCCCAGCACCACGAGCAGGACCGCGCCGACGACGGCCGGGGCGATGATCTCGTAGGCCCAGCGGATCGAGCGGGCGGTGCCGCCGGGGAGGGGCTCGTCGCCGGCGCGCTCGGCCAGCTCCCGCAGATCGACGACCGTCTGGTCGGCGGGGGCGACCCGGGCCTTGGAGTCCCGGACGTCGGCGGTGACGGAGGTACGGCGATGCGGGTCGTCCATGGCGGCGCGCGACTGGTTGCGGGCGGCCTTCTTGCGCTGGCGCAGCGAGACCGGGACCGCCCAGAGCTGGAACTTCTGGCCGTCGGCGGTGAACAGCTCGCTCGAATACCCGGCGCGGACGTCGGCGACTTCGGTCCACGGCAGCACGATCGTGCGGAACGGGTTGCGGATGCGGATGCGTTCGTCGTTGACGGCGACGACGGGGCGCAGGGTGAAGGCGACCACCAGCGGCACCGAGGTCAGCAGCCCGGCCAGCGCCAGCCACGGCACCCGGCCGTGACCCCGGAACGCGGCGTCCCCGCCGATCCAGCAGAGGAGCAGGAGCATCAGGGCGCCCCCGACCAGCCCGGCGGGCGACCGGAAGGTCCGGTCGGCGTAGGTGGGCTCGGAGGGCGGCGTGGGGCTCGTCATGGGCCCGATTCTGCCTGACGGCCGCGGCGGGCGCGGGGGCGGCCGTCCGGACACGCGGACGGGCCCCGCGCGGGGCGGTGGCGGACCGTGCGGGGCGGGTGCCGGGAACCGTGGCCGGACCCCACCCCCTGTACAGGCCGCTACGCGCGTAGATATGCTCCTCTGGTGACCATGCCCACCACTGCACCCGCATTCGCCGAAGCGACGGCGTCCGACAGTGCGCTGCGCCGCTTCCTGCACGGGCTGCCCGGCGTCGACGCCGTCGGCCTGGAAGCCCGCGCCGCCGCGCTCGGAACCCGCTCGATCAAGACGACGGCCAAGGCGTACGCCATCGACCTGGCCATCTCGATGATCGACCTGACGACGCTGGAAGGCGCGGACACCCCGGGCAAGGTCCGGGCGCTGGCCGCCAAGGCCCTCCACCCCGACCCCACCGACCGCACGGTGCCGCGCACCGCCGCCGTCTGCGTCTACCCCGACATGGCGGCCACCGCCGCGGCCGCGCTGGCCGGCTCCGGTGTGAAGGTGGCCTCCGTGGCGACCGCCTTCCCGGCGGGGCGCGCCGCGCTGGACGTGAAGCTCGCGGACGTCCGCGACGCCGTCGCGGCCGGTGCCGACGAGATCGACATGGTGATCGACCGGGGCGCGTTCCTGTCCGGCCGCTATCTGAAGGTGTACGAGGAGATCCTCGCCGTGAAGGCGGAGTGCGGGGCCGCCCGGCTCAAGGTGATCTTCGAGACCGGCGAGCTGTCCACGTACGACAACATCCGGCGGGCCTCCTGGCTCGGAATGCTGGCCGGCGCGGACTTCATCAAGACCTCCACGGGCAAGGTCGCCACCAACGCCACCCCCGCGAACACCCTGCTGATGCTGGAGGCGGTGCGCGACTTCCGCGCGCAGACCGGCGTGCAGGTCGGCGTGAAGCCGGCCGGCGGCATCCGCACCTCCAAGGACGCGATCAAGTTCCTGGTGCTGGTGAACGAGACGGCGGGCGAGGACTGGCTGGACAACCACTGGTTCCGCTTCGGCGCCTCCAGCCTGCTGAACGATCTGCTGATGCAGCGCCAGAAGCTCAGCACCGGCCGTTACTCCGGCCCCGATTACGTGACGGTGGACTGATACCCATGGCATCCGCATTCGAGTACGCACCGGCGCCGGAGTCCCGCTCCGTCGTCGACATCGCCCCGTCGTACGGCCTGTTCATCGACGGTGAGTTCACCGACGCGGCCGACGGCACGGTCTTCAAGACGGTCAGCCCGTCCTCCGAGGAGGTGCTGTCCGAGGTCGCGCGGGCGGGCGCCGAGGACGTGGACCGGGCCGTGAAGGCGGCCCGCAGGGCCTTCGAGAAGTGGTCGGCGCTGCCCGGCTCCGAGCGCGCCAAGTACCTCTTCCGGATCGCCCGGATCATCCAGGAGCGCTCCCGCGAACTGGCCGTCCTGGAGACCCTGGACAACGGCAAGCCGATCAAGGAGACCCGCGACGCGGACCTCCCGCTGGTCGCCGCGCACTTCTTCTACTACGCGGGCTGGGCCGACAAGCTGGACCACGCGGGCTACGGCCCCGACCCGCGCCCGCTGGGCGTGGCCGGCCAGGTCATCCCGTGGAACTTCCCGCTGCTGATGCTCGCGTGGAAGATCGCCCCGGCGCTCGCCACGGGCAACACGGTGGTCCTCAAGCCCGCCGAGACGACCCCGCTCTCCGCGCTGTTCTTCGCGGACATCTGCCGCCAGGCCGGGCTGCCCCGGGGCGTCGTCAACATCCTCACCGGATACGGCGACGCGGGCCGGGCGCTCGTGGAGCACGCCGACGTGAACAAGGTCGCCTTCACCGGCTCGACCGCCGTCGGCAAGGCGATCGCCCGCCAGGTCGCGGGGACCGGCAAGAAGGTCACCCTGGAACTGGGCGGCAAGGGCGCCAACATCGTCTTCGACGACGCCCCGATCGACCAGGCCGTCGAGGGCATCGTCACCGGCATCTTCTTCAACCAGGGCCAGGTCTGCTGCGCCGGCTCCCGCCTCCTGGTCCAGGAGTCGATCGAGGAGGAGCTGCTGGACGCCCTCAAGCGCCGGCTCTCCACGCTGCGCCTGGGCGACCCGCTGGACAAGAACACCGACATCGGCGCGATCAACTCCGCGGAGCAGCTGGCCCGGATCACCGCGCTCGCCGAGACCGGCGAGGCGGAGGGCGCGGAGCGCTGGAGCGCCCCCTGCGAACTGCCCTCGGCGGGCTACTGGTTCGCCCCGACGCTCTTCACGAACGTCACCCAGGCGCACACCATCGCCCGCGACGAGATCTTCGGCCCGGTGCTGTCCGTCCTCTCGTTCCGCACGCCGGACGAGGCGGTCGCCAAGGCCAACAACAGCCAGTACGGCCTGTCGGCCGGCATCTGGACGGAGAAGGGCTCCCGCATCCTCGCGGTGGCGAACAAGCTCCGGGCGGGCGTCGTCTGGGCCAACACGTTCAACAAGTTCGACCCGACCTCGCCGTTCGGCGGCTACAAGGAGTCGGGCTTCGGCCGCGAAGGCGGCCGCCACGGCCTGGAGGCGTACCTCGATGTCCGATGACCGACTGAGCGTCTTCAAGACCTACAAGCTGTACGTCGGGGGGAAGTTCCCCCGCTCCGAGAGCGGCCGGGTGTACGAGGTGACCGACTCCAAGGGCAGGTGGCTGGCGAACGCCCCGCAGTCCTCCCGCAAGGACGCGCGCGACGCGGTCGTCGCCGCCCGCAAGGCGTTCGGCGGCTGGTCGGGCGCCACCGCGTACAACCGCGGCCAGGTCCTCTACCGCGTCGCGGAGATGCTGGAGGGCCGCCGGGACCAGTTCGTCCGCGAGGTGGCGGAGGCCGAGGGCCTGTCGAAGTCCAAGGCGGCGGCGGTGGTGGACGCGGCCGTCGACCGCTGGGTCTGGTACGCGGGCTGGACCGACAAGATCGCCCAGGTCGCCGGCGGGGCGAACCCGGTCGCGGGACCGTTCTTCAACCTGTCGACGCCCGAACCGACCGGTGTCGTGGCGGTGCTGGCGCCGCAGCGGTCGTCGTTCCTGGGCCTGGTCTCGGTGCTGGCCCCGGTGATCGCCACCGGCAACACGGCGGTCGTCGTCGCCTCGGAGCACGCCCCGCTCCCCGCACTCTCCCTGGCCGAGGTGCTGGCCACCTCGGACGTCCCGGGCGGCGTCGTCAACATCCTGTCCGGCCGTACGGCGGAGATCGCCACGCCCCTGGCCTCGCACCAGGACGTCAACGGCATCGACCTCACGGGCGCCGGGGCCGACCTGGCCAGGGAGCTGGAGATCGCGGCGGCCGACAACCTCAAGCGCGTCGCCCGCCCGCACGCCGTGGACGGCGGCGGTGACGGCGAGGCGGAGGCCGACTGGTCCGCGGACCCCGGCACGCACCGGCTGACCGCGTTCCTGGAGACCAAGACGGTCTGGCACCCGACGGGCGCGCTGGGCGTGTCGGGCTCCTCGTACTGATCCGTACGCGGCACGAGGGCGCGGACCGACGCACCCGGAGAGATCCGGGGCCCGGTCCGCGCCCTCGTGCGCGCCGGCCTGCGTCAGCCGTGCAGCAGCCCGGTGACCTGGCCGACGATCGGCAGGTCCTTGAGCGCGCCGCCGCTGGTGAGCGAGTCGGTGACCAGGGCGGTGGAGACCGGCTTGAAGTCGGCGATCTGGGTGCCGACCGCGTTGTCCAGCGGGTCCACGCCGGTCCCGGCCAGCGGGTCGAGCCTGAGGTGGGTCACGGGGGCGAGTCCGTTGCCCACCGCGCTGCCGAGGGCTCCGGTGACCGCGCCACCGGCCGCCTCGGTCGCGTCGCCGATGCTGGTGTCGGTGCCGGTCGCCTGGACGAGGGGCAGCGGGGCGGCCTGGGCCGCCGCACCCCCCGCGCCGAGCGCGGCGCCGACCGCGGTGACGGTCAGGCCCGCGCGCAGCAGCGTGCGGCGCCGGGACGTGGATCGTGCGTGACGTGCCATGGGGTTCCCACCTGGTCGGGTCGATCGAACCGTCGATCGAATCGGGTAATCGACTGAATGCGTAGCGTAGTTGAGGTGTGATGCTGGATACCAACAAGACCTCCGGGGGATCCCCTGTGCGGGTCAATGCGTCACACTCGTGTTCTGTGAGTTCCCAAGCGATTTCGAGCCGTGTCGTCCTGCTGGCGGGCCCCTCCGGTTCCGGCAAGTCCTCCCTCGCCGCGCGCACCGGCCTTCCGGTGCTGCGGCTCGACGACTTCTACAAGGAGGCGGGCGACCCCACGCTGCCGCTCGTCGCCGGCTCCCAGGACATCGACTGGGACTCCCCCGACTCCTGGGACGCGGACGCCGCCGTCGCCGCGATCGAAGAACTCTGCCGCACCGGGCACACGGACGTGCCGGTGTACGACATCGCCACCAGCTCCCGCACCGGCCACGAGGGCTTCCACATCGAGCGCACCCCGCTGTTCGTCGCCGAGGGGATCTTCGCCGCGGACATCGTGGGCCGGTGCCAGTCGCTGGGCGTCCTCGCCGACGCGCTGTGCCTGCGCGGCCGCCCCTCGACGACGTTCCGCCGCCGGCTCCTGCGCGATCTGCGCGAGGGCCGCAAGTCGGTGCCGTTCCTGCTGCGGCGCGGCTGGCGGCTGATGCGCGGCGAGCGCCGGATCGTGGCCCGCCAGACCGCGCTGGGCGCGTACCCCTGCGGCAAGGACGAGGCCCTGGGCCGGCTGGCCGCCGCGGCGGCGGGCCGCTGCCGGCCCCCCGCGAAGGCGAGTGCGACCGTGCCGGCCAAGACCGCCGTGCCCGACGCCGGCTGACGGACGGGAACACCCGCACCGAGAGCCGGGACCCTGAAGGGCCGTGGGCGCCCGGACGTAACCGCCGGAGGATCGGGCCTCCCCGGACGCGGACATGCCGAAGGGCCGGACAAGACCCCCCGGCCCGTCCGGCCCTTCGTGTTTCCCCGTGTTTCCCCCGTGCACCGCCGCTTCCCCCGAAGCGGCGATCACGTTCCCCCGTGGTCCCCCTCTTCTCCCCCGTGTTCCGCGGGTCCCCCGGGCTCCCCCGAGCCCACCCGCGTTTCCCCCGTAGCCTCAGGCCACCAGCTCGCCGAAGGACTCCTCCTCGTCACGGCCGAAGCTGAGGACCTCGTCCTCGCGCAGCCGGCGCAGGGACCGCCAGATGCTCGACTTCACCGTGCCGACACTGATGTCGAGGATGGACGCGATCTCCGGGTCCGTACGGCCCTCGTAGTACCGCAGGACGAGCATCGTGCGCTGGAGCTCGGGGAGGCGCGCCAGCGCCTGCCAGAGCACGGCGCGCAGCTCCGTACCGCGCATCGCGTCCGTGTCGCCCGCCGTCTCCGGCAGCTCCTCGGTCGGGTATTCGTTCAGCTTGCGCCTGCGCCAGGCGCTGATGTGCAGATTGGTCATGGTGCGGCGCAGATAGCCGCCGACCGCCGCCTTGTCGCTGATACGGTCCCAGGCCCGGTACGTCGAGAACAGCGCGCTCTGGAGCAGGTCCTCGGCCTCGAACCGGTCACCGGTCAGGTGGTAGGCGGTGGCGTACAGGGAGGCACGGCGCTCCCGGACGTAGGCCGTGAACGCCGCTTCGGCGTCCTCGGTCCGCGCCGGGGCCTTCCGCTCCCCCGAGCCCTCCCCGTACGCGCTTCCCCCGTCGCCGGCGTCGACCACCGTCATGAACGCCGGGTGCGGACGCCTCGCGGCGCGCTCGCACCCCCGCCCGTTCAGTGCCGCGCCGGACTTCTCGGTGCTCCGCCCGACGTCGTGGAGACGCGTGACGACTGCGCTTGCGGTGATGCTGTGAGCTGTGTTCATCTCGCGCCCCCCATCGGTGGAGTCTGTCCGTTCCTTGTGCCAATGAGCTTGCCGGGGCGATTTCATGGCGCTGTCCGCCGACTGTCACAGACCTGTCACAGGCCCCGGGGCGAGCGCGGGGTGCGGCACGGAGGGTGTCCGGACCGTGCGCGGAACGTACGCAAGAGGCGCGTGGGACGGGTGGGAACGGGGTGCGGGAGGCAAGAGAGGGGACCAACTGTCGAACTGGGGCACCCCCATGGGTCAGAATGACCAGCGTGCCTTTCCTGTTGCTGATCGAGGACGACGACGCCATCCGCACGGCCCTCGAACTCTCGCTGTCTCGCCAGGGCCACCGTGTGGCCACCGCGGCGACGGGAGAGGACGGCCTGAATCTGCTCCGTGAGCAGCGGCCCGACCTGGTCGTGCTGGATGTCATGCTGCCCGGGATCGACGGTTTCGAGGTGTGCCGGCGCATCCGGCGCACCGACCAGCTGCCGATCATCCTGCTGACCGCGCGGAGCGACGACATCGACGTCGTGGTCGGTCTGGAGTCGGGGGCCGACGACTACGTGGTGAAACCCGTGCAGGGCCGGGTGCTCGACGCCCGGATCCGCGCGGTGCTGCGCCGCGGCGAACGGGAGTCCACCGACTCCGCGACCTTCGGCAACGTGGTGATCGACCGCTCCGCGATGACGGTCACCAAGAACGGCGAGGACCTCCAGCTCACACCGACCGAGCTGCGGCTGCTGCTGGAGCTGAGCCGCCGGCCCGGCCAGGCCCTGTCCCGGCAGCAACTGCTGCGGCTGGTCTGGGAGCACGACTACCTCGGTGACTCCCGGCTGGTGGACGCCTGTGTGCAGCGGCTGCGCGCCAAGGTGGAGGACGTACCGTCCTCGCCGACCCTGATCCGTACGGTACGGGGCGTCGGATACCGGCTGGACTCGCCGCAGTGAGCACGGCTGTGCGGCGGGGCCTGCTCAGCGGGCTCCGCTGGACCAGCCTGCGGCTGCGGCTCGTCATCGTCTTCGCGCTGGTCGCGCTCACGGCCGCGGTGTCCGCGTCCGCGATCGCGTACTGGCTGAACCGCGAGGCGGTGCTGACCCGTACGCAGGACGCGGCGCTCGGCGACTTCCGCCAGGAGATGCAGACCCGGGCGGCCTCGCTGCCGCTGAAGCCGTCGCGGGACGACCTCCAGACGGCCGCCGTGCAGATGGCGAGCAGCAGCCCCGGCTACAGCGTCCTGCTGATAGACGAGCGCGATCCGGGCAAGCCCATCGTCGGCAACTCCGATCTGGACACCTTCACGCGCGACAACGTCCCGGACTCGCTCCGGGAGCAGGTCGACCGCAAGCAGCCGGTGAAGGCGGGCAACAAGTACGCGTACCACCTGTTCTGGCAGCGGACCTCGATCCGGGGGACGCCGTACCTGGTCGCCGGCACGAAGATCATCGGCGGCGGTCCGACCGGCTACATGCTCAAGTCGCTCGACCAGGAGCGGCAGGACCTCAACTCGCTGGCCTGGTCGCTGGGGATCGCCACGGCGCTGGCCCTGGTGGGCTCCGCGCTGCTCGCGCAGGCGGCGGCGACGACGGTGCTGCGGCCCGTGCAGCGGCTCGGCGAGGCCGCCCGCAAGCTGGGCGAGGGCAAGCTGGACACCCGTCTGGTGGTCTCCGGCACGGACGAACTGGCCGAGCTCTCCCGGACGTTCAACCGCGCGGCCGGCTCCCTGGAGAAGAAGGTCGCGGACATGAGCGCGCGGGAGGAGTCCAGCCGCCGTTTCGTGGCCGACATGTCGCACGAGCTGCGCACCCCGCTGACCGCGCTCACCGCCGTCACGGAGGTGCTGGAGGACGAGGCGGACAGCCTCGACCCGATGATCGCGCCCGCGGTGAACCTGGTGGTCAGCGAGACCCGGCGGCTCAACGACCTGGTGGAGAACCTGATGGAGGTGACCCGTTTCGACGCGGGCACCGCCCGGCTGGTGCTCGACACGGTCGACGTGGCCGACCAGGTGACCGCGTGCATCGACGCCCGCGCCTGGCTGGACGCGGTGGACCTGGACGCCGAGCGCGGCATGATGGTCCGCCTCGATCCGCGCCGGCTCGACGTGATCCTGGCCAATCTGATCGGCAACGCCCTGAAGCACGGCGGTTCGCCGGTCCGGGTCGCGGTGCGGACCGAGGGCGACGATCTCCTCATCGAGGTCCGCGACCACGGTCCGGGCATCCCCGAGGACGTCCTGCCGCACGTCTTCGACCGTTTCTACAAGGCGAGCGCCTCCCGGCCGCGGTCCGACGGCAGCGGTCTGGGACTCTCCATCGCCATGGAGAACGCGCACATCCACGGCGGCGACATCACCGCGGCGAACTCGCCGGACGGCGACGGCGCGGTGTTCGTCCTGCGGCTGCCGCGCGACGCCGAGGCGCTGAACCGCACCGGCGAGGAGCACGACGGGACGCGGCTCCCGGACCAGGAGGACGACGCGTCGTGACGCCCAGCAACCGCCGGGGCGCCCGCCCCGCCGCCGCCCGCCCCGCCGCCGCCCTCGCCGCCGCCGTGCTCTGCGCGGCCCTGGCGGCGGGGTGCGGGATCCGCACGACGTCGGTCCCGGTGGACGCCGGACCGGCGCCGTCCCGGGTCCCGTGCGCGATGCCCGCGGAGGACATAGCCACCCAGGCCCAGCAGGGCATCCCGGTCCAGGTCTATCTGGTCTGCGCCGGCGAACTGGTCGCGGTGGACCGCACGATACGGGTCCAGGAATCGACCTCCGACCGGCTCAGGATCGCCCGCGCGCTGCTGGACGAGGTGCGGCGGGAACCGCCGGAGACCGAGCGGCTGGCGGGTTTCGCCACCCGGGTCCCGGCGGCCCTGCGGGTCTCGGGCCCCGGCCCCGGCGATCCGAGGAGCACCCTCCGGCTGAGCGAACAGCCCGAGGACCTCGCGCCGGAGGCGCTGGCGCAGCTCGTCTGCACCTTCGCGGACAGCGAGGCGCTGACCCCCGACGACACGGTGACGCTCGGCGGCCCGGGAGCCTACGCGCCGCGCGGCTACCTCTGCACCGCCGAGACGAAGGCCAGCCCGAAGGCCATCCCGTCGCCCGCCCCGACGACGCCGCGGCCCTGACCGCGAGCGGACCCGCCGAGGGCGCGCCGCAAGGGAGTTGGGCCGCCGGCCGGTCCGGGTGAGCCAGGTCTCCCCGGAGGGTGCGGAACCGATCCTGCCGCCCCCGGCGTCTTGGGGATCGTGCGTCAAGGTTCGGACGGCCAAGCCGTCATCCGCTTCCGCGCGGCCGGGGTCTCACTCCTCCTCGCGTATCTGCTGCTCGTCGGGTGGCTGACCCTGCGCCCGCTGGACGTGCCGTGGATGACCGCATCCAACCTCCAGCCCTTCGCCGGTATCAAGGCCGATCTCTCGCTCGGCCCCGCTGCGGCGGCCCGCCGCATCGGCAAGGAACTCCTGCTGCTGGCCCCGCTGGGCGTGCTGCTGCCGCTGGCCGGGGGCCGGCCCGCCGCCCCGGCGTGGTCCTCGCTGGCCCGTACGGTCGCGGCCGGGGCGCTGATCTCGCTGGCGATCGAACTGGGCCAGACCGGGGTGCCGGGCCAGGTCGTCGACGTGGACTCGCTGCTCCTGAACACCGTGGGCGTCGGGCTCGCCCATGTCCTGGTCGTCCCGGCGTGGCGGGCCCGGCTGCGGCGCCGCGCGGCGCGGCGGATCGCTCCGCTGCCCCGGATCGACACCGAGCGGCCCCGGGAGTCCCGGGGCCCTCAGGGGTCCACCCCGACGATTTCCAGGGTCGGCATCGCCCCGTAGGGCGACGCTCCGGAGCGGTGGTGCGGGCCATCCTGGATACATCGGGAGCACAACGGAACGCTCCCCGGACGGTTCGCGAAGGAGCCCACCATGGCCGGACTTGCCCGCCCCCGTGACGGACGGATGCTCGGCGGAGTGTGCGCGGCGCTGGCACGGCGCTTCGGCACCTCCGCGCGGACGATGCGCCTGGTCTTCCTGGTCTCGTGCCTGCTGCCGGGCCCGCAGTTCCTGCTCTACCTGGCGCTGTGGGTGCTGCTCCCGGAGGAGAAGACGTCGGGAACGACGGCCGCCGCCTGGTAGGGCGCACGCGGCACACGTCAGTGGGCGGGCCCCCGGATCCGGGGGCCCGCCCACTGACGTGTGCCGGGACGCGGCGCCTGGCTCAGCGGCCGAGCGGCAGCCCGTTGACCCCGAGCCCGCTGGTGTTGGCGCCGCCGGCGGGCAGACCGCCGAGGAGACCCTTGGCCGGGGCGGTGGCCTCGCCGAGGACCTTCGTCTGGCTGGTGCCGAGGAGCTGGGTGGCGGTGTCCTGGACGGCCTTCGTGGAGGCGCCGTCCGACACCAGGGAACCGGCGACGGGCAGGACGCCGGTGGCGGTCTCCAGCGGGAGGGCGGCAGCGGAGGCGGTACCGGCGGCGGCAGCGGCGAAGGCGGCACCGAGAACGGCGACACCGAGCGTCCGGGCGGAAGACTTCTTCATAGGAATTCATCCTTGGGGAGGGGATGGGAGCGGCTCTGCAACCTAGTCAGCCCGCACCCCCTCCCGCAAACATCCGCCGACACGCGGAAAAGCGGCGGGAAGGGGAATTCCCAGCCGCTTTCCGTCCGCCCTCTCAGGCGCCCGTGGAGGAGGAGACGCTGGTCACGGCGGTCTGCTCGAAGAGCCATTCGGACTTCAGCTCGGCGTACCCCGGCTTGATGACGTCATTGATCATCGCGAGACGTTCATCGAAAGGAATGAACGCCGACTTCATCGCATTGACGGTGAACCATTGCATGTCGTCGAGCGTGTATCCGAAGGTCTCGGTCAGTTTCTCGAATTCTCGGCTCATGCTGGTCCCGCTCATGAGCCGGTTGTCCGTGTTGACGGTGGCGCGGAAATGCAGCTTCCGCAGCAGCCCGATCGGATGCTCGGCGTACGAGGCGGCGGCCCCGGTCTGGAGGTTGGAGGTCGGGCAGAGCTCCAGCGGGATGCGCTTGTCCCGTACGTACGAGGCGAGGCGGCCCAGCGTCACACCGCCGTCCTCCGCCACCTCGATGTCGTCGATGATGCGGACGCCGTGGCCGAGCCGGTCGGCGCCGCACCACTGGATGGCCTGCCAGATGGAGGGCAGCCCGAACGCCTCGCCGGCGTGGATGGTGAAGTGGTTGTTCTCGCGCTTGAGGTACTCGAAGGCGTCGAGGTGGCGGGTGGGCGGGAAGCCGGCCTCGGCGCCCGCGATGTCGAAGCCGACGACGCCCTGGTCGCGGTAGCGGTTGGCGAGTTCGGCGATCTCCAGCGAGCGGGCGGCGTGCCGCATCGCGGTGAGCAGGGCGCCGACGCGGATGCGGTTGCCGTCGCCGCGGGCCCGCCGCTCCCCTTCCCGGAAGCCCTCGTTGACGGCCTCGACGACCTCTTCGAGGGTGAGCCCGGCCTCCAGGTGCTGTTCGGGCGCGTACCGGATCTCGGCGTAGACGACCCCGTCGGCGGCCAGGTCCTCGGCGCACTCGGCGGCGACCCGGACGAGCGCGTCACGGGTCTGCATGACGGCGCAGGTGTGGGCGAACGTCTCCAGATAGCGCTCCAGCGATCCGGAGTCGGCGGCCTCGCGGAACCAGATCCCGAGCTTGTCGGGGTCGGTCTCGGGAAGCCCGTCGTAACCGCCCGCCGCGGCGAGTTCGACGATCGTCCCGGGGCGCAGTCCGCCGTCGAGGTGGTCGTGGAGAAGGACCTTGGGGGCACGCCGGATCTGATCCGGGCCGGGCACATGGAGGGTCGGGCTCATCATTCACGCACTCTAGCGCCTACGCGCGTAGAGCGCTGCGGGGAACGGCTCGCCGATACGTAACAGAGACCGCGAAGACGGGTGGCGTACACCTCCCCTTCTGACACTGTTGCGTCATGGCACAGCGCGCACTCCCCCTGCCTGCTGCGAGGCTGGGACGGGCCGTCACGGCGGCCGGAGCATCAACAGCGGTCAGCGGCGTGGTGCTGCTGCTCCCCGACGGCGAGCCGTATTCGTACCGCCGCCCCTCCCCCTTCTCCTACGCCTTCCAGCTCCCGCTGGCCCGCGCCCTGGCCCGCGCGGGCCGGGCGGACGGCCTGGCGGCCCACGTCGTCCACTACCGCTGCCGCGGCTGGAACACCACGGAGGCCCATCTCGCGGCGGACGCCACCTGGGCCGTCGACGAGGTCGTCCGCCGCTACGGCGACGTCCCCGTCTGCCTGGCCGGCCACGGCATGGGCGGCCGGGCCGCCCTGCGTGCGGGCGGCCACGACGCCGTCGGCGCGGTCTTCGCCATGGCCCCCTGGCTCCCGGACGCCCCCGACGCCGACCCGGAGCCCGTCAAGCACCTCGTCGGCCGCCAGGTCCTCCTGGTCCACGGCACCAACGACCACCGCTCCGACCCCGAACTCTCCTTCCGCCTCGCCGAACGCGCCAAGAAGTCCAACCGCGACACCTGCCGCTTCGAGGTCCACTCCGACGGCCACTCCCTGCGCCAGCACAGCAGCGAAGTCACCGCCCTCGCCACCGACTTCGTCCTCGGCGCCCTCTTCGGCCACACCTACGCCCGCCCGGTCGCCGACGCCCTGGCGGCCCCGCCGCCGCTCGGCCTGCGGATGCCGCTGGCGGCGGGGTTCGGGAAGTCGCTGCGGGGGTGAGGGGGCGGCCCCGGGCCTCAGCGGGGCGGATCCGGACAGCGCCGGGGCGTGGTGCTCGGGATGTCGCAGAGGACGCGGTGGACCTGGATCGTGATCCCCGGCCCGGACGCCCCGGGCACGGTGTACGCGACGGCTTCCTCGTCGGTCATGGGCTCGTCGCAGCGGGCGCAGATGATCATCGGCGGTTCCTCCAGGCCCGGCCGAGGCCCACGGCGGTGACGCAGGCGGCGCCGGCGCGGCAGGTGGCGCAGGAGGTGGTGTGGGCCAGCCAGGCCCGGTAGGCGGCTTCGGCGCGGGCGGCGCGGCAGCGGGCGCAGGGGCAGCCCTGGAAGGCGCCGCCCGCCTCGGTGACGGCCGGTGTCCCGGGGTGCGGGGCTCTGCCGGACCCCTCGCGGGACATCGCGTACTTGTCGATGGTCATCACGGACTCGTCCCCCAGACACTCTCTCGTGGGCAGTGTCTTGCGACGGTACGGGCGGGCGGGGCGGGCGAGGGGCAGGAATCCTGCCCCTCGGCCAAGGGTTCGAGCGGGCCCCGGGGGTGTACGGGGCGGACGGCGCCCCGTGGGCACAGGGTTCGGGCGCCCTCCTAGGCGGCCAGCAGTCCCAGCTGGTCGGCGAGGACGGCGGCGCGGCGGCGGCGGACCGGGACGCGGGACTCGGTCTCCTCCAGGACGATGCGCCGGGCGTAGCCGTTGTAGCGGATGGTCTCCGGGGCGGCCTTGTAGGCGCGTTCCAGGGTGGCGAGGGCCGTTTCCGCCTGTCCGTCCAGGTGGTAGGCGCGGGCCTCCTCGATCCGGTGCCGGGCCAGCCTCGGGCGGGAGGGGATCGCGGTGCTGTCGGCCTCGACGGCCTGCCGTACGGACTCGCCGCCCGCGCGCAGTTCCACGGCGACGGTCACGGCGTGCGCGCCCATGATCGCGGTCGAGAAGGAGGTGATGGGGTGGTAGTAGCCGGGCGTCAGCCGCTTCGCGGTGGCGCGGGCCTTGTCCCACCAGCCCCATGCCTCGCCCCGGGCGCCGCGCCGGGCGGCGGTGTACCCGGCCTCGAACTGGAGCGCCCCCGTGATCGCCGTCGTCCGGTCGTCGGCCTCGGGCAGGAACCGGTCGAGGTGGGCGAGCGCGTCCCGCGTCATCGCGTCGGCCGCGTCGAAGTGGTCCCGGCCCATGTCCCGGTGCGCCTGCGCGGCCAGCCAGGCCGCGACGCCGATCGCGTGCGGGTCCTCGGACTCCTGCGCGGCGACCATGCCCCGCTCGGCCACCCGCCACAGCAGCGCGCTGTCCGGCTGGTACGCCACGAAGAACTGCGCCAGGGAGTACACCTCCGACAGCACCGCCTGCGCCGCCCGCCGGTCCGCCGCCGACTCCGCCTGCCGCACGGCCAGTTGCGCGTCCCGGATCAGCCCCGGCAGCAGGTCCCCCAGCACCTCCCGATGGTTCGGCGCCCGGTGCCGCGCCACCCACGCCTCGGCGAGCCGCGCCGCCAGCCTCGGAGCCGGCGGGGCCTGCCGCGTACCGTCCGCCACCAGCACGTTCACCGCGTCCCGCACCGCCGGGAGCCGGGAGTGACCGGGGCCGATGAACAGGTCCACGGAGTCCGAGAGATCCCCCGTCAGATCCGACAGCGCCCGCACCCGCAGCAGCTCCGCGATCCGCAGCACCATGGGCAGTTTCGGCATGCCGATCTGCCCGGTCTCCACCTGCTTCACCCACGACGGCGACATCCCCAGCAGCCCGGCCACGACCGGCCGCGACATCCCCCTCCTCGTCCGCAGCATCTGCATCCGCTGTCCGAACGCGATCGGGTCGGCGTACGGGTCCGGCGTGGCGTCACTCGTCATGGCCCTGCCCCTCTCTGTTCAGCTGGCCCCCGTCAGAACTGCCAGAGTAGGGCGACCCCCGACGCCCGCGGACCCCCTCACCCGATCCCGGCCGCACCCCAACGGCCCTCCCCACGCGCCGAGATGGGGCCGCGCCGCCCCCGCGCGATTCGCCGGAACGAGCGTCGTCGTCATGATCATTGACCACGCGTGGGGTGAGGGTGGGGCCGGCCGGAGACGGTGGCCGGGCGGGGGTGCCGCACGGCCACGAGGGCCGCATTCCTGACCCGGGGTCCTGGAACCGCCCCCTCACCCCGGAAGCAGGCTCCCCCGCCGTGACAGCAGGAACTTCTTGAAGGCCGCGACCGGGGGTGTGTCCGGGTGGCCGTCCAGCCAGGCGACGCCGATCTCGCGGGCTGCGCGGGGGGCCGTCACCGTGAGTTCGACGACGCCGGGGCGGGCGACGGCGGGAGGAGGGAGGAGGGCGACGCCGAGGCCGGCGGCGACCAGGCCGCGGAGGGTTTCGGCCTCCTCGCCCTCGAAGGCGACGCGGGGGGTGAAGCCTGCTTCGGCGCAGAGGTCGTCGGTGATGCGGCGGAGGCCGTAGCCGGGTTCGAGGGTGACGAAGGTTTCGTCGGCGGCCTCGGCGAGGCGGACGCGGCGGCGTCCGGCGAGGCGGTGGTCGTCGGGGACGACGAGGCGCAGGCGCTGTTCGTCGAGGCGGCGGGTGACGAGGTCGGGGGCGTCGGGGACCGGGGAGGTCAGGCAGAGGTCGAGGCCGCCGGCGCGGAGGCGTTCGATCATGGCCTCGCCGTAGTTCTGGACGAGCTGGAAGCGGACCCGGGGGTGGTCGGCGCGGAAGGCGCGGATCAGGGCGGGGACGGTCTCGGAGCCCATGGTGTGCAGGAAGCCGAAGGCGACCCGGCCCGCGGTGGGGTCGGCGTCGGCCCGGACCGAGTCGGCGGCCTTCTCGACCTCCGCGAGGGCGCGCTCCGCCGAGGCCAGGAAGGTGCGGCCGGCGGGGGTGAGGGAGACCGTACGGCCCTTGCGGGCGAACAGGGCGACGCCCAGGTCCTGTTCCAGCCGGACCATGGCCCGCGAGAGCGTCGACTGCGGGACGCCCAGCTCCTGCGCGGCGCGGGTGACGTGCTCGTGGCGGGCGACCGCCTCGAAGTAGGCGAGGCGCGGGGCGAGCACCGCGCGAATGTCTTCTTCGTAACTGCTTGGTGACAGCCGAGGCCGTGAGCTGTGCTGATGCGCCATGGGATGGATTATCGCGTGTTTGTGCATTGGACGCATGAGAGGAGGTCGGCCTACGTTCGTGGCATGCCTCCCGCCAGTACCGGGGCGTCCACCCTCACCGTGGCCGCCTCGACCCCGTCGTCCCCCGTCACCTCCGTCGCCCCCGCGCCGGCCGCCACCGCGGACCGGCTCGAACCCGGCCGCCCCGGCTACCGCCGGATGAGCTTCGCGCTCTTCGCCGCCGGCGTCGCGACGTTCGCCCTCCTCTACTCCACCCAGGCGCTGCTGCCCGCCGTCTCCGCGTCCTTCGGCGCCACCGCCGGGCAGGCGAGCTGGACGGTCTCCGCCGCGACGGGCGCCCTGGCGCTGTGCGTGCTGCCGCTGAGCGCGCTCTCCGAGCGGTTCGGGCGGCGGCAGATGATGACCGGATCGCTGGTGGTCGCGGTGACGATCGGGCTCTTCGTGCCGTTCGCCCCCTCACTGGGCTGGCTGATCGCGCTGCGCGCCGTCCAGGGCGCCGCGCTCGCCGGGCTCCCCGCCTCCGCGATGGCGTATCTGGCGGAGGAGGTCCGGCCGAAGGCCCTCGTCGCCGCGATCGGGCTGTTCGTGGCGGGCAACAGCATCGGCGGCATGAGCGGCCGCATCCTCACCGGCTGGATCGCCCAGCTCTGGGGCTGGCGCGCGGCCCTCGGCGCGGTCGGGCTGCTGGCCGTGGCCTGCGCCGTCGTCTTCCACCTCATGATCCCCCGCGCCCGGCACTTCACCCCCGGTTCGCTGAACCCCAAGGCGCTGGCCAAGACCGTGGGCGGCCACCTCGCCGACCCGCTGCTGCGGCGGCTGTACGCGATCGGCGCGCTGTTCATGACGGTGTTCGGTGCCGTGTACACGGTGATCGGCTACCGGCTGGTGGAGGCCCCGTTCAACCTTCCGCAGGGCATCGTCGGATCGATCTTCCTCGTCTATCTGGTCGGTACGGTCTCCTCCGCCGCCGCGGGCCGGCTCGTCGGCCGGCTGGGACGCCGGGGCGCGCTCTACCTCGCCGTCTCCACCACCGCCGCGGGTCTGCTGCTCTCCCTGGCCGACCAGCTGGCCGCCGTGCTCCTCGGACTGGTCCTGATCACGGCCGGCTTCTTCGCCGGGCATGCGGTCGCCTCGTCCTCGGTCAGCCGTACGGCCACCACCGGCCGCGCCCAGGCATCCGCGCTGTACCAGTCCGCGTACTACCTCGGCTCCAGCGCGGGCGGCACCCTCGGCGCCGTCGCCTTCCACGCCGGCGGCTGGGCGGGCACGGTCGGCCTGGGACTGCTCGCGGTGCTCGGTGTCGTCTCGATCACGCTGTACGGGACGCGGGCGGCGCGTACGGAACGGCTGCGGGCGGCGGCGCTCGTGCCCGTACGGAACTGACGCAGGTACGGCGGCCCCGTACAGAACCGTGACATTCGGCGCACAACCTTCGACTCCCCGACGCGCGTCTAGCAGGCGGAATCACCGCAGCGCGCGAAGGGGAGTTGGCGCATATGAGGGGCACGGGGAGCATGAGGCGCATACGGGGCGCGACGGCACGGCGCGGGCTCGCGCTGGCGGTCGCCGGGCTGACCGCCGTACCGGCGTTCGTCCTGGGGACGGGCGGGACGGCCGAGGCGGCGTCCTGCACGACGTCGACGGGGCCGTACCAGAAGCAGGTCGAGAAGTACCTGCGCCTGAAGGTGGACGGCCGGCAGTCGGCCGCCGACTGCAAGAAGATCCGCACGTTCCAGAGCACGTACGGGGTGACCCCGACGATCGGGTACGCGGGGCCGGTGACCTGGCGCACCATGCAGACGCTCACCGCGCAGAAGGCCGCCGGGAAGACCCCGAACAAGGCCGGGAAGTGCCCCACCAACAAGGGGCGCATCGCGTGCGTGGACCTGACCCGGCAGATCAGCTGGATCCAGGACGGCAAGAAGCTGAAGTTCGGGCCGGTGCCGGTGCGGACGGGGCGGGACGGCTACGAGACGCGGACGGGCTCGAAGAAGATCTACTGGCGGCACAAGAACCACGTCTCGTCGCTGTACCACGTGGCCATGCCGTACTCCCAGTTCTTCGACGGGGGCCAGGCGTTCCACGCGGTCGGCGTGAAGATGTGGAATCCGCCGGGGTCGCACGGTTGCGTCAACATGCGCACCGCCGACGCGAAGACATACTGGAGCCTGTTGAGGAACGGCGACGACGTCTACGTGTACGGGCGCAAGCCCGGAACGTGATCGCTTCTGCTCTTCCCGCCCCGGCTGTCAGTGGCGTGCGGTAGCTTCCGAAGTGCTGAAGTGAGCGGTGTCACAGCGCAACAGGGGTGAAGCGACGCGATGAGTGATCTGACGGCGACGACGGCGGACATCGACAGCCGCCTGGAGGGACACCGGGTCGAGCTGACCGGTTACTGCTACCGGATGCTCGGCTCGGCCTTCGAGGCGGAGGACGCGGTCCAGGACACCCTGGTCCGCGCCTGGCGCAGCTTCGACAAGTTCGAGGGGCGTTCCTCCCTGCGGTCCTGGCTGTACCGCATCGCGACCAACGTCTGCCTGGACATGCTGAACGCGGGCAACAAGCGGGCCAGGCCCGTCGACCTGTCCGGCCCGACGCCGCTCGCCCAGGCGGCGCTCAACCCGCTTCCGGAGAGCACCTGGCTGGAGCCGATGCCGGACGGGCGGATCCTGCCCTCGGTGGAGGACCCGGCGGAGGCCGCCGTCGCGCGTGAGTCGGTGCGCCTGGCGTTCGTCGCCGCGCTCCAGCATCTGCCGCCGAAGCAGCGGGCGGTGCTGATCCTGCGCGAGGTGCTGGCCTGGAAGGCCGCCGAGGTCGCGGAGCTGCTCGACACCTCCGTCGCCTCCGTCAACAGCGCCCTCCAGCGGGCGCGGGCCACGCTGACCGACCGGGAGACGGTGACCGCCGACGCGGCGGACCCGCTGGACGAGGAGCAGGCCAAGCTCCTGGAGCGGTACGTGGCGGCGTTCGAGGGCTACGACATGAAGGCGCTGACCGCGCTCCTCCACGAGGACGCGATCATGACGATGCCGCCGTTCGATCTCTGGCTCCAGGGCCACGACGACATCACCGGCTTCATGACCTCGATCGGCGCGAGCTGCGCCGGTTCCCGCCTGATCGCGACGTACGCCAACGGCACCCCGGCCTTCGCCCACTACAAGCCGGACCCCGAGGGCGAGGGCTTCATCCCCTGGGCGGTCCAGGTCATCGATATCAAGGACGGCGCCATCACCGGGATGCACTGCTTCCTCGACACCCCGCGCTGGTTCCCCCTCTTCGGCTTCGCCGACCGCCTGGCGGCCGATGCCGCGTGAGGCGCGGCACGACCCGGGCCCTGGTCGCCGGCTGGGCCGTCCTCGCCGTCGCCGGCTGGACCACGGCCCAGTGGCTCGGCGAAGTCACCGCGACCTCCGGCCCGGCCCCCGTCACCCCACCCTCCTCGACCGCCGAACCGGGCCCCCAGCCGGAGTACGACTGCGACGAGCTGATGGCGTCCGCGCGGCGGTCGCCGGGGGTTCCGGAGACCGCGAAGCGGCCGCCGGCGGTCCCGGAGTCCTCTCCGGAGGGACAGCCGAGGGCCCGGCTCGTCCAAGTGGTCTGCGATACGGCGGAGTTCACGACGGAGGCGGAGGAGTAGGGCGACAGGGACGAGTAGTTGACGGCGGGGAGGGAGCGGGCCCCCTCCGAGGGGGCGGAGGTGACCCGCCTCCGAGGGGGTTGGAACCTCCCCGCGTCCGAGGGGGCGGGCCCTCTCCGCCTTCAGGGGCGGAAGCGCCCCCTTTCAGCTCCCGTTCCCGCCCTCCCCCACCAGCCCCACCACGTCCTCGATCCCCACCAGATCGAGGAGCAGCCGCAGTTCGGGCGGAGCCCCCACCAGCCGCAGCCGCCGCCCTCCCACCCTGCGGGCGACCAGCGACAGCCGCGCGACCGCCTCCACCGAGGTCAGATCCGGGTGCTCGATGCCGCCCACGTCGCAGTCCACGACCCTCGCGTCGGTGGCGGCGAGTATCGCCTCAAGACGTGCACAGAGGCCCGGCACCCCGGCCCGGGTGATTCGGCCCGTGACGACGAGCGCCGTCGGCGGCGAGAGATCCATGCCAAGAAGACCGTCACCGCGCCCGAAACTCATCGCGGCCGGCGCCGCGCTTCTCAGCTGACCGGGAAGACCCCGGTGTCGAGGTCCGCCCCGAAGGGCTCGGGCAGCGGGAAGGGCGGCCGCGCCACGCACGGCCGCCCATGGTAGACCCGTCAGGCTGCAGGAAGCTGACCCCTCAATGAGCGGACCTGGAATCTCCGACAGGAACGACGTCAACATTGCTCTGCGACAGGATCCTGAGAAGCAGCTCGAATTTCGAGATCCCCTCTCCGTCGATATCCATGACCGCAGAAAGGGAAGACCGCGCAACGGAAATATCCCGCCACATCAACCGCACCGGGTCCCCTCGCAGGAACTCCTCCAGAGATTCCTCCAGTTCGGTAAAACTTTGCCCTAGATACCCTCCTGGACCGCGGAAGGCCTCACCGATCGCACAGAAGAAGCTCGCAACATCCTTGATGTCACCACCTTCCATGACGATCTCCCGAGGGGGAGCCGTCCGCTCCCCCTCGGGAGAAGTTTCGACATGCCTGAGCCCGGCCACTTCCAGCCACGCTTCACGCGATCCGACCGGAAGAAGCGTGCACCATTCACCACGCTGCGGCCGCGAAACACGGAACCTGTCCCACAACCTGCGTGCCTCGACATGCGCAGGCACCCCCGTGTATGCCGTAACGACCAGTTGGTCCGGCATATCTCCGGATTCCGGCTCGGCGCCCCACATCGGGTAGCGCCCCATGGGCCGACCCTCGGCATCGAGGACAAGGACCTCGATGTCACCCCTGAGCGTATCGATCGGCGCACCCACGGTCGGACGCACTAGCCCGAAGGTGACTCGGGAGTTCTCGGCTTCAAGCCAGGCGCCGAAGTCGTCGTCGCTGTAGCGCCCGACAAAGAAGCCTTCCAGTTCGCAAGCGGTTACGAATGCGCCACTTTCATCGAACCGGAGCGAATATTTTACCGACAACGTCGCCTGCCTTCCACCGAGAACACACCGAATCAACAGGTAGGAATTACGGTGATCTTCGCGTACTTGACTTTCGGGTCCGTGAATCCGTATTCCCCGAAGCGGTTCGGACCTACGATTCGGTAGGTATCACCCTTACCGCGGACCTCCCATTCAGGCGATCCCTCGAAACCTGAAGCCGGGTGGGGACCCCACTTGTTCTTGTGCTTAGTGGACTCTCTCCCCTGGTAGAGCTTCTGAGTGGAATTCGTGGCGCTCTCCGTGCGTGGAATCCCTTGCCCTGCCCTGATGCGGGAAAGCTCGTCCCTCGCCCACCCGGGGACACTGTCGTTGTGCACCAGCACCGACGTTGTACCGGCGATCACATAGTACGTGTGCAGATCGCCGACGGTGAGGTTGTAGACCCTCGCCATCTCCGTCCACCGCTCGACCGCGTCGATCCTCACCTGCACGCCGGCACTCGTGCGGAGTCGCTCACCGGCCCGGAGGTCGGTGGCAGCGACCCATGCGCCCAGTTCCGGCACCCAGAACGGGTGGCCGTCCGTCGCGGTGACGGAGGCGGTGTGGTCGCCTCGGGCGCCGTCGGTGTCGATGGTGACCTTGACGAGGTGCTTGGCGCCCTGGCCCTTGATTTCGGCCGTGACCTCGCGGGCCACGGTTTTCCCTGTTTCGGGGTCTGTCGCGAGGACCTTGTCACCGATTCTGAGTTTCTCGATCGGTTGCGAGGTCCCGTCGGCCATGAGGACTCTGGTGCCCGGGACGAAGCTGTTCTGGATGGGGCACGAGGCGGCGAGTTCCTTGGCGACCTTCGACTTGCTGAACCAGTTCTTGACCCCGCTGATCAGCTTCTCGCCGAGCTTCCAGAGGCGCTTGCCGAGTTCGGCGGCCTTCTTCCACTTCCAGGGGAGGCCGTATTTCTTGGCGATCTTGCCGACGATGCCGCCGACGGCGCTGGAAATGATGTTGACGGCGGTCGCGCCGCAGGCGCCGAGGGCTCCGGTGGTGAAGCAGTCGAGGGCGTCGGTGATGCCGAGTTCGTCGGCCGCGATCTTGGCGAGTTCCTTGGCGGCGGCGATGGCGCGCTGCTTGGCGATGTCGGCGGCCGTCTGGGCCTTGCGGGCGTTGTAGGAGGCGGTGGTCTCCTTGGGGGCCTGGACGCCGTAGTAGGTGTAGTACTGCTTGGTGGGCTTGACGGTCCAGCCGCCGTTGCCGGTCGGCTTGCAGGTGACGCCGACCATGACGCAGTCGTCGGGCTTCAGGCCGTCCGGGTCGGAGAAGGTGACCGGGTTGTTGAGGCTGTAGGCGTAGCCGTTGATCTGCTGCGGGTCGGTGTAGTCGATGATCGGGTCGGCGGAGATGAACCGGCCCGTGGAGCTGTCGTACTCGCGTGCTCCGAGGGTGGTGAGGCCGGAGACCTTCTGGACGGTGCCGCCGACGAAGCCCTTGTCGTCGACCCAGTCCGCCGGGGAGCTTTCGCGGGCCGCTCCGAAGGGGTCCAGGCGGCGGCGCTGGGTGGCGCCGGTGGTGGCGTCGACGGCGAGCTGCGCGGTCCCGTGGTGGTCGGAGGCGAGGAAGGTGACGCCGCTGTTGTCCCGGACGGCCACGGTCTGGCCGGCGAGGGAGTAGTAGCGGGCGGCGGTGACCGCGCCGGTGGACTTCTTCAGGTGCAGTTCCATGCCGGGGAGGTAGAACGTGGTCTCCTCGGCCGTCTTGCTGAGCAGCCGGCTGCCGGCCCCGTCGTAGACGTAGTCGGTGGTGGCTCCGTCCGCGTTGGTGACCTTGGTCAGGTCGCCCTGCTTGTCCCAGGTGAACTTCTGGGTGCTGCCGTTGAGGACGCGCTGCTCGGTGTTGCCGGTGCTGTCGTAGGAGAAGGTGTTGGACAGCTTGACCGCGGGCGTGGTCGAGGTGGCCGTGGTGTCCACGATCTGCGTGGTCAGCTGGTGCGGGCCCTCGCCGTTCTCGCCGTAGGTGTACGACTTCGTCGACGTCGCCCCGCCGTTCAGACCGTGGTCGGTCTCCGAGGTCCGGTTGCCGAGGGTGTCGAAGCCGTACGTCGACCAGTACGGGGCCGACCCGCCGACCGTCGTCGCGGACGGCGCGGAGGCGCACGCGGCGTCGTTCGTGCCGGTGCCGACCGCCTTGTCCGGGGTGACCTTCGACGTCCAGGCGTCCGTCATCTGCCGCAGGCCGTCGTAGCGGAAGCACTGCACGTCGGCGGTGCCGCCGGTGGGCGTGTCCGCGATGGACCTGACGTTGCCGCCGTCGTCGTAGGTGTAGCGGGCGTCGTACGCCACCGAGGCGGCGCCCTCCACGTCGACCCGGGCGTTGATGAGGCGGGACGTCCCCTGCTCGTAGGAGTAGGACAGCCAGGTCTTCTTGGCCCCGGTGTCACCCGTGGTCAGTTCCAGCTGCTCGATCTTGTTGGTCGGCGAGTACGCCACCTCGGAGACGTAGCTCATCCCACCGAGCGAGGTGTCCAGCGCGACGGGGCGCTGGAGGTCGTCGTACTGGTAGGAGAGGGTCTCCGCGGAGAGACCGCCCGCGGCCGGGGAGTTCTGCGTCCGGACCGTGCCGTCCTTGTTGTACTCGGTGCCGAACACGTAGGTGCCGCCGAGTTCGGGCTCGGCCGTCTTCGACAGGAAGTACTTGGTGGTGGTCGGCTCCAGGTCGTCGTCCAGCGCCGGGTAGGTCACCGAGGAGAGGACGGCGCCGTTCTTGTAGGTGTACGAGCCGTACAGCTCGCCCTTGGCCACCGTGTCGTACACGGCCTCGGACAGCTTCGTCCCGGTGCCCGCGGCCCCCTGCCACGTCTCCTTGACGCGGCCGATCTTGTCGTAGACCGAGGTGGTGGTGTTGGAGCGGGAGTCCGTCGTCGAGACCAGCCGGTCCAGGTCGTCGTACTCGAAGGTCGAGGAGCCGGTGTCGGGGTCGGTCGCCGTGTGCTTGCGGCCCCGCTGGTCGTACGTGTACGACCAGACGTTGTTCTTGTTGTCGGTGACCTTCGCCAGCTGCCCGGACGGGGTGTAGGCGTACCGGGTCGCGACGTAGTCGTTCGCGGTGCCCGGCAGGACCGGCTTGTCGCCCTTGTACTGGCGCAGTTCGACCGTGCGGTCGTGGGCGTCCGAGATGGTGGTGGTCGGGGTCTGGCCGTTCGGCGGGTCGACGGTGACCCGGTCACCGCCGTAGGTGTAGGTCGTGCGGTTCTTCTCGGTGCCGGCGACCTTGAGGACGGACGCCGTGGTGCGGCCCGCTCCGTCGAACTCGGTCACCGTCTGCGCGTCGATGTCCTCGTTCCTCGGGACGAACAGCGTGGACGACGGGGCACCGGTGGCGTAGTAGGTGTCGTTGGTCTTCACCACGCGGCCGGAGCCGTCGTAATAGGTGTCGGCCAGCAGGCGTCCGCCGCCCTGGGCCTCGGTCTGGACCTGGCGGGGCCGGAGCAGACCGTCGTACAGGGTGTACTCGTGCCCGTAGGAGGCGCCGTCCTTCTCGATCTTCCGCGTGTGGAGGTAGCTCGGACCGTTGGTCCGGATGCCGTACTCGTACGTGATCGACGGGGTGTGGTCGGCCTTGGCCCGGTCGGGCATCCAGACCGAGACCACCCGGCCGAGGGCGTCGTACGCGAGATCGGTGCGCTTGCCGTTCATGTCGGTCTGGGACGAGAGCGTGCCCCACTCGGGCGCGTACTCGGTGACCGTGGTCCAGCCGAGGGCGTTCGTCTCGGTCTTGGACGCGGCGAGGCCGTAGGCGTTCTCCTTGTAGGACGTGGTCGTCGCCGTCTTCGCCGCGTCGGTGACCACCAGCGGCCGGCCGTAGGCGTCGAAGGTGGAGGTGGACACGTCCTGGTACGTGGCGGTCGTCCCGTTGTGCGAGGCGAGCCGCCTGACGAGCGTGGGCTCGCCCTTGCTGGGCGCCGCGCCGAGCGTGGTCGAACCGTCGTAGAAGGTCAGCTCGTCCGAGATGACGTCCTTGGAACGGTCGGGGGCGGTGGTGGCGCAGTCGACGGAGAGGGTCTCGACCCGCGAGACGTAGCTGTAGAGGTGCTTGGCCGGGTCGTCGGCGTACTCGGTCCGCGTGCACTGGTTGTCGGCCACGTCCAGTTCGCCGTAGTCCGCGACCTGGATCGGGCGGCCCTTGGCGTCGTAGGAGGTGGTGGAGGCGGTCTGTCGCCAGGTTCCGCCGGCGAGGGCCTGGTAGGTGTCGGCCCGGCCCGCCCGGACGAACCGGGCGTAGGAGGTGCCCCAGTCCTTCACGCGCGTCGCGGTGACCTTGGTCCAGGGCGTGTTGATCGACTTGGAGACGATCGTGTCCCCGTTGTACGTGGTCGTTTCGAGCTCCGTGCCGGACTTCCAGTCGGAGTCGGGGTACGAGGTGCCGTTGGTGGCGGTCAGGCTGACCGACCGGGTGCCGCCGTCGGGATCGGCGTCCCCGTCCAGACCCCGGAAGAACACGTGCTCGGTCTTGGTGTTGGAGGGACTGACGCTGCCGTCGGACGTCTCGACCCGGACCTTGCCGTAGCCCCGCCAGTCGCTCCAGGTGAGGTTGTCGGTCTTGGAGAGGCCGTCCGGCTTGGCCTTCCGCCAGCCGGCGTCACCGAGATAGGTGTACGTCGTCATCTGGTCGGGGCTCTCGGCGACCAGATCGGTCTCGATCACCGAGGTGACCACGTACTTGTTGAACCAGTCGGTGATCGGGTCGGTCACCCCGGGCGGGCTCCACTTGACCGGGTAGCAGCGGACGGTCGACTTGCCGGGGGTCGGCAGGTTGGACGACGTGCACTGCGGGGACGAGTAGTTGGCGGTGAGGACGCTGCCGGACTCGCTCTCCACCCCGCTCAGGCGGAACCGGTTGAACGCCTGGATGTTGTCGTTGGGCACGTCGACGCGGTTGGGGAGCTGGAGGCCGTACAGCCGGACCGAGGGGACGGAGACGTCGGTCCCCACCAGGCCGGCGTGGTCGATGGTCTTCAGCCAGAGGGACTTCGACCCGTCGCCGTTGTCCACATAGGAGTGGTCGAGCTTCCACCGGTCGACGTCCTCGTAGGTCGTCGCGCCGTCGCGGATCTGGGTGGTGATCGTGGTGAGCTTCTTGCGGGTCCAGAACGTCGGCGAGTTCTGGCCGGGGCACTTGGAGTCGGCCTTGCAGTTGCGGTCCCACGGGACGTCGGGCCAGTCCGCGGCCGTCTCGTCCTTCAGGGCCGCGACGGAGCAGTCGGTGAGGGCGCCGACACAGCGCTCGGCGGTGTCGAACACCACGCGCGCCGGGGCCTTCGTCGAGTACATCGTGCCCTCGCGCTGACCGTAGTCGATGCGCTTGAGGTATCCGCCGCGGATGTAGGCCTTGCCGTTCTCCGTGGTCTTGAGGCCCTGGGTGTAGTAGTTCGTCTCGGTGCCGTAGAAGTACGCCATGGTGTTCCCGTGCGGGTCCACGACGTAGTCGAGGTTCCAGCGCCATGCCTGGTCGCAGAACGCGTCCGCGAGGGTGGCCTTGTAGCAGGGTTCACCGGAGTCGTCGCCGTAGACCGGGACGGTCCAGGCCGAGTTGGTGGTCTCGTTGCCGGAGGCGAAGCCGGGGAGCCGGTTGCGGCCGAAGAAGTACTGGGTGCCGTCGGCGGTCGTGACCTTCCAGTACTCGCCGTCGTTGTCGTTGTTCGTGGCGCCGGTGAGCTTCTCCACCTTGGCGAAGTCGTCGGAGCTGACGTGCCACTCGCCCGTGGTGTCGTCCTTGATCAGCTCGCCCGAGGTGCCGCCGGCCAGGGAGAGGGTGGCGTTGTCGAAGCCCCAGCACTGGTCGCCGTTGGTGTCGGCGTGGCCGTCGTCGGCGCAGGGCTTGTAGCGGCGCTCGATGAAGCCCGGTTCGTATCCGAAGCCCTCACCGATCCACGATCCCTGGTTGTTCGTGGTGGCCGTCTGGCCGTCCACGGACTGGGAGTTGTAGGCGAGGGAGACCTCGGGACCCAGACCGCCGGGGACCGGTGGCGCGCTGATCGGGTAGGACCAGTTGAAGACGCCGGAGGAGTTGGAGACGCTCCACTGCGAGGAGGGCTTGAGCGAGCTGGCGCCGAAGTCGCCCTGGTCGCCGGATGCCTCGGCCGTGGCCGCCAGCACCGTCACCGAGGAGGCCGAGCCGGTGCTGCCCGCCGCGGCCCCCGCCGCCGCCGGGGCGGCCGTGACCTTCGCGGTGAGCGTGGTGGCGGCGGTGTCGTTGGTGGTCGCCAGGGGCGTCGCCGTGGCACACCCGGGGCGGTCGGGCGTGGTGAGCACGCACTCCGGATAGGTCACCAGACGCAGCCGGGAGCCGTAGCCGCCCCCGTACGCCTGGGCGAAGTCGCCGTAGTCGAGCGAGACCCGGACCGGTCCGCTCCCGGTCGCACCGTCGCTGCGGGCCACCGTCATCAGGGGGCCGTCGACGCCCGCCGCCACGGCCTTCTTCCGGTCCAGGACGGACAGCCGGACGGACCGGGGGCTCGTGGTTCCGGTGGCCGCGGCCTTCAGCGGCATGCCGTGGGCCTGGGCGCCCTCGGTTCCCTTCGCTCCGACGACGACGTCGTCGGTGGTCGCCGCGGGCCAGCGGGTGACCGCGGCCTTCGTGACCTGTGCGCGGGCCGCCTGGTCCGCCTTCGGCTTGCGGACCTTTCCGTTCCGGCCGGTCACCGGGTCGTCGAGACCGGTCTGGGTGTCGGGCCTGGTCACGCCGTCGCGCGCGGTGGCCTCGGGGGCGTACTGGGGCAGCAGGCCGAGGGACAGGGCAATGGTCGCTGTCAGTACGCCGATGCGTACCGAGCGTGCCGGAAGGCGGAAATACCGTCTCCCGAGAGGCGATGCTCGCATGAGAACTCCGTCAGGAAAGGAATCGGTGCGGTGAGAACGGGACGCGGCCGGGACCGGACTGGTGTGGTCCGGTCCCGGCCGCTCCGTTCGGATCAGGTGATGGTCGCTTCGACGCTCTCGTCGTCCGCGAGACCGCTGACGATGTTGACCAGGCTGGCGTCCAGCGCCCCCTGGAACACGCGCACTTCGTCGACCGCGCCGGAGAGGAAGGATCCGGCCGTGGCCCCGTCGAGCTTGCGCCCCACCTGGACCGAGGCGGTGGTGAAGTCCCAGGTGTTGTCCCACGGGACCCGGGCGCTCTCCACCCCGTTGATGTACAGCACCACGTCACCGAAGACCGCCGAGTAGACGAGGGCCAGGTGGTCGCCCTTGAGGCCGGTGCTGGGCAGGAAGCCCGTGGCCCGGGCGGTGGTGGTGACCGGGGTGGCGGAGTCCCCGTCGGTGGCCGTGATCGTCCATCGGCTGTCCGCCGCGGAGTAGCCCACCGCGAGCGCGGTGCCCCGGGCCCCGGAGAGCGACATCACCGTCTGGTCCGCGGGCGAGACGGAGGAGAGCCGGACGCGCGCGGTCACCGCGAAGCCGTCCTGCTTGGAAAGCAGACCCGCGCCACGGGACGCGTAGGCGTCCGTGCCGTTCAGCACCAGGTGGCCGTCGCCCCACATGGGGTCCTCGGGCGCGGTCTCCACACAGCTCGGGTCCTCCTCCGGGCTGCAGCCCGGCGCGGGCACGTAGATGGACGCGCCGCCTCCGAGCGTCAGACCGGTGCCGCCGCCCGCCTCGGGGGCCACGTTGTCCGGAGCCGTGTCGACGTCCCAGTACGCGAGCTGCTGGGCGACGATGCCGCCGAGGTCCGCGCTCTCGGTGCCGGTGACCACGCGGTCGTAGACCTGCACGTCGGCGATGCCGCCCTTGAGGTGTCCGGTGTAGCCGTCCAGGGCCAGCCTGCGTCCGATCTGCAGGGCGCCCGCCGCGTTCCACGGGGTGGTCCGCTTCACCGTGGTGGTGACGGCCACGCCGTTCACGTACAGCCGCATCACACCCGTGACGGCGTCGTAGGTGCCGATGAGGTGGGTCCAGGTGCCCGGGACCACCCGGCCTCCGGTGACCTGCCAATGGGTCACGGACTCCATGTCGTTGTACGGCATGCGGAACACCCAGCTGCGGGTGTCGCCGTCGTAGCCCAGGTCGAAGCCCGGCAGCCCGGTGCCGTCCTGGCTGATCACCGTCTGGTCGCGGTTCGGGACCTCCGGCAGGTTGACCCAGGCGCTCACCGAGAACGCGGAGTCGGTGTCCACGAGGTGCCGGCCGGCGTCCAGGTAGGCGTTCTCGGTCCCGTCGAGCGCGGCGTAGGTGTCGGCCGCGCCCAGCGGGCCGGGCTTGGCGCCGAAGGCGACCCCCGAGCCGGGTGCGGCGGCGGGCGAGGAGCCGGTGCCGGCCGCGGAGGAGGAGCCCTTGACGTCACCCAGGGTCCAGCCGCCCTTGGGGGCGCGGCCGTCGGAGACGAGGAACTGGTAGGCCATGGCCGTCTTCTGCGCGTTGCCGGCCGCGTCGACCGCCTTGGCCTCGACGGACCACGGGCCTTCGCTCGCCGGCATGAACGCCACCGTCGCGGGCCCGCCGGGCGTCGCCGTGTTCACGCTCGACCAGGTGCTGCTTCCCTTGAACCGGTACAGGTACTTCGCGACATCGTTGGACGGCGAGTCGAAGGTGAAGCTTCCGTAGTCGCCGACGCCCGCGTGCCAGGCGTCGTCGTCCGGGTACTGCGCGGAGGTGATCACCGGCGCCTTGGGCGCGGTGGCGTCGTAGATGAACTCGCATCGTGTGGGCTCGCCCGCGGTGCTCCACGGGCCCCACGCGGTTCCGTCCGAACCCCGGACCTCCCAGCCGATGACGACGTTGGACGGGATGGTGAATCCGGCGTCGGAGTCCGTGCTCAGATCGGAGCCGACCCTGTACTTGAACGACGCCGAGCCCGTCTGACCGGTGCCGGTCGTCGCATGGCTCGCGGTCGTCGCGTAATGATTGACCTGTGTCGTGCCGTTCATCCAGAAGACGTGGAACTGGGCCTTGAGGCTTTCGGTCTTGCCCGCGATGTCGTTGTGGTCGTAGTCCTTGACGACCGCGTTGAGAACCGGGGCCTCGGACACGTAGTGGTCCTGGGCGTGCCCGTACTCGCACGTGCCGCCGGGCGACATGGTGAGATCGCTCTCGGCCGGGGCCAGCGGGGGACGGTTGTAGGTGACTTCGAGCTGCGCGTTGCCGCAGAAGCGCTTCCAGTACGCGTAGTCCCCCTCGACGCCGGACCGCAGACTGAAGGTCGTGGTGTCCCAGCCCTTGTCGGCCGCGAGCTGGACGGCGGACTTGGCGTCGAAGCGCACGTTCTGGTTGGTCGAGGTGCAGGAACCGGCCGGGTTGGTCGGGGACTTGCTGTCGACGTCGGCCTTCCAGGACGGCTGGTTGCCCCAGTTGGTGGACGAGCTGATCGCGCTCGCTCCGCTGGAGTTGACCCGGATGAGCTTCACGCTCTTGGCGGCGGTGCTGTACGTGTGCACCATCGTCACCGCGAACTCGGCCTTGATGATGTCCTTGCCCTCGAAGGACGCGGTCGGGACGGCGAAGAACTGCCGCTTCGTGTCGCTCGAACTCGCGCACAGGTACGACACATCGGCGGGACAGCGGCCCACGCCCTCGTGGTCCTTGAACTTCCAGAACTCCGCCGACGGGTAGTACGACGAGACCATCGTCCAGCCGGTGCGGCTCGTCGTCTTGAAGACCGGGTCGATGAAGACCGGGTACACCGTGTCCTTGCCGGTCAGCAGGGAGCGGTCCGGGGTCAGGGTCATCGCGTCCCGGTCCACGTGGACGTCGACATCGGCGACCCGGGTGCCGTCCGGCGGGGTCACCGCGAGCTCGTCGGCGGACGGGCCGGCGGCGGCCTTCGCCAGGGACGTGCCCGCGTCGCCCTTGGCGCCCTCGCGGCTGTCCCACATCAGCGGGGCGGGCGCCTCGAAGACCGCTCCGCCGGTCGCGTCGGTCGCGGTCAGTCCGCCGTCGGCGGACTCCTGGACGCCGAGGCCGGTGGTGCTGACGGGCAGCTCCAGCCGGGCCAGCTCCGGGTTCTGGGCCGCCTCCGCGTTCTTGACGACGATCAGGTGCGAGAAGCCCTCGGCGCTCGCGGACACCTGCAGGTCGACGCCCGGCAGCACGTCCGCGTAGGTCGCCGTCGAACCGTCCACCGTGGGTGCCGGAAGCTTCCCGGGCCAGTCCAGCGACAGCGCGCGGCCGTCCTTGCGCATGGTGCCGAAGGTGGTGTCGCCGCCCCCGGAGAAGGACATCGCGGTCACGGCCGCCTTGGGCGCGTACGAACCGTCCGCCTGCTTCACGAGGGTGGTGTCGATGTCCGTCCACGCCCCGTTCTTGCGGGTGCGTACGGGCTGCACGGCCGTCTTGACCGTGAAGGTGCCGTCGGGATTGGCCGTCGTCGTACTGCGCTCGTCCCGCAGGTTCAGCACCTCGACGGGTGCGCCCTTCTCGGCTGCCGCCTGCTGCGCGGCCTCGACCCCGAGCGCCGTGCCGCCCTCCACGGGCGCCGCGGCGGCCGTGGGGAGCCCGCCCGACAGCGGGGGGATGCCGAGTCCGGCGGCCAGCAGGGCCGTCAGGGTCACCGCGGCGAGCGCGCCGCGTCCCCGCCCGCGTGCCACCGTCACCTGTCTCTTCACGTGTGCCTTCTGCTCTCTCTCGCCCGCACCGTCACGACGTCGTCCCCGCTCCGCGCCCCTCATCCGACGGTCCCGAACGCCGTACCGATGTCCGAGATACCGCCGGCGCCGGGCTGGAAGGTCCTGGTTCCGCCCTGGGTGATGCCGTCGATGTCGCTCCACGGCACCGTGTAGAGCGCGCCCTTGGAGGTCGCGGGCTCCTTGCTGTACGGGACCCCCACGTAGAGGAGGTTGGTGCCCGAGCGCAGGGAGATTCCCGTGAAATCGCGTGCGGTCGGGGTGCCGGGCAGGAGCGCCGTGCCCCGCGTGATGATCTTGTCCGCGCTCCCGGCGTCGGCGTCGAGCGGATTGAAGATCTGGATGACCCCGGCGTCCGCGGCGCCGCCGACGTCCCGGCCGGGCACTCCTACGGCCAGCCGGATCGTGGACGTGGTGGTGACGACCTCGGTATTGGTGTTGGCGAGGGCCACGCGCTGCCCGAAGAAGTCACCGGCGCCCGGTTCCCCCTCCACGGTCGCCATCCCGGTGTCCAGGGCCTTGAGCTGGGTGTACTTGCCCGAGGGCTCGATGCGCAGAACGGCCACGCTGCCCGCGCCCGGCACGGTCCCGATCGACTCGCCGGGTGTGCCGATCGCGATCAGGGCGTCGGTGTTGTACGTCGCGCCGGCGGGGCGGTAGTTGGTCATCGCCAGGGAGGCGCCGAGCCTGTCCCCGGACTCGGCGACGCCGATCAGTCCCTCGCCGTCGCCCGCCTGGTCGACCCCGGTGAGGGGAGTGGGCGCGCCGTTGGCCAGCGTCTGGCTGAAGATGGCGGCGGTTCCGGCCGCCACGGCGTCGGCTCCGATGGTCTCGCCGGGCACGCCCACGGTGAAGTACCGGTTGGTGCCCGCCAGGGCCGCCCCGAACTGGTCGCCGGGCTCGGCGACGCCGGGCACGCCGGGGCTCTCCTGGGTGAGCATCAGCTTGGTGCTGCCCTGCATGTAGTTGATGGCTCCGGCGTTCGCCATGGTGACGCCGTCCACGGAAACGCCCTCGCCGGGAGCCCCGACGATGAGGTACGGCTGCCCCGACGCGGCGGTGCCGGCCTGCACGGCGTAGCCGAAGTGGTCTCCCGCCTCGCTGGTCCCGCCCCCGAGGGATGCCTGGCCGTAGAGGCTCGCGGCCGTGCCGGCACCGAGGCCGGCGGGCGAGCCGTAGATGATGTGGACGATGCCGGAGTCCTTGATGGCGGTGCCATTGGCCCCGGTGTCCTCGTACGGCGTTCCGACCACGAGGTCGGTGCAGCCGTCGCCGTTGAAGTCGGCCCAGGAGATGGCCGAGCCGAACCGGTCGCCCCGCTCGGGGACGACGTCGCCCATGTTCGGTGACGCCTGCGTGATGTCCGCGGCGGGTACTCCACCCGCGTAGAGCACCCGCACCAGACCGGCTTCCTGGACGCCGTTCACGGTCGCCAGAGGATCCGTGACGACGTTGTCGACCATGCCGTCACCGTTGTAGTCCGAGCCGACACCCGCGCAGGATGCCGCCGAGGCGGGCCCCGCGCCCATGACGGTCACTCCGGAAACCACCACGAGCAATCCCGTCATGGCGGCAATTCCGGACATGCCGATTTTCAGTTTCACAACCCCACCCCTTGAGAGAAACCTGTGCGCCCCGCACCCCCCGATGCGTAATCACTTGGCTACGCACAGCAGAGCGAATGCAATACCGCATACACCCGGGCTGTCAATAAGGTGTCCGATACATTCACTAAAGGGTTAATTGATGGGATGTTGACAGCGAAACGCTGCATCTCCCCCATGTGCGACACGCCGAAATCCCCTGGACCGCCGACAGTTGACCGGCCCGGACCACCAGGCCGAATCCGGCCATAACTCCCCTCGGGAAATGTCGGGAATTCACGAGAACCTCCGGCGCGAACACGCCGCCCTCATCGATGAATTCGACCCGCGACAGGGTCGCCATATGTCGCCATTTCCCTGCACCGAAAGAACGGCTCCGGACCTCACGGTCGCGCGACGTCCTCCCCCGACATATACGAACGGGACCGGCGGAAATCCGCCGGTCCCGTGTTCTCGCCCTCGGTGGGACAGGTCAGGCAATCCGCTCCCGCACCACCGGAGCCGCCGCGAACTCCGTCCCCGCCGGCGCGATGTCGTAGGCGTCCGGGAGGGCCCTCAGGGCGTAGTCGAACTTCTCCGGGGTGTCCGTGTGCAGCGTCAGCAGGGGCTGGCCGGCGGTGATCTCGTCGCCGGGCTTGGCGTGGAGTTCGATGCCGGCGCCGGCCTGGACGGGGTCCTCCTTGCGGGCGCGGCCGGCGCCGAGGCGCCAGGCGGCGACGCCGATGTCGTAGGCGTCGAGGCGGGTGAGGACGCCGGAGGACGACGCCCTGACGACGTGCTGCTCGCGGGCCACCGGGAGCGGGGCGTCGGGGTCGCCGCCCTGGGCGGAGATCATGCGGCGCCAGACGTCCATGGCGGAGCCGTCGGCGAGGGCCTTCTCGGGGTCGGCGTCCTTGAGGCCGGCGGCGTCCAGCATCTCGCGGGCGAGGGCGAGGGTGAGGTCGATGACGTCCTTGGGGCCGCCGCCGGCGAGGACCTCGACGGATTCGCGGACCTCCAGGGCGTTGCCCGCGGTGAGGCCGAGCGGGGTGGACATGTCGGTGAGGAGGGCAACGGTGCGGACGCCGCTGTCGGTGCCGAGGGCGACCATGGTGGAGGCGAGTTCGCGGGCGTCGTCGAGGGTCTTCATGAAGGCGCCGGAGCCGACCTTGACGTCCAGGACGAGGGCGCCGGTGCCCTCGGCGATCTTCTTGGACATGATCGAACTGGCGATGAGCGGGATCGCCTCGACGGTGCCGGTGACGTCGCGGAGCGCGTAGAGCTTCTTGTCGGCGGGGGCCAGTCCGTCGCCCGCCGCGCAGATGACCGCGCCGGTGGTGTCGAGGACGTCGAGCATCTCGTCGTTGGAGAGGTGGGCGCGCCAGCCGGGGATGGACTCCAGCTTGTCGAGGGTGCCGCCGGTGTGGCCGAGGCCGCGCCCGCTGAGCTGGGGCACGGCGGCGCCGCAGGCGGCGACCAGCGGGGCGAGCGGGAGGGTGATCTTGTCGCCGACGCCGCCGGTGGAGTGCTTGTCGGTGGTGGGGCGGGAGAGCGTACGGAAGTTCATGCGCTCGCCGGAGGCGATCATCGCGGCGGTCCAGCGGGCGATCTCCGTGCGGTTCATGCCGTTCAGCAGGATCGCCATGGCCAGCGCGGACATCTGCTCGTCGGCGACCTCGCCGCGGGTGTACGCGTCGATGACCCAGTCGATCTGCTCGGGGGTCAGCTCGCCTCGGTCCCGCTTGGTGCGGATGACGGAGATGGCGTCCATGGTCTGGCGTCCTTCCGGCCGGTACGTGCACACGCGTTGTGTCCTCGTGACTCTACGCGCATAGAGGGAGAAAGAGGCGCCGGGGGGGCCCCCGGCGCCCGCCCCCCCGCCGCGGGGGGCCACCCCGGGCGCCCGGCCCCAGGCGAGGGGCCCCCGCTCGGCAAACGAGCGGAAACCAAC
>NZ_JBSFHN010000024.1:0-129939 GCF_053597115.1 Streptomyces sp. NPDC001515
CGCCTGGCACGGCACCTCGCGGCGTTGCCGAAACGCCCGGATAGCTCCGCTATCAGGACGCTCCGGCGCCTTGCGATGCACCGCACCAGCCGCCGTGCCCTACCTGGCCCTGACCCACCGGACACGCCCTCGTCGCCGCCCTGGAGCAGTGGCCGGAGTCCGGCGTCCCCGACAACCCCGGGGCCTGGCTGATGGCCACCGCCCGGCACCGCGCCATCGATCTGGTGCGCCGCCGCGAGACGTACGCCCGCAAGCTCGCCGAGATGGGCCGCGACCCGCACGCCCGGCCCCGTGCGGAGGACCCCGGCGACGCCGACCCCGACTCCATCGACGACGACCTGCTGCAGCTGATGTTCACCGCCTGCCATCCGGTGCTCTCCACCGACGCCCGGATCGCCCTCACCCTGCGCCTGCTGGGCGGCCTCACCACCGAGGAGATCGCCCGCGCCTTCCTCACCTCCGAGGCGACGGTGGCCCAGCGGATCGTCCGCGCCAAACGGACGCTCGGCCGGGCCGGGGTCCCCTTCGAGGTGCCGTACGGCCCCGAGCGCACCGCCCGGCTCGGCTCGGTGCTGGAGGTGGTCTACCTGGTCTTCAACGAGGGCTACGCCGCCACCACCGGCGACGACTGGCTGCGCCCCGCGCTCTGCGAGGACGCGCTGCGGCTGGCCCGGATCCTCGCCGGACTGATGGAGCGCGAACCCGAGGTGCACGGTCTGGCCGCCCTGCTGGAGCTCCAGGCGTCCCGCACCGCCGCCCGCACCGGGCCGGACGGCTCCCCGGTCCTCCTCGCCGCCCAGGACCGCACCCGCTGGGACCGGCTGCTGATCCGCCGGGGCCTCGCCGCGCTGCTCCGCTCGGCGCAGACGGCCGCCCACGCCGGCACCGGACTCGGCCCCTACGGCCTCCAGGCCGCCATCGCCGCCTGCCACGCGCGGGCGCCGCGCTACGAGGACACCGACTGGCCCGCCATCGCCGCGCTCTACGGCCGGCTCGCCGCCCTCACCCCGTCCCCGGTGGTCGAGCTGAACCGGGCCGTCGCCGTCGCCATGGCCGAGGGCCCGGCCGCCGGACTCGCCCTGGTCGACGCCCTCGCCGCCGACCCCGCGCTCCGCGCCTACCACTTGCTGCCCAGCGTGCGCGGGGATCTGCTGGAGCGGATGGGGCGCACGGACGAGGCGCGCGCGGAGTTCGTCCGTGCGGCGGAGCTGACCCGCAACGCCCGGGAGCGGGCCCTGCTGCTGGACCGGGCCGGCCGATGAGTTCCGGGCTCCCCGCCGGTCTACCCCGTAGCGCGTTCCGCACCACCGAGTGAGGAGAAGACCATGCAGAAGGTCACCACGTTCCTGTGGTTCGAGAAGGGGCAGGCCGAGGAGGCGGCGGACCTCTACGTGTCCGTCGTCGGCGGCGACTCCCGTGTGCTGGAGGTGACCCGCTGGACGGCGGCCTCCCCCGGCGAGGAGGGCGCGGTGATGACCGTGCGGTTCCAGCTGGACGGCACCGAGTACATCGCCTTCGACGGCGGCCCCGAGTTCCCCTTCACCGAGGCCGTGTCGCTCTCCGTCGACTGCGCCTCGCAGGAGGAGGCCGACGAGCTGTGGGCGAAGCTCACGGCGGACGGCGGCGAGGAGGGCCAGTGCGGCTGGCTGAAGGACCGCTTCGGAGTGTCCTGGCAGATCGTGCCGCCGGGGCTCGGCGAGGCCCTGACCGACCCCGATCCGGAGAAGGCGGCACGGGCGATGAAGGCGATGATGGGCATGAGGCGCCTGGACATCGAGGCCCTGCGCAACGCCTGAGGCGTCCGGGCATCGGGGCCCTGCGCACCGCCTGAGGTGCCTGGGCATCGGGGCCCCGCGCAACGCCCGAGGGCCGGTGCGGTCCGGGTCCGGTGCTGGGTAGGGTCGGGGCCATGTCCCCCCGCCCGGCGCTGCCGCCGCCCCCGCCGCCCGTGGAGATACGCACCTGGCCCGACCGGGCGGCGCTGCTCGCCGACCGGGCCCATGTCCTCGCCGCGCTGGTGCGCGCGCACCTGGGCCCCGGCCGGTTCGCGCTCCTGTGGACGTGGGGGCTGCTCGCGGCGCTCGGCTGGTCGCTGACCGGGACCGCGCTCATCACCTTCGAGGAGTCCTACGACGTCGTCTCCGCGATCCTCGGCGTGGTGCTGATCGCCCTGGGCGCCGGCTGTCTGGTGCCCGCCGTGATCCTCGTGGTCGTGTGGCTGCGCCGGGACCGCGCGGTGCGCCGACTCCTCGTGCGGTGGGGGCGGTTGGACCGCGATCCGGCACGTGACGCCGCGCTGCGGCTGCCGGGTCCGAGCCTCGGCTGGCTGCTGCCCTCCTTCGCCCTCTGCGCCCTCGGGCTGTACGCCTGCGTCGTGGTGCCGGCGGGCGCGGTGCGCGGCCAGGACACGTACGGGCTGATGGCCCTGATCATGGGCCTCGGTCTCCTCTGCTGGCTCATCGGCCTCATCGGCGTCACCAAGGCGTTCTGGCACCGCCGTTGGGTTCTCACCCTCCTCGCGGGCGCCCCCGCTGCCCCCCGCGCCGAAGCGTCAACGGGCGGCGCCCACCGCTGAGTTCGGCCCTACCCTGGGTCGGTACGGAACACCGCAGGGGGAGGCGTCATGGAGTGGTACTGGTGGGTGCTCATCATCTTCTGGACGGGCGGATTCGGCTGGGTGGTCGACAACGTCCGCACGGCGCTGCGCAACCGGCACGCCCGCAGGCTCGAACTGCTGGAGGCCGATAGGCGGGAGCGGCTGGCCGTCGAGGCGGCG
Organism: Streptomyces sp. NPDC001515; assembly: GCF_053597115.1. NCBI lineage: Bacteria > Bacillati > Actinomycetota > Actinomycetes > Kitasatosporales > Streptomycetaceae > Streptomyces > Streptomyces sp. NPDC001515. Next base: position 2,777 of record NZ_JBSFHN010000024.1, read on the forward strand.
AACCGGCCGCCGGAGCCGGTCTGCGGCTGCACGCACCACCTCGCCAAGCACGACAAACAGGGCCGCTGCCACGAACGCGTCGAGGTGCCGACCGCCTGGGACGAGCAGAAGAAGCCGGTGCGCTTCGAGGCCGGGCAGTGCAACTGCCAGCAGTACGTGGGCCCGCAGCCGCTCTCGCGGGTGTACGCCGACGAGCTGACCGATCTCGGCTGAGCCCGCCCATCGCTACCGGTGGGCGGCCTCCGGGCCGGTCACCGGGCGGCCGACCAGCATCGTCGGCACGTCCGCGACCCGGGTCAGGAAGACCGTCGCCGCGTTCGGCCCCCGGAGCTTCATCTTCCGGCGCAGTTCCTCCGGTTCGACCGCCGAACCGCGCTTCTTGACCGTGAGGACCCCGACCTCCCGCTCCCGCAGCAGCGCCTTGAGCCGCTTGACGTGGAACGGCAGCCGGTCGGTGATCTCGTACCCGGCCGTGAACGGCGACTCGTACAGCTCGTCGGCCGTGACGTACGCGATCATCGGGTCGATCAGCCGGCCCCCGCAGCGCTCCACGATCTCCGCGACCAGATGCGCCCGGATCACCGCGCCGTCCGGCTCGTACAGATACCGGCCCACGGGGCCGACCGGCGGGGCGGGAAGCGCGGCCGGTGCGGACAGGGAGGCCCCGGACGGGAGCACCGTGGCGCGGAACGCCCCGGCCGTGAAGCCCTCGCCGAACCAGAGCACCGCCTCCTTCACCTCGCCCCCGTCCGAGATCCACTCGGCCTCCGCGTGCGGGTCGATCGCCTCGTGCGGGACCCCCGGGGCGATCTTCAGCGCGGCCCGGGGAGCCTTCAGCGCGGCCCCGGTCGCCCAGGACAGCGGCGGCGAGTACGCCTCCGGATCGAAGACCCGACCGCGCCCGCCGCGCCGGGCCGGATCGACGAACACCGCGTCGTACGGCCCGGTGTCGATGTCCGCGACGTCCGCGCACCGCACCTCGATCAGCCCGTCCAGTCCGAGGGCCGCCGCGTTGGCCCGCGCGACCTCGGCGGTCAGCGGATCGCGGTCCACGGCGAGCACCGCGATCCCGGCCCGCGCGAGGGCGATGGCGTCGCCGCCGACCCCGCAGCACAGATCCGCGACACGGCGCACCCCCGCCGCCGCGAACCGCCGCGCGCGGTAGGAGGCCACCGAGGTCCGGGTCGCCTGCTCCACCCCGTGGGGGGTGAAGAACATCCGGTGCGCGTCCTCGGCGCCGAACTTCGCCACCGCCCGCTGCCGCAGCCGGGCCTGCCCCAGGGCCGCCGAGACGAGCGCGGCCGGATGGTCGCGGCGCAGCCGGGTGGCGGTGGCCAGTTCGGCGGCGGGGTCGTGGTCGCGCAGCCCGGCCAGCAGCTCGGCCCCCTCGGGGGTGCGCAGGGCCCGGAAGGCGTCGAGGGCGTCGGAATCACCGGACGGGCCGGTCGGGGCGAGAGCGTTCACCCGCCCCATTGTGGGCCAGTCGGCTGCGCGCCAGCCGGGGGACCGTGCGCGGCGGGCGCTGTGTCGGCCCGGCGGTCCGGTTCGGGGCTGGCAGGATGCGGCGCCATGCAGCTAGTACGACAAAAGGAAGAATTCCCCATGAAGTGGCGCAGACCGGTTCAGGCGGCGGGCGGGCGGGGGCACGGACGGACCGGCGGCGGACATCCGAGGCACCGGCCCGCCTTCGCGGTCCTCGCCGCGCTGCTGGTCGCCGCCGTGGGCTCCGGCTGCGCGGCCGAGACCGGCGAGAAGCAGGTCACCGACCCCGCGCGGGCCGCCGCGGCCCGCGCCGGACAGCCCGGCGGACCCGCGGGCGGGCCCCCGGCCGGGGCGGCCGGCTCGGTCGCCGGACAGGCGGAGAAGGCGCGCAAGGCGCAGGCCGCGCGTGCGATCGCCGCCAAGAAGTGGGGGCTGGAGAAGACCCCGCTGACCGCGCCGCTTCCCCCGGCCGTCAAACCGCGCCTCACCACCCGCGAGGGCTTCGAGGTCGAGGGCGGTGACGCCTCGCTGCCGCCGGTCTTCACCACCGTCCCCACCAAGGAGAAGGTCGTCTTCCTGACGATGGACGACGGGGACGACAAGGACCCCGAGCTGATCAGGATGATGTCGGAGCTGAACATCCCGTACAGCGCCTTCCTCACCGACTACCTGGTGCGCGACGACTACGCCTACTTCAAGGAGGCCGAGGCCCGCGGCGCCGTCATCGGCAACCACACCCTCAACCACCGCTATCTGCCCGGTCTCTCGTACGCGGAGCAGAAGCGCGAGATCTGCGACCAGCAGGACATCCTCCAGCAGCAGTACGGCGAACGCCCCCGGCTCTTCCGGCCGCCGTACGGCAACTACAACGGCGACACCCTGCGCATCGCCAAGTCCTGCGGCGTCACCGCCGTACCGCTCTGGGCGGCCGAGGCGTTCCCCGACCGCATGGAGTGGCGCGAGGAGGACCGGGACCTGCACCCCGGCGACATCATCCTTACCCACTTCCGGGGCGCGAAGGACTGGAAGGGCAGCATGCCCGACCTGATCCGCTCCGTCATGAAGGTCGTCACCGACAAGGGCTACGCGGTGGCCCGGCTGGAGGACTACGTATGAGAAGCGCGCACCGGCTGCTGGCCGGACTGCTGACCGCCGGTGCGCTCCTCACCGCCACCACGGGGTGCGCGCAGTCGGTCGACCCGATCGAACGGCTGGGGCGCAAGGCCGCTCAGCGGATGAACCCCTCGCCCGCCGCGAAGCGGGTCCGGCCCGCCTCCGTGCGCGGGGACCACGGGGCGCCCGGGGCGATGGTCGTCGTCGCCTGCGGCCGTCCGGCGGCGGGCCCGGGGTCCGGGGCGCGGCCGGTCCACCGGTGGCCGGGGAGGCCCGGGGCGGAGACGGCCGGGGCGGCGCCCTCGGGGTGCGCCACGCGGTAGTGGCTGTGCCAGGACACCGGCGCCAGCACGCAGAAGACGCCCGCCGCGATCAGCTGCACGATGCCCGCCAGCGGCAGCCCGTGGCGCAGCAGCACCAGACCGATGAGGCAGACGGCCACGGCGAACGCGCCGAGGACGAGCGTGGTTGTCCAGTCCATCGGGGGCGGACCGGGGTCCGGGGGCGGCTGGAGGAAGTCCCGGTCCGGGCGGTCCGCGATGAAGACCACCATCCCGCAGGCCAGCGCCTCCAGGCCCGTGGTGAGCAGACCGGCCGTCAGGTCGAGGGCGTTCCGGACGAGGGAGCCGAGGCGGGCGGGGGCCGGGCGGGCGGTGCCGGGGACGGGAGGGCGCATGACGCCACCGTCCTCCGGAACGGACCGCCCGGCCCCCGCGTTGTCCCTACGGTGACCGGAACGTTGCGGGTGCGCAGCCGTGCGTACCGTCGCCCCGGAGGGGGATCCCGCGCCGCCACGAACGGCGCGCGTTGGCACTCCGCTTGACCGAGTGCTAATCGCGGTCATAGTCTCGGTTCTGGCACTCCCCGAGGGAGAGTGCCAGCAGTTCCGTGCGGCCAACCGGTCCGGCACCCGCGACGACGGGCCCATTCGGTCGCCACCCCATAATTTTGACCCCGTGAGATCTCCGAAGGGGGAGACCGGATCGTGTCGACCGCCAGCTCCAAGGTTGCGATCAAGCCGCTTGAGGACCGCATTGTGGTCCAGCCGCTCGACGCCGAGCAGACCACGGCCTCCGGCCTGGTTATTCCGGACACCGCCAAGGAGAAGCCCCAGGAGGGCGTCGTCCTGGCCGTTGGTCCGGGCCGCTTCGAGAACGGCGAGCGTCTGCCGCTCGACGTCAAGACCGGCGATGTCGTGCTGTACAGCAAGTACGGCGGCACCGAGGTGAAGTACAACGGCGAGGAGTACCTCGTCCTCTCGGCTCGCGACGTTCTCGCGATCATCGAGAAGTAAGTCACCCACCATCGCTTTTTTTCTGCGCCCCTGGCCCCCTGCGAAATGACTAGCCGGGCGGCAGGGGCGCAGTTCTTGTTTCGAGAGGACAGTTCAGCTCCATGGCGAAGATCCTGAAGTTCGACGAGGACGCCCGTCGCGCCCTCGAGCGCGGCGTCAACAAGCTTGCCGACACGGTCAAGGTGACGATCGGCCCCAAGGGCCGCAACGTCGTCATCGACAAGAAGTTCGGTGCCCCCACCATCACCAACGACGGTGTCACCATCGCGCGCGAGGTCGAGCTGGACGACCCGTACGAGAACCTCGGTGCCCAGCTGGTGAAGGAGGTCGCGACCAAGACCAACGACGTCGCGGGCGACGGCACCACCACCGCCACCGTCCTCGCCCAGGCGCTCGTCCGCGAGGGTCTGCGCAACGTCGCCGCCGGTGCCTCCCCGGCCGCCCTGAAGAAGGGCATCGACGCCGCGGTCAAGGCCGTGTCCGAGGAACTCCTCGCGACCGCCCGCCCGATCGACGACAAGTCCGACATCGCCGCCGTCGCCGCGCTGTCCGCGCAGGACCCGCAGGTCGGCGAGCTCATCGCGGACGCGATGGACAAGGTCGGCAAGGACGGCGTCATCACTGTCGAGGAGTCCAACACCTTCGGTCTGGACCTCGACTTCACCGAGGGCATGGCCTTCGACAAGGGCTACCTGTCGCCGTACATGGTGACCGACCAGGAGCGTATGGAGGCCGTCCTCGACGACCCGTACATCCTGATCCACCAGGGCAAGATCGGCTCCATCCAGGAGCTGCTGCCGCTCCTGGAGAAGGTCATCCAGGCCGGTGGCTCCAAGCCGCTGCTGATCATCGCCGAGGACGTCGAGGGCGAGGCCCTGTCGACCCTGGTCGTCAACAAGATCCGCGGCACCTTCAACGCCGTCGCGGTGAAGGCTCCGGGCTTCGGTGACCGCCGCAAGGCCATGCTCGGCGACATCGCCACCCTCACCGGTGCGACCGTCATCGCCGAGGAGGTCGGCCTCAAGCTCGACCAGGCCGGTCTGGACGTGCTGGGCACCGCCCGCCGCGTGACCGTCTCCAAGGACGACACCACCATCGTCGACGGTGGCGGCAAGGCCGACGAGGTCGCCGGCCGCGTCAACCAGATCAAGGCCGAGATCGAGGCCACGGACTCCGACTGGGACCGCGAGAAGCTCCAGGAGCGTCTGGCGAAGCTGGCCGGCGGTGTCTGCGTGATCCGCGTCGGTGCGGCCACCGAGGTGGAGCTCAAGGAGAAGAAGCACCGTCTGGAGGACGCCATCTCCGCGACCCGCGCCGCGGTCGAGGAGGGCATCGTCTCCGGTGGTGGCTCCGCCATCGTCCACGCCGTCAAGGTCCTGGAGGGCAACCTCGGCAAGACCGGCGACGAGGCCACGGGTGTCGCGGTCGTCCGCCGCGCCGCCGTCGAGCCGCTGCGCTGGATCGCCGAGAACGCCGGCCTCGAGGGCTACGTCATCACCTCGAAGGTGTCCGAGCTCGACAAGGGTCAGGGCTTCAACGCCGCCACCGGCGAGTACGGCGACCTGGTGAAGGCCGGCGTCATCGACCCGGTCAAGGTCACCCGCTCCGCCCTGGAGAACGCCGCCTCCATCGCCTCCCTGCTGCTCACGACCGAGACCCTGGTCGTCGAGAAGCCGGCCGAGGAGGAGCCGGAGGCCGGTCACGGCCACGGCCACGCGCACTGACGCACGGCACCCTCCGCATACAGCGGTGAGGCCCGGCACCCCTCGGGGTGCCGGGCCTTGTGCGTGCCGCGCTCGGGTCCTACCGCGGCCCGTACTTGCGGCCGGTACGGGACGTGACCCCGCCGAGCAGTCCGCGCGGCGTCACCTTCACCAGCCCCATGAGCGCCTTGTACCGGGGGTCGGGAACCGACAGCGACTTCCCCCGCGCCAGGTCCGCCAGCGCCGTCGCCACCAGCTTGTCGGCGTCCAGCCACATCCAGCCCGGGATGTTCTCCGTGCCCATCCCGGCCCGCTGGTGGAACTCCGTACGGACGAAGCCGGGGCAGAGCGCCATCAGCCGCACCCCCGAACCGGCCAGGTCGCGCGCCGCGCCCTGGGTGAACTGCACGACCCATGCCTTCGACGCCCCGTAGGTGCCGCGCGGCACGAACGCGGCGACGGACGCCACGTTGACGACCCCGCCCCTGCCCCGCTCCCGCATCGCCGCCGAGGCCGCCGAGGTCAGCCGCAGCACCGCCTCGCAGTGCACCTTGAGCATCGTCAGCTCGTCGGCCATCGGGACATCGAGGAACTGGCCCTTGTTGCCGAACCCGGCGTTGTTGACCAGCAGATCGACCGGGCGGGCGGCATCGGCGAGCCGCCTCTCGACCGAGGCGATCCCCTCGTCCCGGGACAGGTCGGCGGTCAGCACCTCGGCCTCGACGCCGTGCCGGTCGTGGAGTTCGGTGGCCTGCTCCCGCAGCCGTTCGGTGTCGCGGGCCACCAGCACGAGATCGTGGCCCCGGGCCGCGAGCCGCCGTGCGAAGGCGGCCCCGATGCCCGCGGTCGCGCCCGTAATCAGTGCAGTCGTCATACGCGGCACGTTAACGCGTGTCCCCGTGGTCCCTGTGCGTCCCCGGGGTTCCGGCCCGTTCTCCCTGGTCGACCACGACGAACTGGCCCATCATCCCGGTGTCCTCGTGGGAGAGCAGATGGCAGTGGTACATGTACGGGGTGTCAGGATCGGCGGGTCCGTCGAAGCGCAGGGCGAGCTTCACGGTGGTGCCCATCGGGACCGCCACTGTGTCCTTCCGGCCGCGCAACTCCGGCGCCGGGGGCCGCCCGTTCACCTCCAGGACCCTGAACTGCACGTCGTGGATGTGGAAGTTGTGCGTCATGTCGCCGCCGTTGCGGACCGTCCAGGTCTCCGTGGTGCCGCGCACCACCGTCTCGTCGACCCGGTCCATGGCCATCGGCTTCCCGTTGATGCCGGACCGGCGCAGCTCGAAGTACCGTCCGTGCGCGGCGTCTTCGCCGTCGGGCAGCTCCAGCCCCGGCTCGCCGAGCGCGGCGGGCACGGCGGGGGAGGAGCGCAGGGTCTTCGCCGCGCGCAGTTGCAGGACGTCGAAGGAGTCGTCGCCCCCGTTGAACCGCTTCTCCCAGAAGTCGCCCCGGCGCCACGGATAGCTGCGCAGCACGGTCCGCTCGCCCGGCCGCATCGTCACGACGACCTCGGCGCGCTCGCCGGGCGAGAGCTGGATCCGGTCCAGGGGGGCGGGCTTCTCCAGCAGTCCGCCGTCCGTGGCGATCAGGTCGAAGGAGCGGTTGTCGTCGAAGCCGAAGGTGTAGACGCGGGCGGTGGACGCGTTGAGCAGCCGCAGGCGCACGCGTTCGTCGCGGACCTCGGCGTAGGGGCCGAGGATGCCGTTGACCAGCGTCCGGTCCCCGAGGAAGCCGGTGTTGGCGAGGAAGGAGTGCCCGTGGTCAAGGCGGTCCCCGTCGAAGCGGACGTCCTGCACGATGACCGGCAGGTCGTCCACGCCGTACGTCTCCGGCAGCGCGAGGTCCCCGGAACGGTCGTCGTCGAGCAGGAACATCCCGGCCAGTCCGCGCTGGACGTGCCGTTCGGTCGCCCCGTGCGGATGCGGGTGGTACCAGAGGGTCGCGGCCGGCTGGTCGACCGTCCACGACGGCGACCAGCTCCCGCCCGCCGCCACCATCTGATGCGGTCCGCCGTCCATCGCGGCGGGCAGGTGCATGCCGTGCCAGTGCACGGTGGACGCCTCGTCCAGGGCGTTGCGCACCCGTACCTTCACGCGCTCACCGCGCTTCGCGCGCAGTGTCGGCCCCAGATAGCTGCCGTTGAACCCCCAGGTCGGCGTCGCCCTGCCGGGCCGGAACTCCGTCTCGCCCGACTGCATCCGGAGGTCGAAGACCCGGGTGCCGTCCGCCGTCACGGTGGACGGCGCCAGGGGCGGCACGGACAGCCGCCGGTCGAAGGCGACCTTTCCCACCGTGCTCACATCGGCCCGCGTCCACAGCCAGGCGAACCCGCCGCCGACCGCCGCCCCCAGTACCCCCAGCACCACGGCCACCGTGATCAGCACCCGCCGCAGCCGCCGCCGTCCCCTGCTCTTCTCCATGACGTCCAGGCTTCCGCCCCCGGGCACCCCGGCGCATGGGGCCGATCCCTGACGTGCCCCTGACCGGGCCCCTAGGCGGTGGGGGCGGACGGCTCAGGAGACCGTCGCGCGCTTCTCCTCGTACGCACGCGCCGCGCGCAGCGATTCGGGGTGCAGGGCCTCGCCGGCCGCGAGGATGCGCGGCAGCAGGTCGCGCCGGGTGGTGACGGCCCGGAACTGCATCTCGACCGTCACCTCGTGGTCGGGGCGGTGCACGATCTCCACCGGATCGCCCGCCCGGATGCTGCCCGGAGCGATCACCCGCAGGTACGCCCCGGGGGCGCCGGCCTGCGTGAACCGCTTGACCCAGCGCTCGGCGCCGAGGTGGCCGGCGAAGGTGCGGCAGGGGATCCGGCCGGAGGTCACCTCCAGGACCAGTTCGCCGCCGATCCGCCAGCGCTCCCCGATCAGCGCGCCGCTGACGGCCAGCCCGCGCGTGGTCAGGTTCTCGCCGAAGGCGCCGTTGGCCAGCGGACGGCCCAGCACCCGTTCCCAGGCGTCGAGTTCCTCGCGCGCGAAGGCGTAGACGGCCTGGTCGGAGCCGCCGTGGTGGCGCAGGTCGCAGACGGCGTCCCCGGCGACGCCGCTGCCGCCCGCACCCTTGGCGCCGGGGTCCTGGACCCGGACGGGACCGTCCACCGGGCGCTTGTCGATCCCGGTGGTGCCGCTCGGGGAGTCGGTGTGGGAGGACTTCTCGGGGCGGCCCGCGTTCACGGTCAGCACAGTCATCGCGTTCATGCCTGCACGCTAGCGACTCCTGACCCAAAGTTGCTGGCCAATAATTCGCACTCCACCCAAGCGTCACTTATGGTTGAAGGGTGATCGAAGCCCGTCATCTCCGCGTCCTGCGCGCCGTGGCCACCACCGGTTCCTTCTCCGCTGCGGCCCGCGAGCTGGGCTGCACCCAGCCCGCCGTGAGCCAGCAGATGAAGGCCCTGGAGGCATCGGCCGGCACCCCGCTGCTGATCCGCACCGGACGCGAGATGCGCCTGACCCAGGCCGGTGCGGCGCTGGTGCGCCACGCCTCGGGCATCCTGGCCGGGCTCACCGCGGCCGAGGAGGAGGTCGCCGCCATCGCCGGACTGCGGGCCGGCCGGGTTCGGCTGGTCTCCTTCCCGAGCGGCAGCTCCGGCCTGGTGCCGGGCGCCCTCGCGGCGCTGCGGGCCGCCCACCCCGGCACCCGGGTCTCCCTGGTCGAGGCCGAACCGCCCCGCTCGGTGGAGATGCTGCGCGAGGGCGACTGCGACATCGCGCTGGCCTTCCGCTACGGCACCCAGGGCGCCGAATGGGAGGACCTGGTGGTCCGGCCGCTGCTCACCGACCGGCTGACCGGCCTGGTCCCGGACGGGCACGCGCTGGCGGAGCGGACCGAGGTGGGCATCGGCGAACTGGCCGGGGAATCGTGGATCGCGGGCTGCCCGCGCTGCCGGCGCCAGCTCGTGGAGGTCTGCGAGGAGTCCGGCTTCACCCCGCGCATCGACTTCGCCACCGACGACTATCCGGCGGTGGTCGGGCTGGTGGGCGCCGGGCTCGGAGTGGCGGTGCTGCCCGCGCTCGCGATCGAGTCGGTACGGCCGATGGGGGCCAGGACCGTCACGGTGGAGCCGGCCATCGAGCGCGAGATCGTCGCGCTGACCCTGCCCGATCTGGCGCAGGTGCCGGCCGTGGCGGCCACCCTGGACCAGCTCTCCCTGGCGGCTGCCCGCTGAGCGTGTGCCCATGGTGCGGCGATGCGGTGAAGAAACGTTTCCTTCCGGCTGTCGTGCGGAAGGGTCAGCCGTGTCCCGGAGGGGACGCGGGTGCGGCGGCCGTGATCAGCCGGTTGCGGGCGCGGCCCATCAGTTCTTCGCGCTCGTCCTCGGTCAGGCCGCCCCACACCCCGTAGGGCTCGCGTACGGCGAGCGCGTGGGCCGCGCACTCGGCGCGCACCGGGCACCGCATGCAGACCTCCTTGGCCGAGGTCTCGCGGGCGCTCCGGGCGGCCCCGCGTTCCCCCTCGGGGTGGAAGAAGAGCGAGCTGTCGACTCCTCGGCAGGCCGCCAGCAGCTGCCAGTCCCACAGATCGGCGTTGGGTCCGGGAAGGCGGGAGAAATCTGCCATTGCTTGTCTCCTCGAAACCGTGCTGAGTCGGAAGCGTCGTGGTCATCGTCTGAGACTGTGCCCATGACCGTACATCTATGGTGCTAGTAGATGTAAATATGACTGATTGCGAATCTAGCCACAGACACCAGCAAAAGGGAAGAAAACCCGCTAAATGGGGCATACGTTCCCGAGGAGTTTCGGTTGACGGCTGAACGAACCCGTGGCGTTCTCCTCCGTGCACGTCTCCTCACGTAGAGTGCCGAACTCGGTTGTCCGACCCGTAACTCTTTCGAGTGACCATCGTTGAGAGGGCGGAAGCGGTTGACAGAGAAAGCGATCGGGCAGGTGTCCGAGAGCGTCAACCGCACAGGTGACGACTTGTAACAGCCTGGAGGCTCAAGGTGACGCGCATCAGCTGCGGAGGGCGGTCATGACTTCCGTCCTCGTCTGCGACGACTCCCCGCTTGCCCGAGAAGCGCTCCGTCGCGCGGTCGCGACCGTGCCCGGCGTCGAGCGTGTGACGACGGCGGCCAACGGCGAGGAAGTCCTCCGCCGCTGGGGCGCCGACCGTTCGGATCTGATTCTGATGGATGTGCGCATGCCCGGACTGGGGGGTGTGGAGACCGTCCGGCGGCTCCTCTCCGCCGATCCGGGGGCGCGGATCATCATGCTGACCGTCGCGGAGGACCTGGACGGCGTCGCGCTCGCGGTCGCCGCGGGGGCCCGCGGCTATCTGCACAAGGACGCCTCCCGGGCCGAGCTCCGGGCGACCGTCACCCAGGCGCTGGCCGATCCGACGTGGCGGCTCGCCCCGCGCCGGCTGCGGTCGGCCGAGATGGGGGCGGCGCCCACGCTCACCGCCCGCGAGATCCAGGTCCTCGAAGGGATGAGCCACGGCCGCTCCAACGCGGAGATCGGGCGCGAGCTGTTCCTCTCCGAGGACACCGTGAAGACCCACGCCCGGCGGCTCTTCAAGAAGCTCGGCGCCTCGGACCGCGCGCACGCCGTGGCGCTCGGCTTCCGCTGGGGCCTGGTCCGTTGAGAGACCGGCCGTGACCGGCCGCCGCATCCACACCCCGTCCGCAAGCCGGCGGACGGGGAGACACGGGCAGCCCCCCGTCCGGAGGGGTCCGGCCCCGGCCGCACCCCGCCGCCACGGCGGCATGTGACGCTTCCCGGCCGATGACGCATCCTTGATACGTGGAGTTCCTCGGGAACGATTCGGTCGAGCGGAAGGGGAGGGCGCAGGACATGACTTCCGGCGCACCCGCTCATAACGCTTCGGTGCACAACTACGGACGCGGTGCCGCGGACGGCACCGCGCCGGGGCACCATGGTTCGATGCGCGACGACGGAACGACGGTGATCGGTGCTCTGGTGCACCGTGCCGTCGAGGGGGACGCGCAGGCCACGCACGATCTGCTGGCGCATGTCCACCCCCTCGCGCTGCGCTACTGCCGGTCCCGGCTGAACCGGCTGCCCGGTGACGCCCGCCACTTCGTGGAGGACCTGGCCCAGGAGGTCTGCGTGGCGGTGCTGATGGCGCTGCCGCGCTACAAGGACACCGGCAGGCCCTTCGAAGCCTTCGTCTTCGCCATCGCCGGCCACAAGGTGGCCGATCTCCAGCGGGCCGCGATGCGGCACCCGGGATCGACCGCCGTGCCCTCCGACGAGATGCCGGAGCGGCCGGACGACTCCCTCGGCCCCGAGGAGCGCGCCCTGCTCAGCAGCGATGCCGCCTGGGCCAAGAAGCTTCTCGCCAACCTTCCGGAGAACCAGCGGGAGCTGCTGGTCCTCCGGGTCGCCGTCGGGCTCACCGCCGAGGAGACCGGGCAGATGCTCGGCATGTCCCCGGGCGCGGTCCGGGTCGCCCAGCACCGCGCCCTCAGCCGGCTGAGGGCCCTCGCGGAACAGTGAACCGGGCCGTCGGAGGCGTACGCCACCGCCGTAGGAAGCTACAGAACCTCCAGGTGATCTTGCTCGTGGAATGAGACACCTCCCGAGGCCGTTAGCATGGACATCCGCACCGATCAAGGCCATTTGGGGAAGGTGTCATGACTGCAAACGTCGACGGAGTGCCCGAGAAATTCGCGACGCTCGGGTTGACATACGACGACGTGCTGCTGCTGCCGGGCGCATCCGAGGTGCTCCCCAACGCGGTCGACACCTCGACGCTCATCTCGCGCAACGTCCGGGTCAACATCCCGCTGCTCTCCGCCGCGATGGACAAGGTGACCGAGGCCCGCATGGCCATCGCCATGGCCCGTCAGGGCGGCGTCGGCGTGCTGCACCGCAACCTGTCGGTCGAGGACCAGGTCAACCAGGTCGACCTGGTGAAGCGCTCCGAGTCCGGCATGGTCACCGACCCGATCACGGTCGGCCCGGACGCCACGCTCGGCGACGCGGACGCGCTCTGCGCCAAGTTCCGCATCAGCGGCGTCCCGGTCACCGACCGGGCCGGCAAGCTTCTCGGCATCGTCACCAACCGCGACATGGCCTTCGAGTCCGACCGCTCGCGCCAGGTGCGCGAGGTCATGACGCCGATGCCGCTGGTCACCGGCCGGGTCGGCATCTCCGGCGTGGACGCCATGGAGCTGCTGCGCCGCCACAAGATCGAGAAGCTTCCGCTGGTCGACGAGGCGGGCCTGCTCAAGGGCCTCATCACGGTCAAGGACTTCAAGAAGGCCGAGCAGTACCCGAACGCGGCGAAGGACGCCGACGGCCGGCTGCTCGTCGGCGCCGCCGTGGGCGCGAGCCCCGAGGCGCTCGACCGCGCCCAGGCGCTGGCCGAGGCGGGCGTCGACTTCCTGATCGTCGACACCTCGCACGGCCACAACAGCAACGCGCTCAACTGGATGGCCAAGATCAAGTCGGCCGTGAACGTGGACGTCATCGGCGGCAACGTCGCGACCCGCGACGGTGCCCAGGCCCTGATCGACGCCGGTGTCGACGGCGTCAAGGTCGGCGTCGGCCCCGGCTCCATCTGCACCACCCGCGTGGTCGCCGGCATCGGCGTCCCGCAGGTCACCGCGATCTACGAGGCCGCCCTGGCCGCCCGCGCGGCGGGCGTCCCGGTCATCGGCGACGGCGGCCTGCAGTATTCGGGCGACATCGGCAAGGCGCTCGCCGCCGGCGCCGACAGCGTGATGCTGGGCTCCCTCCTCGCGGGCTGCGAGGAGTCCCCGGGCGAGCTGCTCTTCATCAACGGCAAGCAGTTCAAGTCGTACCGCGGCATGGGTTCGCTGGGCGCCATGCAGTCCCGCGGACAGGGCCGGTCCTACTCGAAGGACCGCTACTTCCAGGCCGAGGTCTCCTCCGACGACAAGCTCGTCCCCGAGGGCATCGAGGGCCAGGTGCCCTACCGAGGCCCGCTGGCCAACGTGCTGCACCAGCTCGTCGGCGGCCTCCGCCAGACCATGGGCTACGTGGGCGCCGCCTCCATCGACGAGATGGAGAGCAAGGGCCGCTTCGTCCGCATCACCTCGGCGGGCCTCAAGGAGAGCCACCCGCACGACATCCAGATGACGGTCGAGGCACCGAACTACAGCAGGAAGTAGCGCGACAGCGCGGGTGAGGGGCGGGCCGGGGTTCCCCGGACCGCCCCTCATCGGTGTGTCGGGGATACTGGACAGCGCAGACGTAGAGGGAAAGGCCACATCATCGTGACTGAGATCGAGATCGGGCGGGGCAAGCGCGGCCGCCGGGCGTACGCGTTCGACGACATCGCCGTCGTCCCGAGCCGCCGTACGCGCGACCCGAAGGAGGTCTCGATCGCCTGGCAGATCGACGCCTACCGCTTCGAGCTGCCGTTCCTGGCCGCTCCCATGGACTCCGTGGTCTCCCCGCAGCACGCCATCCGCATCGGCGAGCTCGGCGGGCTGGGCGTCCTGAACCTGGAAGGGCTGTGGACGCGGTACGAGGACCCGCAGCCGCTGCTCGACGAGATCGCCGAGATGCCGGCCGCGACCGCGACCCGCCGGCTCCAGGAGATCTACGCCGCCCCCATCCAGGAGGAGCTGATCGGGCAGCGCATCAAGGAGGTGCGCGACTCCGGTGTCGTCACCGCCGCCGCGCTCTCCCCGCAGCGCACCGCCCAGTTCTCGAAGGCCGTCGTCGACGCCGGCGTGGACATCTTCGTCATCCGCGGGACCACCGTCTCCGCCGAGCACGTCTCGGGCGCCGCCGAGCCGCTCAACCTGAAGCAGTTCATCTACGAGCTGGACGTCCCGGTGATCGTCGGCGGCTGCGCCACGTACACCGCTGCCCTGCACCTCATGCGTACGGGCGCGGCCGGTGTCCTCGTCGGCTTCGGCGGCGGCGCCGCGCACACCACGCGCAACGTCTTCGGCATCCAGGTCCCGATGGCGACCGCCGTCGCGGACGTCGCCGGTGCCCGCCGCGACTACATGGACGAGTCCGGCGGCCGGTACGTGCACGTGATCGCGGACGGCGGCGTCGGCTGGTCCGGCGACCTGCCGAAGGCCATCGCCTGCGGCGCCGACGCCGTGATGATGGGCTCCCCGCTGGCCCGTGCCACGGACGCGCCGGGCCGCGGCCGGCACTGGGGCATGGAGGCCGTCCACGAGGACGTGCCGCGCGGCAAGCTGGTCGACCTCGGCACGGTCGGGACGACCGAGGAGGTCCTGACCGGTCCCTCGCACACCCCGGACGGTTCGATGAACATCTTCGGCGCGCTGCGCCGGGCGATGGCGACGACGGGCTACAGCGAGCTCAAGGAGTTCCAGCGCGTCGAGGTGACGGTGGCGGACTCGCAGCACCGCCGCTGACCTTCCCGTACACCGGAGGGCCCGGACCGCACGCGCGGTCCGGGCCCTCCGGTGTGTGCGGGCGGGGTGCCCGGCCGTGCTACTCGGCCACCTTCTTGGTGGTGGAGAACGCGACCACGGCGGCGATCACGAAGAAGACCACGCTGAGGAAGTCGGAGTCTTCCTTCCAGACCCTGTTCAGGTCGCTGAAGTGGTCGAAGAAGATCTCGGTGACCGAGAGCGGCAGCTGCTTGCTGATGATGATGGCCTCACCGAGCAGCTGGCCCAGGTAGACGCCGATCAGCGCGAACGCGGCGCTGGCGACGGGCAGGACGGGGTTGCGCCCGCCGAGCTTGCCCGCGGCGAAGCCGACGACGGCGCCGACACCCACGGCCGCGTAGCCGATCTCGTGCTTGGTGGCACCGATGATGGCGCCGTAGATCCCGGCCGCGACGACCGCCGCGACGAACGCGATCAGCACGCCGAGCCCGGGGTTCTCCCGCGTCGGGGCCGCGGGCGCGAACGGGGCGCCGCCGCCGAAGGGGGCGCCGGGCTGCTGGCCGCCGAACGGATTGCCGGGCTGGGGCTGGCCCGGGTGCGGGGGGTACGGGGTGCCCCCCTGCGGCTGCGGGGCGCCGTAGGGCTGCTGCGGCTGGCCGTCGTACGGGTTCGGCGGTGGAACGGGCGTGCTCATGGTGGTTTCCCCCTGGGGCGGTGGCGCGCACGAATGTGCGAGGAGTGACGCCGCAGGCTAGCAGCCGGATCCGACATCGACCCAGCGGAATCCTTGGGAGCACTGGGATCAGAGCCGGTGCGCGGCCCCCGCCGGGGTCGCTCCGCGGGTGTCCAGGAGGAGCTGCGCCTTCACGGCGAGGCCCTGGAGGTCGTACGTGCGGTGGTGCTGGAGCAGCACCGTGAGGTCGGCCGCCGCCGCCGCCTCGTAGAGCGAATCCGCGCGCGGGACCGGGAGTTCGCGCACCCGCCAGTCCAGGACGTGCGGATCGTGGTAGCCGATCTGGGCGCCCATCTCCCTCAGCCGGGTGGCGATCTCACGCGCCGGTGATCCCTCCTGGTCGGCCAGATCGGGTTTGTAGGTGACCCCCAGCAGCAGGACCCGGGCGCCGCGCACGGATTTCCCGTGTTCGTTGAGGAGGGTGGCGCAGCGCTGGATCACATAGCCGGGCATCCGGTCGTTGATCTCGCGGGCGAGCGAGACCATCCGCAGCGGGGGGCCGGTGGTGCCTCCGGCGTACGGGAGGCAGCCCGGGTCCACCGGGCCGCCGTGGCCGCCGACGCCCGGACCGGGGCGGAAGGGCTCGAAGCCGAAGGGTTTGGTCTCGGCGCACCGGATGACGTCCCACAGGTCGACGCCGAGATCGTGGCAGAGCACGGCCATCTCGTTGACCAGGGCGATGTTCACATGCCGGAAGTTGGTCTCCAGGACCTTGGTCATCTCGGCCTCGCGCGGTCCCCGGGCGCGGACGACCTTGTCGGTGAGCCGGCCGTAGAAGGCGGCGGCCGATTCGGTGCAGGCGGGGGTGAGGCCGCCGATGACCTTGGGGGTGCCGGTGTAGCCGTGGGTGCGGTTGCCGGGGTCCAGTCGGCTGGGGGAGTGGGCCAGGTGGAAGTCCCGGCCGGCGCGCAGCCCCGAACCCTCCTCCAGGAGGGGCAGCAGGACGTTCTCGGTGGTGCCCGGGGGGACCGCCGATTCCAGCAGCACGGTGGTGTGCGGGCGCAGCCGGGCGGCCAGGGCGCGGGCCGCGTCGCCGACGGCGGTGAGGTCGGGGGTGCGGTCGGGGCCGAGGGGGGTGGGGGCGCAGATCACGGCCGTGCGGACCCGGCCCAGTTCGGCCGGGTCGGTGGTGGGGCGGAATCCGCCGGAGAGCATCCGGCGGACCTCGGAGGCGGTGAGCGAGCCCTCGACGGGGGTGCGGCCCGCGGACAGCTCCGCGTAGGCGCGGGGGTCGGTGTCGTAGCCGATCGTCTGGACACCGGCGGCCACGGCGGCCTGGGCCAGGGGCAGGCCGAGGTGGCCGAGACCGATCACGGCGAGGTCTGCGGGCATGTGGAGGGCTCCTCCCCTAGGGCCGGGAGACGGATTGCGCAACTGCTGAGGACCGCGCAATGTCAGACTAGGCGTAAATATGACCTGTATGTCGCATTGTGTGGTCCCGTCGTCCGGGTGTTGTCCACAGGCGGTGGCTGAAGTCGCGGAGCGCGGACAGAATCGAGGGGTGGGCACGGGGCCCCCGCCGGACGGCCGGGGCCGCATCCCCGTGCCGGACCAGCCCGACCGACCGGGAGGCAGCGGTGAGGACAGCGACACTGGGACCCGCGGAGCGCGCCGAGGCGCTCGCCGCGATGGCCGAGCGCGAACTGGACGTGCTGGTCGTGGGGGCGGGAGTGGTCGGCGCCGGCACGGCGCTGGACGCGGTCACGCGCGGACTCTCCACCGGACTCGTCGAGGCGCGCGACTGGGCCTCCGGCACGTCGAGCAGATCGAGCAAGCTGATCCACGGCGGGCTGCGCTATCTGGAGATGCTCGACTTCGCCCTCGTCCGCGAGGCCCTGAAGGAGCGCGGACTGCTCCTGGAGCGGCTGGCCCCCCATCTGGTGCGGCCCGTGCCGTTCCTCTACCCCTTGCGGCACAAGGGCTGGGAGCGGCTGTACGCGGGCTCGGGCGTGGCGCTCTACGACGCCATGTCCGTCTCCTCCGGCCACGGCCGGGGACTGCCCGTGCACCGGCACCTCTCCCGCCGCCGGGCCCTGCGCGTCGCCCCGGCGCTGCGCCGCGACGCCCTGGTGGGCGCCCTGCAGTACTACGACGCCCAGATGGACGACGCCCGCTACGTCGCCACCCTGGTGCGCACCGCCGCGGGCTACGGCGCGCACGTGGCCAACCGGGCGCGGGTGGTCGGCTTCCTGCGCGAGGGCGAGCGCGTCGTCGGCGCCCGGGTGGAGGACGTCGAGGCAGGCGGGACGTACGAGGTCAGGGCCAAACAGGTGGTCAACGCCACCGGCGTCTGGACGGACGACACCCAGGCCCTGATCGGGGAGCGCGGCCAGTTCCACGTCCGGGCCTCCAAGGGCATCCACCTGGTCGTCCCCAAGGACCGCATCCACTCCTCCACCGGACTGATCCTGCGCACCGAGAAGTCCGTGCTCTTCGTCATCCCGTGGGGGCGCCACTGGATCGTCGGCACCACGGACACCGACTGGGACCTCGACAAGGCCCACCCCGCCGCGTCCAGCGCCGACATCGACTACCTGCTCGAACACGTCAACGCCGTCCTCGCCACCCCGCTCACCCGGGACGACGTCCAAGGCGTCTACGCCGGGCTGCGCCCGCTGCTGGCCGGCGAGTCCGACGCCACCAGCAAGCTCTCGCGCGAACACACCGTCGCCCATCCGCTGCCGGGCCTCGTCGTCGTCGCGGGCGGGAAGTACACCACGTACCGGGTGATGGCCAAGGACGCCGTCGACGAGGCGGTGCACGGCCTCGACCAGCGCGTCGCCGCCTGCGTCACCGAGGACGTCCCGCTGCTCGGCGCCGAGGGCTACCGCGCCCTGTGGAACGCGCGCGCCAGGATCGCCGCCCGCACCGGACTGCACGTCGCCCGTGTCGAGCACCTGCTGAACCGCTACGGGTCGATGACCGAGCAGATCCTGGACCTGATCGTCGCCGACCCGGTCATGGGCGAACCGCTCCCGGCCGCCGACGACTACCTGAAGGCGGAGATCGTCTACGCCGCCTCCCACGAGGGCGCCCGCCACCTCGACGACGTCCTGACCCGGCGGACCCGGATCTCCATCGAGACCTTCGACCGGGGCACCCGTTCCGCCCGGCTCTGCGCGGAGCTGATGGCCCGGGTGCTCGGCTGGGACACCGACCAGATCGAACGGGAGGTCGCGCACTACGAGAAGCGCGTCGAGGCGGAACGGGAGTCCCAGCGCCAGCCGGACGACCTGACGGCGGACGCGGCCCGGCTCGGAGCGCCGGACATCGTGCCGCTCTGAGCGCGCCGGGCCGGGCCCGGCGCCCGGAGCCGGGCGCGGACGGCGGGCGGCTCCGCGGCCGATTCCGGGGGTGCGGCACCGGACACCGCGTGAGATGTGGTTCGCTGGGCAGGGGTTCACGGGCGGGCGCGGGCAGCGCCCCGCGCGGTGCCGATCCGGCGGGGACAGGCCCCCGCCGGGCGCGTCGGCACGCTCCCCGGCCCCGGCACCGGAGGCGGCCCGGGGGTGAGGGACAATGAACGCTCTGCCAGGGCGGGTTGATCGCAGAGGGGACGCATGTCGGAGGCTGAGCAGGCACGGGAGCCCCAGCGGGACAAGGACGCACGACTCCTTGCGGGGCGTTACCGGCTCGGGGAGGTGCTCGGCCGGGGCGGTATGGGCACGGTCTGGCGTGCCGTGGACGAGACGCTGGGCCGCACGGTCGCGGTCAAGGAGCTGCGCTTTCCCTCGGCCATCGACGAGGACGAGAAGCGCCGGCTCATCACGCGCACCCTGCGCGAGGCCAAGGCGATCGCCCGGATCCGCAACAACGGCGCGGTCACGGTCTACGACGTGGTCGACGAGGACGACCGCCCGTGGATCGTCATGGAGCTCATCGAGGGCAAGTCGCTGGCCGAAGCGGTCCGCGAGGACGGCGTCCTGACGCCGCGACGGGCGGCCGAGGTCGGCCTCGCCATCCTCGACGTGCTGCGCTCCGCGCACCGCGAGGGCATCCTGCACCGCGACGTGAAGCCGTCCAACGTGCTGATCGCCGAGGACGGCCGGGTCGTCCTCACCGACTTCGGCATCGCCCAGGTCGAGGGCGACCCCTCGGTCACCTCCACCGGCATGCTCGTCGGCGCCCCCTCGTACATCTCCCCGGAGCGCGCCCGGGGACACAAGCCGGGACCGCCCGCCGACCTGTGGTCGCTCGGCGGACTGCTGTACGCGAGCGTCGAGGGCTGCCCGCCCTACGACAAGGGCTCCGCCATCGCGACCCTCACCGCCGTGATGACCGAACCACTGGACCCGCCGAAGAACGCGGGCCCGCTGGAGGAGGTCATCTACGGGCTGCTCGCCCGGGACCCGGAGCAGCGGCTCGACGACGCCGGGGCGCGCGCCCTGCTCAACGACGTCATCAACGCCCCCGAGAAGGCGGACGCGCCGGTCCCGCCGCCGGCCGAGGCCACCCAGGTGATGTCCCTTCCCAAGAGCGGCGCCCCGGCGCCCGCCACGACCGCGAAGCCCGCGGCGGCCACCGCCGGTGCGGGCGAGGGCCGCGACCGGCTGCGCGGGGCGCTGCGCTCGGTCCGCAACGCCAGGACGGCGCCCGCCGCCCCGGCCGGCCGGAGCGGCGCCGCAGGGGGGTCGGCCGCCGTTCCGCCGCCGCGTCCGGGCTCCCCGGTGCCGCCGCCCCGGGCCTCCCTGACCGACGTGGTGCCGCGCCGCACGCTCGCGATCATCGCCGCCGTCGTCGTGCTCGTCGTGCTCGGCACGATCCTCGCCCTCAGCCTCGGCGGGGACGACCCGGACTCCGGCGGCACGGACAAGGCCACCGGCGGCGCGACCGCCACGGCCGGCGCCTCCGACGGCGCGTCCTCCGGCACCGGGGGCAGCGGGCAGGGCGGCGGCAAGGAGCAGGGCAAGGGCGAGGACGCCGAGGACGGGCAGGACGCCACCGGCGGCAAGGGTTCCGGCGCGGACGACGGCCGGGGCGGCGGGAAGAAGAAGGACGACGAGGCGGTCCCGGCCGGATTCCGCACCGTCGAGAACAAGCGGTTCCACTTCAGCCTGGCGATGCCCGAGGACTTCCGCTTCAACAAGACGGCGGGGGCCAACTCCGGCGCCATCTACAACGTCGACGGCGGCTTCCCCCGTATCCAGGTCGACTTCACCTCCTCGCCCGGCGGCGACGCGGCCGCGTCGTGGAACGCGGCCAGGGGTGCCGTCGCGGGCAGCAGCAACAACTACCACCACCTGGGCATCAACACCGTGCAGTACAACGGCTACCCGACCGTCGCCGACTGGCAGTTCGAGCGCACCCAGCAGGGCAAGCGGGTCCGGGTCATCAACCGGGGCTTCAAGGTCGACGCCACGCACGGCTACGCGATCATGATCAGCTGCCCGGCCGACGCCTGGGACAGCACCGAGTGCCGGACGCTGCGGAAGACCGCGTTCGACACGTTCAAGCCGCTCGACTAGGAACTGTCCGAAAGACGCGCCCCGGGGGCCGGGCCCGGGGCCCCGGGCCCGGCCGGGTTGCGCCGACCCCGACGCGCGACGGCCTCCTGCCACGTATGGTGAGAGGCCGAAGACCGTACGCAGCCGGATCGCACGTCAAGGCCACGGCGGACGACCGTAATTGACGGCTTCGTACGGTTCGGGTGACCGGGGGAACAGCGCGCTCTGGGGAGGCGTCGTGGACGACTACGCGGGTCGGGTCCTTGCCGACCGATACCGCCTTCCGCTGCCCCCGTCCGACGAGTACGAACTGGTCGAGACCCGGGCATTCGACACCTACAGCGGCCAGGAAGTCCTGGTCCGGCAGGTGCCGTTGCCGGAGGTCGTGGACGCCGAGGTGCTCGACGCGGACGGGCAGCCGACGGCGGCTCGGCGCACCAGCGGGCGGACCGTGCGGCGGTCCTCCGATCCGGCCGTCCGGCGCGCCATCGAGGCCGCCCAGGCGGCGGCCCAGGTGCCCGACCACCCCCGCCTCGACCAAGTCTTCGACGTCTTCGCCGAGGCGGGCTCGCTCTGGATCGTGAGCGAACTGGTCGCGGCCCGGCCGCTGGCGGCGCTCCTCGCGGAACGCCCGCTCAATCCGTTCCGGGCGGCGGAGATCGGCTCCGACGTGCTCGCCGCGCTGCATGTGCTGCACGCCCACGGCTGGACCCACCGCAACATCACCGTGCGCACGGTCCTCGTCTGCGACGACGGCCGCGTGGTCCTGACCGGCCTCGCGTCCGGGGCGGCCGAGGAGGCGCTGTGCGGCTACGTGCCCATGCCGCGCGACGACGACGCCGAGGGCCTGTACGGCCCGCCGGGCATAGAGTCGGGCCCCACCGGCCCGTACGTCCCCCCGGGCCTGGAGTCCGGCCCCACCGGATCGCCCGATGCCTACGGCCCGCCGGGGGTGTTGGAGAGCGGTTCCGAAGCCTACGGTCCGCCCGGGGCGTTGGAGGGCCGTTCCGATGCCTACGGTCCGCCGGAACTGGACGGACCGCATGGCCCCCACGACGCACCGGACGCGCTGGAGGGCGGCCCCGGCCCCTACGGCCCGCCCGGCGGGTCGGACGACGGCTCCGATCCCTATGCCCCGCCGCCCGGCGGTGTGCCGGCGAGCGGGGACCGGTCCGGTTCCCAGCGGCGCCCCGGAGCCCTGGAGGGCGGCGCCGATTCCGGCGTGCCCGGGGCGCGGGGGCCCGCTGCCATCGAGTCGGGGGCATCCGGTCCGGCGGGTCCCGCGCCCGTGCGGCCGTACGGGGCCGGCGAACTGGAGGCCGTGCCTCCGCCCGCTCCCGCCACGCCCCCGGTTCCGCCCGCCGTGCTGCCCGTACCGCCCGCCGGGGCCGACGGCGCCGCGCAGACCCGGGCGGCCCGCGCGGGGGCCATCGCGGCGTACCGGGCGGGCGCCCGCGCGGCCGCGCGCCTCACCGAGGAGGAGCGCCGGGCGGCGGCCGACGGGACGCGCGACACCGGCACGCTGCCGGTGCAGCGCCCCGCCCAGCCGCCCGCGGCCCCGCCGGGACCGCCCGCGCCGTCCGCCGGACCGCCCGCGCCGCTGCGTGGGCCCGGCGCCCCGGGCGCGTACGACGAGCACCCCTACGACGACGAGGACGAGGACGACGAGGACGACGAGGGCCCCGGGCCGGTCCCGCCCCGGCGGCTCCATCTGACCGGCACCTGGAACGACGGGCCCGGCGAGGGGCGCCCCGTGCCCGCCGGCGGGTCCGGTGAGGACGCGCTGCGCGCCGACTCCCGGCGCGAGACCGCCCCGGCGGTGCGTCCGCAGCAGCCCGTCGCCGCGCGCAAGGAATCCCCGGGCCGCTGGGACGAGATCGTCGCCGGCAGCCGGGGCACCACCCCCGCCTACCGGGGCCCGGCCACGACCCTGGCCGCCGAACGCGCCCGGCAGGCCCGGATCGCCGTCGTCGGCGCCGTCACCGAGCGCTGGGCGCCCGAACAGGCCGGCCCCGTCCACGAGAACTGGCAGCTGGCCCCGCCCATCGGCCCCGCCACCGACCTCTGGGCGCTCGGCGCCCTCCTCTACCGCGCGGTCCAGGGCCACGCCCCCTACCCGGAGGACAACGCCGCCGAACTCGTCCAGATGGTCTGCGGCGAACCCCCCGCCTTCGCCGAGGAGTGCGGACCGCTGCGGCCCGTCGTGGAGTCGCTGCTGCGTCAGGACCCCACCGAGCGGCCCGACTTCGAGGAGCTGCGCGGCTGGCTGCGCTCCCTGGTCCGGTCGGCGCCCGAGCCGGAAGCCGGGGCCGATGTCGTACCCCTGCCCTCCGCCGACGCCACCAAGCTCCCGATCGTCCGCCGCCGGGGCGAACTCGTCCGCAAGCGCCGCTCCCGCCGGGGCGGCGGCGCGCATGCCCGGCACCGGCAGACCAGGGAGCGTCCGGAGCCGGCGCCCAAGGCCGCCCGCGCACCGCGCGGCCCCAAGGAACCCAAGGTGCTGCGCACCCCGCCGCCCGGACAGGCCGGCGGCCGGGCACCGCGCAGACTCGGACGGGTGCTGCTCGTCCTGATCCTGCTCGCCCTGGCCGGGGCGATCGCGTACGCGATGGTGTTCATGCCCAAGGCCGATACGGACACGGGCGGCGCCGCCGCTCCCTCCGGTACCGGCGCGCCCGCACCGGACCCCGGCGGCTCCGGTGATCCGCGGCCCTCGGGGAGCGACGGCGCGCAGCAGCCGCAGACCAGCCGCCCCGCCGTCGCCCTCGCGTCCGGCTACACGCTCCGCAAGGACGCGGAGGGCTTCGAAGTCGGGCTGCCCACGTCCTGGAAGCGCGTCCCGCCCACCGCCGACCGCCGGATCACCTACGCGGACGGCGGGTTCCGGGCGGTGATCGTGCCCGGCCGCGACGCGGCGGCCTCCGGCGCCGATCCGCTCGACTACCAGCGCGACACCGAGCCGGAGTTGTCGCCGTACCGCGACTCCGGCCCGTCCACCGCGAGCGGTCTGCGCAGGATCGACGTCGGGCAGCAGGCCATGGCGGAGGGGCAGTTCACCTGGAGGGAATCCGGCCGCGAGGTCGTCGTCCGCAACCTCGTGATGATCGTCGAAGGCCGCTACCACGTGCTCCAGATCATCGGCCCGGTTGACGAGCGGGAGAAGGTCGACGCCGTCTACCAACAGGCCAGCGTCTCCTACCGCGTGACGGGGTGACGCCCGCCTCCCCGGAAGCGCGCGCCGCCGGGAGCGCGCCGCCGGGGCGACAAGCATCACAGTGCGGTCTCGTGCGCGGTGCGAGGTTCCGTGGCCGCGCCTGTGCTCCGTAACCTGTCATCCGAAGGAACGGGGCGGGGACACGTGGATCGATCACAGGGCACGGAAGCGGGACTCTTGCTGGCCGGGAGGTACCGGCTCGGCGAGGTGCTCGGGCGCGGCGGCATGGGGAAGGTCTGGCGCGCGCACGACGAGGTGCTCCACCGCACCGTCGCCGTCAAGGAGCTGACGGCCGGCCAGTTCGTCGCCGAGGCGGACCGGGACGTGCTGCACCAGCGCACCCAGAAGGAGGCGCGGGCCGCCGCCCGCATCACGCACCCCGGCGTGGTCACCGTCCACGACGTGATCCAGTACGACCACCGGCCGTGGATCGTCATGCAGTACGTCGACGGCCCGTCCCTCGCCGACCGGGCCAAGGAGTCCGGCGAGATCGAACCCCGCGAGGCGGCCAGGATCGGCCTGCACGTCCTGGGCGCCCTGCGCGCCGCACACGGCGCGGGCGTCCTGCACCGCGACGTGAAGCCGGGCAACGTGCTGCTCGCCCGGGACGGCCGGGTGCTGCTCACCGACTTCGGGATCGCCGCCATCGAGGGCGACTCGACCATCACCCGGACCGGTGAACTGGTCGGTTCCATCGACTACCTGGCGCCCGAGCGGGTACGGGGCGGCGATCCCGGCCCGGCCTCCGATCTGTGGTCGCTGGGCGCCACGCTGTACACGGCCGTCGAGGGGCGCTCGCCGTTCCGCCGCACCTCCCCGATATCGACCATGCAGGCCGTCGTCACCGAGGAACCGCCGCCGCCCGCCCGCGCCGGGGCCCTGGGCACCGTCATCACCGCGCTGCTGCGCAAGGAGCCCGAGGACCGGCCCTCGGCTGCCGAGACGGAACGGATGCTGCTGGAGGCCATGGAGGGGCGCGAACCCCGGTCGGCCCAGGCGTACGTCCCCACCCAGCACATCCCCGACGACCTGATGCGCTCACTGGGCGCCGACGGTACGGCCGCCGTTCCGGCGCCGCACGGACCGGTGCCCCACGGGCAGGCGCCGCACGGCTCCACGGCCCAGCTCCCCTACCCGGGCCCCGTCCCGCCGCCCGGCCCGGTGCCCGGCGGCGCCACCGCCCCGGCGCCCCGCCGGCCGAAGGGCCGCGGCCGGACGACGTTCCTCGTTCTCGCCCTGGCGGCGCTGCTGGGCGGCGGCGCGGGCATCGCCGCGATGCTCTACGCGAACCGGGCGGAGGGCGAACCGACCGGACGCGGTGACGGCACCGCCACCCACGGCACCCGATCGCCCGGGCCGGCCACCCCGAAGCCCACGGCCAGCCCCTCCCCGAAGCCCAGCCCCTCGGCCTCCGGCGATCCGACCGTCCCGGACGGCTGGCGGCGCGTGCAGGACCCCTCCGGGTTCAGCATCCTCATGCCGATCGGCTGGGAGCGCCGGGTGGAGGGCACCAACATCGACTACACCCCGGACGACGGGGTGCACTACCTCCGCGTCAGCGTCGACCCGGCGCCCGACTTCGCGGACTCGTACACCCATATGCAGGACCTGGAGAAGACCCTCAGCAAGCGGCTGCCGGCCTACGTGAACCTGGAGATGAACAGCAACGTCTACCGCGACTGCCCCGGATCGATCTGGGAGTTCACCTGGACCGAGAGGAACGGCGAGAAGCGGCACGCGATCGACCAGATGTACTTCGCGCAGGAGGGCGGCCCCGAGTACGCGCTGTACATGACCGGACCGGCCGACGACTGGGACATCACCCGGGACCGGTTCAACACCATGCTGCGTAGCTGGAAGGCGCCCGAGGAAACCGGCTGAGGATGGATAACGCCCCTGATCAGCGGTTATGCCGCCAGTAGCTACTGGCTGGATCGTGGGGCGGTGGGCAGGGCTTCCGGGGGAACTGTGAAAAGCTGTTACCCACGGGTACCCAAAGCATCCGGCGCGACGTACTCTCGCCCTCATGACGGACTCGCAGGCCACCGCGCCCACCCCCGCCGCCGGCACCAACCCGGTGGCCGCCGCGCCCGCCGGGGTGCGGACGGCCGCCGACGTCGTGACGCCCGATGTGGTCGCCCGGCTGACCCGTGGCGTCGTCGGCTCCGGCCGCACCGCCAACCACACGCCGTTCACCGGCGAGAAGCTGGCCGACCTGCCCGAGTCCACCCCGGAGGACGTGAGCGAGGCCTTCGACCGGGCGCGCGCCGCCCGGCCCGCCTGGGCCGCCACACCGGTCCGGGGCCGGGCCGCCGTGCTGCTGCGCTTCCACGACCTCGTCCTCGCCCGCCAGTCCGAGGTCCTCGACCTCATCCAGCTGGAGACCGGCAAGGCCCGGCTGCACGCCCACGAGGAGGTGCAGGCCGTCGCCGTCGCCGCCCGTCACTACGGGCGCCGCGCGTCCGCGTATCTGAAGCCGAAGCGCCACACCGGCGTCGTCCCGACGCTCACCAAGGTCACCGAACTGCGCCAGCCGCGCGGTGTCGTCGGCCAGATCGCGCCGTGGAACTACCCGCTGGAGCTGTCCGTCGGGGACGCGCTGCCCGCGTTCGTCTCGGGCAACGCCGTGGTGATGAAGCCGGACACGGAGACCGCGCTGACCGCGCTGTGGGCCCGTGACCTGCTGATCGAGGCCGGGCTGCCCGCCGAGGTCTTCCAGGTGGTGCTGGGCGAGGGGCCCGTCGTCGGCCCCGAGGTCGTCAAGCACGCCGACTACGTCTCCTTCACCGGCTCCACCCGCACCGGCCGCGAGGTCGCCCAGGGCGCCGCCGCCCGGCTCGTCGGCGTCTCCCTGGAGCTCGGCGGCAAGAACGCCATGCTGGTCCTCGCCGACGCCGATGTGGAGAAGGCCGCCGCCGGGGCCGTGCGCGCCTGCTTCTCCTCCGCCGGCCAGCTCTGCATCTCCATCGAGCGGCTGTACGTCCACGAGTCGGTCGCGGACGACTTCGTGGCGCGCTTCGCCGCCCGGACGAAGGCGATGCGCCTCGGCAACTCCCTCGCCTACGGGGCCGACATGGGCTCCCTCGTCGGGGAGCGCCAGCTGGAGACCGTCAGCCGGCACGTCGCGGAGGCCGTCGAGAAGGGCGCCACGCTCGTCGCCGGCGGCGTCGCCCGCCCCGACATCGGCCCGCTGTTCTACGAGCCGACGATCCTGGAGGGCGTCGAGGCCCCCATGGCCGTCTGCGGCGAGGAGACCTTCGGCCCCGTCGTCTCCGTCTACCGCTTCCGCGACGAGGACGAGGTCGTCGCGCTGGCCAACGCCACCCCGTACGGCCTCAACTCCAGTGTCTGGACCAAGGACGGCCGGCGCGGCCACCGGGTCGCCGCCCGGCTACGCACCGGCACGGTCAACATCAACGAGGGGTACGCGCCCGCGTACGGCAGCGTGCAGTCCCCGATGGGCGGCATGAAGGACTCCGGCCTCGGCCGTCGCCACGGCTCCGAGGGCATCCTGAAGTACACCGAGGCCCAGACGGTCGCCCAGCAGCGGCTGATGCCGCTCGCCCCGTCGTTCGGGATGGACGACGCGAAGTA
Organism: Streptomyces sp. NPDC001515; assembly: GCF_053597115.1. Taxonomy (NCBI): domain Bacteria; kingdom Bacillati; phylum Actinomycetota; class Actinomycetes; order Kitasatosporales; family Streptomycetaceae; genus Streptomyces; species Streptomyces sp. NPDC001515. The sequence goes on from NZ_JBSFHN010000024.1 coordinate 30,664, forward strand.
CGCCGCGTTCATGAGCCGCAGCCTGAAGGCCATGAAGGCCCTTCGTCTGCGCTGACCGTGTGCGTTTCCTGATCGCTTGAGCGTTTCGGCGCTTTCGGACTTTCGATTGATCGGTTGATCGATCGATTGATCGTTTGCGCGGAGTCCCGCACCACCCCGCACCACCTGTCGCTTTCGTACGGAGGAGTGCCATGTCCCAGGACAGCCCTGCCCGGAATCGGGCCGCAGCGGCCGGTGCGGCCGATGACGAGGGATACGACTACGACGTGCTCGTCGTCGGTTCGGGCTTCGGCGGCGCGGTGTCGGCGCTGCGGCTGAGCGAGAAGGGCTACCGGGTCGGCGTCCTGGAGGCGGGCCGCCGCTTCACCCCGGGCACCCTGCCGAAGAACTCCTGGGACCTGAAGAACTACCTCTGGGCGCCCGCGCTCGGACTGTTCGGCATCCAGCGCGTGCATCTGCTCGGCAAGGTGATGGTGCTGGCCGGGGCCGGGGTGGGCGGCGGTTCGCTCAACTACGCCAACACGCTGTACGTGCCGCCCGCGCCGTTCTTCCAGGACCGGCAGTGGGCCCACATCACCGACTGGCAGGACGAGCTGAAGCCGTACTACGACCAGGCCCGGCGGATGCTCGGGGTCCGGCTCAACCCGACGACGACCCCGTCCGACGTCCATCTGAAGGCGGTCGCCCAGGCCATGGGCGTGGGGGACACCTTCCACCTCGCCCCCGTCGGCGTCTTCTTCGGCGACGGGAAGGACGCCGACGGCACGGCGAAGGCGCGACCGGGCGGCACGGTCGCCGATCCGTACTTCGGCGGTGTCGGCCCGGCCCGCAAGGCGTGCACCGAGTGCGGTGAGTGCATGACCGGTTGCCGGCACGGAGCGAAGAACACGCTCAACGAGAACTATCTCCACCTCGCGGAGAAGGCCGGTGCGGTCATCCACCCGATGACCTCCGTCGTCGCGGTCACCGACGACCCCGAGGGCGGCTACCTCGTCTCCACCGTGCCCACCGACCGCCGCAGGAAGGCGCGGCCCACCCGGCTGCGCGCGCGCAAGGTGGTCGTGGCGGCGGGCACGTACGGCACGCAGACCCTGCTGCACACCATGAAGGACCGTGGACTGCTGCCCCGGCTCTCCGCCCGGCTCGGCGATCTCACCCGGACCAACTCCGAGGGTCTCGTCGGCGCGCAGACGTCCGATCGCCGCTACCGCAAGAAGCACGGAACGAAAGCCGACTTCACCCGGGGCGTCGCGATCACCTCGTCCATCCACCCCGACGAGAACACGCACATCGAACCGGTCCGCTACGGCAGGGGATCCAACGCGATGGGCGGACTGACCATCCTCCAGGTGCCCTACAGCACCCACCGCGTGCTGGCCTGGTTCGGCAACCTCGCCAAGCACCCGACGCTCGCCGTGCGTTCGCTCTCCAACCGGAAGTGGTCGGAACGCACCATCATCGGGCTCGTCATGCAGTCGCTCGACAACTCGCTGACCGCGTACCGCAAGCCGCGCGGCATCGGAAAGGGGCTGCTCACCGCCCGCCAGGGCCACGGGGCCCCGAACCCGACGCAGATCGCCGAGGCGACGCGGAGCGCCTCGCTGCTCGCCGAGGAGATCAACGGCTTCCCCGGGTCCAACATCGGTGAGCTGATGGGCACCCCGCTCACCGCGCACTTCCTCGGCGGCTGCCCGATCGGCGCGAACGCCGAGGAGGGGGTGATCGATCCGTACCACCGGCTGTTCGGCCACCCGGGCATCTCGGTCGTGGACGGTTCGGCGGTCTCCGCCAATCTGGGCGTCAACCCCTCGCTGACGATCACGGCCCAGGCCGAGCGGGCGATGTCCTTCTGGCCCAACAAGGGCGAGCCCGATCCGCGCCCGGAACAGGGCGAGGCGTACACCCGGCTGAAGGCGGTCGCGCCGCAGGCCCCCGCCGTTCCCGAGGACGCCTTCGGCGCGCTGCGGCTGCCGTTCCTCGGTATGCCCGCGGTGCCGCCGAAGAAGGTCTGAGCCGTCCCGGAGCGCAGGATCCCGGACAGCAGAAGGGGCTGCACCCCCCTCCGAGTGCAGCCCCTCACGCTCAACCGGTGGTCCCGTGAGACGGGTGTGACCGGTGGTTCCGCATGCATGACCTGTCGGGCCCCTCAATGGTTGTCCCCGAGTTCACAGAATCCTTATGTGACGCCGATCACGTTCCCTGTCCCGGTGGGAGCGCTCCGGCGTGCCCAATCCGTGACCTGGACCCGCGCAACTGTTCGTACGGCCCCGGGGTCGAACGTGTCGCTGCCACGGCAGCCACACCGTTCCCATCGACCCCAGAAGGTCACGCGATGAGAAGCACGACTGCCCCCGCACCGGCACTGGACGCCCTGCGCCGTGCGGGGTGCGGTCTCGCCGCCGCCGGACTGCTGGTGGCGGGGGTGCTCGCCCTGGGAACCCCTGCCTACTCCGCCACCCCCGTGCCGGCCCCCGCCGCACCCGCCCTCGCCGGACCCGTCGTGACGGCCGTCCACCCGTATCCCGCCCAGGGCGCCCCACGCCCCGCGCGTGTCGAGACGCGCGTCGAGGTCCCGGAACGGGCGGACGGCGGCTCGGACGGCGCCTACACCGTGACCTTCGACCTCGGCGGCCTCGCGGGCGTCGCGAACGTCGCTTTCGAAGCGGACACGACTTTCGAAGCGGACGCGACTTTCGAAAGGGGCGCCGCTTTCGAAGCGGACGGTGCTTTCGCAACAGACGTCGCCGCTTTCGAAACAAGCGCGACTTTCGAAAGGGACGCCGTTCTCGAAAGGAACGAAGGCCCCGTCCGGTGCGCCGTCACCGGCACCCGGGCCGTCTGCCACGGCACCCGACTGCGGCCCGGGAGCACCCCCCTGCCCGCCCTCCTCGTCACCGCCGCCCGGGGCAGCGCCAACGGCGCGTCCGCCACCGTCCGGATCACCGGCGAGGCGCGGGGCCTCGCCTTCACCCCGTTCACCACCCGGATCACGGTGGGCGGATCCGACCTCGTGATGAAGGAGCTCCCCCTCCAGCGCCACCTCACCCCCGGCGAGACCCAGCCCGTCGCGCTCACCTTCGCCAACACGGGGAGCCGCGCCGCCCACGGCGTGCTGCTCACCCTCGGGTACACGCGCGGGATCGCCTTCACCGAGCGGTATGAGAACTGCGTCTACACCGAGGACGCGGCGGACCGGGGCTTTCCCGTCGAGACCACCGCCGTCTGCGCGGTCGAGGGCGACTTCGAGGCCGGCGCCACCTACACGCTCGCCGAACCCCTGACGCTGCGCGCGACCGCGCACGCCTACCGGGACACCTTCCGCTACGGCGTCGAGGAGGGCGGCCCCGGGGCCACCGCCGCGCCGGCCACGACCGCCCGCGCCGTCCCGGGCGCACGCGGGAACGTCCTCGCCCTCGCCGCCCTGCCCGCCCCCCGCTCCGCCGACCTCACCCCCGGCGACAACCAGCGCGAGACCGACTTCACCACCACGAACACCGCCGACCTCGTCGCCTACGGGGACCTCGCGGAGGCCGGCGCGGGCGGCACCGTCGAGACGGAGATCGGCGTACGCAACCGGGGCCCGGCCTGGATCGGGAACATCGCGACGGAGCGGCCCGTCGCCGAGATCGACTTCACGCTCCCCGAGGGCGCCGAGGCCGTCCGCCACCCCGCCGCCTGCCGGCGCGACACGGCCGCCGACGCCCCCCGCTATGTGTGCGCGGCCCCGTCCGCCGTACGGGAGGACGGAGTCGTCGCCCTGCCGTTCACCCTGCGGATCACCGACGCCGTAGCCGCGGGGGCCACCGGCACGGTCGCGGTGCACGCCACGGGAACGCCGGACATGCCGCCGCCCTTCGATCCGGACCCGGCGAACAACACGGCGACCGTCGTCCTCGACGCCCTCGGCGCCGGTGCGCCCGGCGGTCCCGGAGGGGGCACGGACGGTTCCGGGACCACCGGTCCCGCCCCCACCGCCTCCTCCGGAACGGGCGGCCCGGCACCCGCCGCGAGCACCTCCGCACCCACCGCGACCCCCGGCCCCCGGCCCGCGGCCGGCACCGGCCGGCTCGCCGCCACCGGTACGGACCCGCGCCCGGCCGCGCTCCTGGCCGGGGCGGCCCTGTCGGCGGGCGGGGCGCTGTACGCGGCGGCGCGGGCGGCACGGCGAAAGGCAGGCCCCAGGCGTCCCTGGAGCCTGCCTTCCTGAAGTGACCGGGCTGCTGTCCCCTGCCGACCGGTCACACACGCCGGTGCGCGGTCCCACGGCGTGCCCGAAGCACGCCACACGCTCCGGCGGAGCCACGCGTGGTGTCGAAACGACGCCGCCCCTGGCTGGCACGGACACCGGGACCAACGAAGCCGCGCGGGCCCCGGTCACGCGCCGTACGGGTGAGAATCCGCCCGAACACCGGTCCGGGGGCGGTTCAGACGCGGCCCCGGCACAGCTCCAGCAGGGTCATCGCCAGCGGGGTGCCGGGCTTGCCCAGCGCCTCGCGGTACCGGCCGAGGACCTCCATCTCGCGCGAGAGGTTGACCCGGCGGCCGCCGGAGGTGATCCGGGCCTCCTGGATGACCGTGGAGACGGCCATCCGTTCCTGGATGAGACCGATGATCCGGTCGTCCAGGGTGTCGATGCGCTCGCGCGCGTCCCCGATCAGGGCCGCGGCCTCGTCGGTGTGCGCGCCGGTCCGCTCGGCGGCGGACACGGGGGTGGCGGTGGTGGTGCTGCTCATGGCGGGTCTCCCGGTGGGGTGCGGCCCCCGGGTCCGACGGGCCCGGAACGCCAGAACGCCCCGGGCCTGTCGGCCCGGGGCGCCTGGAACGTTGCTTGTCAGTTGCTCAAGCAGCACGACCATGGCAGCCGGCGGGCCGGATGCCATAGGTAAAGACGAAGGTCGTGTGCTGACGCATGGGGACAGTATGGACCCGGGCCCGCCCCGGAGCGGAGCCGGGCCCGGATGGTGAGACAGGCGCGGCGGCGGGGGGGACGGGCCCGGCGCCGCGCGGCCCGTCCCCCCGCCCCCGGCCTCGTCCCCAGCGCGCGGCCCTCGGCGCCGCGCGGCCCGACCGTGCCCGCCGCTCCCCGCGCGGGCCGTCCCCGCCCGCCGCTTCCCCGGGCCGCCCGGGGATCTCCGGCCGCCGGTCCCCGCGCGACGAGGGACGCCCGCGGCCGCCGGTAGAATCGGAAGAACCGACCCCCTCTCCACCGCCGGAAGGCCGCCCCGTGCCAGCAGCACCCCCCGCCGCCCCCGACACCGCCACCGACGTGGTCCTCGTTGTCGACTTCGGCGCCCAGTACGCCCAGCTCATCGCCCGACGGGTCCGCGAGGCCCGGGTCTACAGCGAGATCGTGCCGTCCACGATGCCGGTGGCCGAGATGCTGGCCAAGAATCCCCGGGCGATCATCCTCTCCGGCGGGCCCTCGTCCGTGTACGCGGAGGGCGCGCCCTCGCTCGACCGGGCGCTGTTCGAGGCCGGGGTCCCGGTCTTCGGCATGTGCTACGGCTTCCAGCTGATGGCCACCACGCTCGGCGGCACCGTCGACGACAACGGCGCCCGCGAGTACGGCCGCACCCCGCTGACCGTGTCCAAGGCCGGCTCCACCCTCTTCGAGGGCACCCCGACCGAGCAGTCGGTGTGGATGTCGCACGGCGACGCCTGCTCCGCGGCCCCCGAGGGCTTCACCGTCACCGCGTCCACGGACGTCGTCCCGGTCGCCGCCTTCGAGAACGACGAGAAGAAGCTCTACGGCGTCCAGTACCACCCCGAGGTCATGCACTCCACGCACGGCCAGCAGGTCCTGGAGCACTTCCTCTACCGGGGGGCCGGCATCGAGCCGACCTGGACGACGACCAACGTCGTCGAGGAGCAGGTCGCCGCGATCCGCGCCCAGGTCGGCGACAAGCGCGCCATCTGCGGCCTGTCCGGCGGCGTCGACTCCGCCGTCGCCGCGGCCCTCGTCCAGAAGGCCATCGGCTCCCAGCTCACCTGCGTCTACGTCGACCACGGCCTGATGCGCAAGGGCGAGACCGAGCAGGTCGAGAAGGACTTCGTCGCCGCCACGGGCGCCAACCTGAAGGTCGTCGACGCCAGCGAGCGCTTCCTGAACGCGCTGGCCGGCGTCTCCGACCCGGAGACCAAGCGCAAGATCATCGGCCGGGAGTTCATCCGGGTCTTCGAGCAGGCGCAGCTGGAGATCCTCCAGGAGGAGGGTCCCGAGGTCGCCTTCCTCGTCCAGGGCACGCTCTACCCGGACATCGTGGAGTCCGGCGGCGGCACCGGCACGGCCAACATCAAGTCCCACCACAACGTGGGCGGCCTCCCCGACGACATCGAGTTCGAGCTCGTCGAGCCGCTGCGCCAGCTGTTCAAGGACGAGGTCCGCATGGTCGGCCAGGAGCTGGGCCTGCCGGAGGAGATCGTCCAGCGCCAGCCGTTCCCCGGCCCCGGCCTCGGCATCCGCATCGTCGGCGAGGTCACCAAGGAGCGCCTCGACCTGCTCCGCGAGGCCGACGCGATCGCCCGCGAGGAACTGACCGCCGCCGGTCTGGACCGCGACATCTGGCAGTGCCCGGTCGTCCTGCTCGCGGACGTCCGCAGCGTCGGCGTCCAGGGCGACGGCCGCACCTACGGCCACCCGATCGTGCTGCGCCCGGTCTCCTCCGAGGACGCCATGACGGCCGACTGGTCGCGTCTGCCGTACGAGACGCTGGCCCGGATCTCCACCCGCATCACCAACGAGGTCGCCGACGTGAACCGCGTGGTGCTCGACGTCACGAGCAAGCCGCCGGGGACCATCGAGTGGGAGTAGCCCTCCCCGAGGCCCCGCCGATGCCGCCGTCCGTACCCACGGGCGGCGGCATCGCCGCTCCCAGGGCACGCTCGCTCCCGAATCCCTCGGGGATACCTCTGGCGACCTGCGGCGACCGGCGGTAGCTTCCGGTCCCGTACGTCTGATCCCGTACGCCCGGGAGCCCCGAGGAGCCGTCATGCCCGAGCCCGTACCCGTACCCCTGGACCAGCTCCACTTCGCGATGCCGCCCGTGCACGCCGGCCCGGACGAGGAGCGGGCGCACCGCAAGGAGCGCCTGGCCGGGGCGCTGCGCCTGTTCGGGGAGCACGGATTCGAGGACGGGGTGTCCGGGCACATCACGGCGCGGGACCCCGAGTTCACCGACTGCTACTGGGTCAATCCCTTCGGCGTCCCCTTCGAGGGGCTGCGGCCCGAGGAGCTGATCCTGGTCAACGGCGACGGCCAGGTCGTCGAGGGCCGCCACCACGTCAACCAGGCCGCCTTCGCCGTCCACGCCCAGATCCACCGGGCCCGGCCGGACGTCGTCGCCGTCGCGCACACCCACTCGGTGCACGGCCGGGCGCTGGCCGCGCTCGGGGAGCTGATCGAGCCGATCACCCAGGAGTCCTGCGCGTTCTACGAGGACCACGCCCTCTACGACGCGTACACCGGGGTCGTCGTGGACGAGGAGGAGGGCCGTCGGATCGCCGCCGCGCTGGGCCCCCGCAAGGCGGTCGTGCTGCGCAACCACGGGCTGCTGACCGTGGGCGACTCGGTGGACGCGGCGGCCTGGTGGTTCCTCACGATGGAGCGGTCCTGCCAGGTCCAGCTGGCCGCGCGGGCCGCCGGGAAACCCGTGCTGATCGAGCACCGGGACGCGGTCGCCACCCGGGAGCAGCTGGGCAGCGATCTGGTGGCGTGGATCAACTACCAGCCGCTGTGGAGCCGTATCGCCCGAACATTCTGACGAACCCGCCCCTCCGGTGTGCCCCGATGCGGTGGACGCCCCCGTCGTACGGCACAATTCGCAGCAATCACAGCCGAGTTGGGGTGGGCCTGCGGCTGGACCGGGTGGGAAAGGGCGGCGTTCTCCGTGGCGTTGGACGAGGCGGGGCAGAGCACGCACGGCGGGGGTTGCACGTGCGGCGACTGCCCGCACGGAGCACGTCAGGGGCACCGGCGCGCGGTCGCCGCGTTCCTGGCCCGGCGGGACCAGCTCGCCGCGGGCCAGGGACTTCCGGCCGGGGTCGCCCAGTCCCCTTCGGCGACCCGGCAGTGGGTCTCGGACGAACTGACCCAGTCCGCGCGGGCCGTCGCGGACCGGGGGCGCGAGGCCGGGGACGCCTGGCTGTACCGGGTCTGGCAGCGGACCCTGATCACCGTCTGGGGCGCCGTGGCCGTGCTGGCCGTCGCGGAGTCGGCCACCGCCATCGGCGCCGGCTGGACGCACGCCAGGACCGCCGGGCTGATCGCCTCACTCGTCACGGCCGCGCTCCTGACCGCCGCCGCCCATGTCCACCGGGCCCGCGGCGGCCTCCTCGCCCCGCTGATCGGTGAGGACAACCGGCTCTCCACCTCCCGCACGGTCGCCGCCTGCTGGGTGCTCCTCGCCGTCTTCGCGGTCCTCGTCCTCGCCCTCCAGCTGGCCGCCGCCTCCGGGCCCGCCCGGCGCGACGCGCTGATCGAGGGACTGGACCTGGCGCGCGGCGCCGGGGTGGTGAGCGTGCTCGCCCTGGTCTGCGCGATCGCGGTCGTCGTCCGCCGGGTCGTCGCCGTCCGGGTGCTGTCGGGCCGGCTCCAGAAGGTCCGGGCCGACCGGCCGCGCGCGGCCGATCTGCTCACGGACGACGCCGGGCGCGGCAGCTTCACCGATGTGACCTACGTGCTGGTGTCCGCCGTCGCCGTGGTCTTCGCCGCGGTCCGGCTGGCCCGGCGGCCCGAGCAACTGCCCGATCTGCCGTGGGGCCTCGCCCTGCTGGTGGCGGTCTCGGCGGCGGCCTACTTCGCCGGGAAGTACACCGAGGGCGGCCGGCCGGTCGTGCTGTCCGTCGTCCGGTCCCGGGAGGCCGGCGATCTGGACGCCCCGGTCCGCACCGGCGACGACATCGAGATCCGGGGCGCGGGCTTCGTGCCGCCCGGCGCCGGGACGCCCGACCGGCTGGCCCGCCTCGTCGTCCGCATCGGCACCGTCCACGTCCACGTCCCGCTCGTCCCGGTCCCCGGCGGCTTCGCCAACCCGACCGACACCGTGCTCACCGTGCCCGTGCCCGTGGAGGTGGAACCCGGCACCGTCGAGGTGCAGGTGGTCACCGCCTCCGGCGCCGAGTCCAACCGCGTCGCGATCGACGTCACCGACTGACCCCGCACCGCCCCGACCGCACACCTGGTGCGACGCGCGCCAGGGACGTACATAAGGTCGAGTGACGGATCGAACGGTCCGGCGAGGGTCGAACGGCCCCGTGGCGGGACCGCGCGGTCCCGCCGACGGGCCGAGGAAAGGCGGAGAACCATGCACGGGTACGTCACGAACGGGCGCGTTCCGGGCGAGGCCAAGGGGCTCGGCGAACTGGCACGGGAGAACGCCGTGCTGCCCCTGCGGCTCTTCCTCGGCATCACCTTCCTCTACGCGGCGATCGACAAGCTCACCGACAGCGCCTTCTTCCACGCGTCCGGCGCCGGATCGATCGGCGCGCAGATGACGGCCGTACGGGACTCCGCCGCGATCCCCGGCCTCGTCGACCTGGCCCTCAAGGCCCCGGCCGGCTTCGGCTACGCCATCGCCCTCGGCGAACTGGCCGTCGGCATCGGCGCCCTGCTCGGCCTGTGGACCCGGATCGCGGCCCTCGGCGGGGCGCTGATCTCGCTCAGCCTGTGGCTGACGGTCAGCTGGCAGGTCTCGCCCTACTACCTGGGCAACGACCTGGTCTACCTCATGGCCTGGCTGCCGCTGCTGCTCGGCGGGGCGCCCACGCTCTCCGTCGACGCCTTCCTCGCCACCCGCCGGCGGCGGATGCGGTAGCCGATCCACGTCACCAGCACGGCCGCCCACAGACCGCCGCAGAACAGCCCCACGAAGAACTGCGGCGGGGCGTTCCACTCCCCGGCCGCGTCGGCCCCGTACCCGCCGGCCAGGGTCAGCATGACCAGTCCCGCCACGGCCCGTCCGGGCCGGATCTCATGACGCGGCACGCCTGACCTCCACCTGTCCGTACCCGACTTCCAGATCCAGGGCGACGGTGCCGCCCGGCCGGCTCCCCGCCGCGGGCGGCAGGGTCCGGCGCTCGTCCAGCGAGGCCGTGACGTCCACGTCCGCCGCGGTCTTCCCGTCCATCACCACGAGGACGCCCGCGTCGCTACGGGCCCGTACCGTCACGGTGGCGTCCTGCGGGACGTGCACCAGTACCCGGCCGGCCCTCGCCTCCACCCGGGTCCGTACGGTGTCGCCCTTCGGCACCACCACCCGGGCCAGGTCCAGTTCGGCCTGGCCGGTGCCGACCGCGTACCGGGGCCGCACCTCCGCCGCCGTCGCCGGACGCCACTCCTCGGTCACCCAGTGCGTGGTGATGTCCTTGGGCAGGGTGGACGCGCCCGCCAGCAGCCCCGCCGTGATCATCGCCAGCAGCAGCGTGCCGAAGCCGGTCCGCCCCACGAACGCGGTGACCACCATCGCCAGCCCGAAGACCGCCAGCGCCGAGGCCAGCCCGATCTCCAGGCTCGTCCCCAGCGGCTGGGACGCCCAGCTGAGCCAGACGCCGAGGCCGCCCGCCACGACCGCCGTCAGGAACACCGGGAAACCGGCGGACCACGGCCGGCCGGCCCCCCGCGACCTCGGCGGCGGACGGAACGGCGCGTACGTCGTCGAGCCGGACGCCCCGCCGTCGGCCGCCGTGTCCGCCGGGCCCCACAGATAGCCGGCCGCCACCGGTCCCGTCGTCCCGTCCTTGACGATCGGATCGCGCCACCAGGACGGGGCGGACGGCGTGGGCGGCGCCTTCACCTCGGGCGGCGCGTCCACCACCGCCCGCTCGGCGGCCGGGCCCGCCCCCTCCTGCGCGTCGGTGGACCTGCGCTGCCGCGACCAGACGGTGAAACCGACCACCGCGACCGTGAGCATCGCGGAGAACGCCAGCGTCCCGCTGTTGCCGAGCATCGACAGGAACAGCCCGCAGCCGATCAGCGCGCACAGCACCGCGATCAGCGAGGCCCCCTCCACCCGGCCCGACAGCAGCCGGCGCGCCTCGTTCTCCTCCTCGTCCTCCAGCGGGATCAGCAGCCAGGCGAAACCGTAGAAGACCAGGCCGAGCCCACCGGTCACGGAGAGCACACCGAGCACGATCCGGAAGATCACCGGATCGACGTTGCAGTAACGGCCCAGCCCGCCGCACACCCCGGCCACCACCTTCTGCCGCGCGCTGCGGTACAGGCGCGGCGGGGGAGCGGACGGCGGCACGACGCCGGACGGCGCAGCCTGAGGAGTGGTCATGGCTCCATCCTGACGGCCCCCGCCGCCGTCCGGCACCCGCCCCGACCCTGGCCGGTCCCTGATATTGCCCCGGCCGGTCCTCAGGGGCGGGCCGGAGCCGCGATCGCGGTCCCGGGGGCTGTCCTCAGGGTCGAACTGGGGGCACACCCTGATGCCACCACCCGCACGGACGTGTGACGATCGGGGCATGCCAGCCGCCACGACCCGAGCCGCAAGCTCCCACGCGCCCGATCAGGAGGAGCCGCCGCCGCGCAAGCTGTACCGCAGCGCCGACGGACGGCTCCTCGGCGGGGTCGCGCGCGGACTCGCCGGACACCTCGGGCTGCCGGTCGCCTGGGTGCGGTTCGTCTTCGTCGGGCTGTTCTTCGCGGACGGACTGGGCGCCCTGCTGTACGCGGTGTTCTGGATCGTGGTGCCGCTCGGCGTCGGCGGGGTGGAGGGGCCCCGGTCCCTCTTCGAGACCGCGCCCGACGGCACCCGCCGGCTCCGCAAACCCGACAAGGGCCAGGTCTTCGCCCTCGTCGCGCTCTTCATCGGCGCGCTCGTCTTCGTCGGCAACGTCGACATGGGCAGCAAGGCCGACCGCTACATCTGGCCGACCCTGCTGATCGGCGCGGGCTCCGTCCTGGTCTGGCGGCAGGCCGACAACGCCCGCCGGGCCCGCTGGATGGAGGTCGGCGGCCGCCGCAGCGTCCTGCACCTGGCGCGCGGACTGGCCGGTGTGGCCCTGGTCGGCCTCGGCCTGACCGGCTTCATCGTCGTCCGCGGCTCCGCCGCCCAGCTCGGCAACGTCATGACGGCCGCCATCGCCGTCCTCGCCGGGATCGCCCTGCTGGCCGGCCCCTACCTGGTGCGCATGACCCAGGACCTCTCCGAGGAACGCCTGATGCGCATCAGGGCCCAGGAGCGCGCCGAGGTCGCCGCCCACGTCCACGACTCCGTGCTGCACACCCTCACCCTGATCCAGCGCAACGCCGACGACGCCGGCGAGGTCCGCCGGCTGGCCCGCTCCCAGGAGCGCGAACTGCGCAACTGGCTCTACAACCCCGAGGGCACCGGCAAGGACGAGGGCGACGAACCCGAGACCCTGGCCGAGGCCGTCAAACGCGCCGCCGCCGAGGTCGAGGACAAGCACGGCGTCCCCCTGGAGGTCGTCGTCGTCGGCGACTGCCCCCTCGACGAGAAGCTGGCCGCGCAGATGCAGGCCGCGCGCGAGGCGATGGTGAACGCCGCCAAGTACGGTGGCGAGGGCGGGGCCGTCCAGGTGTACGCGGAGGTCGAGGGCCGCACGGTCTTCGTCTCGGTCCGCGACCGGGGCCCGGGATTCGACCTGGACTCCGTACCGGGGGACAGAATGGGCGTACGAGAGTCGATCATCGGCCGGATGCAGCGCAACGGCGGCACCGCACGGCTGCGTTCGGTGCCCGGCGGGGGCACGGAAGTCGAGCTGGAGATGGAGAGGACGAGCGATGAACGGGACCACTGAGGCGACCACGGGCGGCGAGGGCCCGGAGCGCCGGGTACGAGTCGTGCTCGTCGACGACCACCGGATGTTCCGCACCGGGGTCCAGGCCGAGATCGGCCGCACCGAGGAGACCGGCGTCGAGGTCGTCGGGGAGGCCGCCGACGTCGACCAGGCGGTCACCGTCATCACGGCGACCCGCCCCGAGGTCGTCCTCCTCGACGTCCACCTCCCCGGCGGCGGCGGCGTCGAGGTGCTGCGCCGCTGCGCCCCGTTCATGGGTGCGGTGGAGAACCCGGTGCGCTTCCTGGCGCTGTCCGTCTCGGACGCCGCCGAGGACGTCATCGGCGTCATCCGGGGCGGCGCGCGCGGCTACGTCACCAAGACCATCACCGGCGCCGACCTGATCGACTCGGTCTTCCGGGTCCAGGACGGCGACGCGGTGTTCTCGCCCCGGCTGGCCGGCTTCGTCCTCGACGCCTTCGCCTCCACGGACGCGCCCCCGGTCGACGAGGACCTGGACCGGCTGACCCAGCGCGAGCGCGAGGTCCTGCGGCTGATCGCCCGGGGGTACGCGTACAAGGAGATCGCCAAGCAGCTGTTCATCTCGGTGAAGACCGTCGAGTCGCACGTCTCGGCGGTGCTGCGCAAGCTCCAGCTCTCCAACCGCCACGAGCTGACCCGCTGGGCGACGGCCCGCCGGCTGGTCTGATCCCGGCCCTCAGTCGGTGTCCGGGTCCGCCGGGTCGAGCGAGATGTTCAGCTTCTCGCCGATCCGGCGGTAGCCGATGGACGCGTAGATCCGCTCCACATCCGCGTCGCCCGGCTCCAGCCACACCACCCGGCAGCCCCGTGCGAAGGCGGTCCGGGTCAGATGCGCGGAGAGCGCGGCCCCGATGCCCCGGCGGCGGAACTCCGCGGCGACCGCCAGGCCCGCCAGCTCGCTGAGTCCGTCGACGGGCACCGAGCAGCCCCCGGCGCCGGCCGGGACGCCGCCGACCGTGGCGAGCGCGGCGACCCCGCCCCCGGCCACCGCGTCGCGCAGCCACGCGGCGGTGCCCTCCTCGGGCTCGCCCTCGCCGCCGTAGCCCAGGTGCTGGACGAGCGCGGCGGCGGCGAACTCGGCCCCGGTGGCCGGTTCCGTGACGGCCAGCTCCGCGACCGGCTTCGGGTCCACCAGCTCACCGGGGGCACAGGCGAGGATCGGGGCGCGGTTCTCGACGGTGAACCCGGCGGCCAGCAGCGCCGGTTCGACGGCGGGCGCCGAACCGGGCAGGAACTCCAGCCGGGGCATCCGGTCCCGCTCCCGGAAGGCCGCGACGAGCGCGTCGAGATCGCCGGGCGTCGGCTCGGCGCCCTGGTCGGGGATGGCGTAGTTGGCGTACTTCAGCGACCACTTCGGGTTGTGGCGGATCACGAACGGCCCGACCCGGACATGGTCCGGGGAGCGCAGCGTGAGGGTGCGGGCATGGTGCTGGACGTCGGCGTCCATCGGCATGTGCGGGTGTCCTTCGGGCCGTCGGGGCGGACCGGCCGGTCACGGCCGGGGCCGGGAGCCTACGCCACCCGGGTGGCCCCCGCGAAGGGCATCTGGTCGATGGGCGCGATGCGGACGGGGGCGCCGGGGCGCGGGGCGTGGATCATCCGCCCGTTGCCGATGTACAGCCCGACATGGCTGATGCCCGAGTAGAAGAACACCAGGTCCCCCGGGGCGAGTTCGGAGCGCGACACCCGCCGGCCGGCGTTGATCTGGGTGTACGTGGTGCGGGGCAGCGAGACACCGGCGGCGCGCCAGGCGGCCTGGGTGAGCCCGGAGCAGTCGAACGAGGACGGGCCGGTGGCGCCCCAGACGTAGGGCTTGCCCAGGGCGGTGTAGGCGAAGGCGACGGCCTGGGCGGCGCGGGTGCCCGGGGCGGCGGTCAGACCGCGCGGGGCGCCGCGTCCGGCGTGGGCCTCGCCCCGGCCGCCCTCCGAGGCGTCGAAGGCGGCGCGCTCGGCCGGGCTCAGCCGGTCCAGGAGGCGCCGGGCCTCGGCGAGCTTGGCGCGGACGGTGGCCTTGTGCTCCTTGAGGGCGGCCCGGCGGGCGGCCAGTTCGCGCAGCTGCCCGGCGGCCTCGGCGCGGACCTGGGCGAGGTCGGTGACCTGGCGCCGCACGGTGCGCAGTTCGGTGGCGCGGCGTTCGCCGGCCCGCTCGACGTACGCGGCGCGGCGGAGGTACTGGTCCGGGTCGGAGGAGAGGGCGAGCTGGACGGCGGGGTCGATGCCGGAGGAACGGTACTGCGCGGCGGCGTAGGCGCCGAGGGCCTGGCGTGCCGTGTTGAGGCGCTCGGTGCGGCGGGCGGCCTCGTCGCGCAGGTCGTCCACCGCGCGGGCGGTGGCGGCGGCCTTCTCCTTCGCGCCGTTGTACTGCTCGGTGGCGGTCTCCGCCTCCCGGTAGAGCCGGTCGACCCGGGCCTTCACCTGGGCGGTGGTGGGGGCGGGATCGGCGTGCGCCGGTCCCGGCAACGCGGCGGCCGTCGCGGCTCCGGCGAGGGCCAGTGTCGCGGCGGTGCGGGCAGCAGTGCCGGAGTGCGGGCGCTGCTTGGTCTTGCGGTGCGCTGCCACGAGGGCGGGCGTCCTTCCTTGCGACTGCCCGCCGGGGCCTACCGGCGGGCCCGCCCGGTCCGGCGGGGGACCGCGCACAGGGGGTGCGGTCCGCCGCGGGACCCGGCGGGGCGACCGCCCGGCACACCGCCCCGCACGGGGGCCGGTGGTGGGGGGTCACCTGGGACGGGACGCTAAACCCGGGGCACGGGCAGGAGTTGTAATGACCACTATTGTCTGAATTTGGCGTTGCGCTGTTCTCGGATGACCGGAAAAACCCCGCCAGAGTCAGGCAATTCGCGCATCAACCGGTCAAGCGGTCAGAGAGACCCACCTCGCCGCCGGGTGCTGCTATGTGCGGAGCTAGGCTGCGGAGCCATGCGCGTACTCATCGATGTCTTCGTCGCCCTGCACATCATCGGCATCGCCTCCCTGCTGGGCGGATTCCTCACCCAGATGAAGGCCATGGGGGCCGGGACGGCACGGTTCGTCCCGGCGATGCTGCACGGTGCGCTGACCATGCTCGTCACCGGGATCGCCCTCGTCGGGCTCGACCAGGCCGACGACCACCCGGTGAACAACGTGAAGATCGGCATCAAGCTGCTGATCCTGGTCGTGATCCTCGGGATCGTGTACGTCAAGCGCGACGAGGAGAAGGTCGACAAGGGCCTCTTCGCCGCCGTCGGCGGACTGACCGTCGTCAACATCTTCATCGCCACGCTCTGGAACTGAGCGCACGGACGACGAGGGGCCGGCCCGGTGACGGGCCGGCCCCTCGTCGTGTCCGGACGGGGTCTCCCCGGTCAGGCCGGGCGCACGCTCCCGTAGATCGGCATGTAGTAGATCGACTCCTCGCGCACGTTCGCCCCGGGCTTCGGCGCGTGGATCATCATGCCGTCGCCCTTGTAGATGCCGACGTGGCTGATGTCGTCGTAGAAGAAGACCAGGTCGCCGGGGCGCAGATCGGCCGTGGCGACCCGGGTGCCGATGTTCACCTGGTCCCAGGTGGTCCGCGGGATGTCCACCCCCGCGGCCTTCCAGGCGGCCTGGGTGAGCCCCGAGCAGTCGTACGAGGCGGGGCCGGTCGCCCCCCATACGTACGGCTTGCCGATCTGGGCCTCGGCGAACGCCATCACCTTGTCGGCCTTCGTCGTGGCACCGCTGTCCGAGCCGGTGCCCGTATCGGTACCGCTGCCCGCGTCCGTACCGCCGCCGCCCTGCTTGGCGGCCTCGGCGGCCTCCTCGGCCTTGCGGTCGGCCTCGGCCTTCGCGGCGGCCTGCTTCTTCGCCAGCTCCGCTGCCTTGCGCCGGGCCTCGGCCTCCTTCTTCCGCTCCAGCTCGGCCAGCCGCGCCTTCTCCTCGGCGGTCAGCTTCGAGAGCAGCGTCCGGGCCTCGGCCAGCTTCGTCTGGACGGCCTGCTTGCTGGTCCGCAGCGTCGCCTGCGACTCGGTGAGCGTCTCCAGGCTCTTCACGGCCTCGGCCCGCTGCTTGGACGCCTTCGCCTGCTGCGTACGGAAGTCCGCGACCGCCGTGGTCTGGCGCTCGGTCATCCGGTCCATGAGGTGGGTCTGGTCGAAGAACGACTGCGGGTCGTCGGCCAGGAAGAACGTGGCGGTCGGCGCGAGGGCGCCGCCCCGGTACTGGGCGGCGGCATAGGTGCCGAGCGTCCTGCGGGCCTCGTTCAGCTTCCCGGTCCGCTCGGCGACGTCGTCCAGGAGCCTGTCCACCGCGGCCTTCTGGGCGGTGGTCGCCTCCTTCGCCCGGTTGTACTGCTGGGTCGCGGTCCCCGCCTGCCGGTAGAGGTCGTCGACCTTCTTCTGGACGTCCTCGATGCTGGGCTTGGGGGCCGGCGCGGCCAGCGCGCTCTGCGAGGACAACAGGGTCACGGACGCGAGAGCGGCGGTCGTGATCCCCACGGCGGGGCCGGTGGTGCGCACCCGGGTGCGCGGTTTGCGATGCGACGCCAAGGTCTGCATCTCCTTCCGTGGACCGCCTACCGGGTTAGCTGTCGGGTTCGGGCGGAACGGAAGGCTGCCCTACGGTCCGGGTGGGGGGTCGCGGACCGATTCACCCCGGTGCTTCGTGTGGGTCCCCGGCTCCGGGCGCCTCGTGCGCGCAGCCCGGATTCGGCGTGGCCGCCCGCTCGGCGTGGATCGCCTCTGGGGGTACGGGCCGCCCGACGGAGCACGCTAGCCAACTCATGGTGCCCCTGTGAAGGTTGGTGTTCGATATGCCCGATACGTTTTTGTGACCTTGGCGGATCGGGGTGCCGTGGGGCGGGCAGGGCCCCCGATTCACCACGTCACGCGCCCGCCCGCTCGCTCTCCGTGCCCGGTCGGTCATGCGCTCTTGGTCACTCCGCCCCCACCTGTCAGTGCGCCCGCCCGGTGGGCCTGTGCAGCGGGTCATGGCCGGGGTCGCGACGCCTGGCACGGCACCTCGCGGCGTTGCCGAAACGCCCGGATAGCTCCGCTATCAGGACGCTCCGGCGCCTTGCGATGCACCGCACCAGCCGCCGCGCCCTACCCGGCCCTGACCCGCCGCACAGGCCCTAGACTCGTACAGCGATGAGCAGCCTCTTTGACGACAGCTTCCTGGCCGGCCTCCAGCAACCGGAGGAAGGGCCCCCGCCGCCCCCCGAGGACTCCGCGCCCGACGAGGTGCCGGAGGACCTTTTCGCGGGCGTCTACGACGGGCCCCCGCCGCCCCGCGAGGCGTACTACCGGGACGGCGCCCACCGCCCCGTCCTCGACGCCGCCGCCCTGCTCGACGGTCTGAACACCGAGCAGCGCGCCGCCGTGGTGCACTCCGGGTCCCCGCTGCTCATCGTCGCCGGGGCCGGCTCCGGCAAGACCCGGGTGCTGACCCACCGCATCGCCCATCTGCTGGCCGAGCGCGGGGTGCACCCGGGCCAGATCCTCGCGATCACCTTCACCAACAAGGCCGCGGGCGAGATGAAGGAGCGCGTCGAACAGCTCGTCGGACCCCGGGTCAACGCCATGTGGGTCATGACCTTCCACAGCGCGTGCGTCCGCATCCTGCGCCGCGAGTCGAAGAAGCTCGGCTTCACGTCCTCGTTCTCGATCTACGACGCCGCCGACTCCAAGCGCCTGATGGCCCTGGTCTGCCGCGATCTCGACCTCGACCCCAAGCGCTTCCCCCCGAAGTCGTTCACGGCGAAGGTCTCGAACCTGAAGAACGAGCTGATCGACGAGGAGACCTTCGCCGGCCAGGCCACCGACGGTTTCGAGAAGACCCTCGCCCAGGCGTACACGCTCTACCAGGCCCGCCTGCGCGAGGCCAACGCGCTGGACTTCGACGACATCATCATGACGACGGTCCACCTGCTCCAGGCGTTCCCCGACGTCGCCGAGCACTACCGCCGCCGCTTCCGCCACATCCTCGTCGACGAGTACCAGGACACCAACCACGCCCAGTACACCCTCGTACGGGAGCTGGTCGGCCCCACCGGCCCCGACGACGCCCCCGGCGAGCTGTGCGTGGTGGGTGACGCGGACCAGTCCATCTACGCCTTCCGCGGCGCCACCATCCGCAACATCCTCCAGTTCGAAGAGGACTACCCGGACGCGACCACCATCCTGCTGGAGCAGAACTACCGCTCCACGCAGACGATCCTCTCCGCCGCCAACGCCGTCATCGAGCGCAACGAGAGCCGCCGCCCCAAGAACCTCTGGACCAAGGCCGGCACCGGCGCCCGGATCACCGGCTACGTCGCGGACACCGAGCACGACGAGGCCCAGTTCGTCGCCGACGAGATCGACCGGCTGACCGACACGGACGAGGCGAGGGCCGGGGACGTCGCCGTCTTCTACCGGACGAACGCGCAGTCCCGTGTCTTCGAGGAGATCTTCATCCGCGTCGGCCTGCCCTACAAGGTCGTCGGCGGCGTGCGCTTCTACGAGCGCAAGGAGGTCCGGGACGTCCTGGCCTACCTCCGGGTCCTCGCCAACCCCGAGGACACCGTCCCGCTGCGGCGCATCCTCAACGTCCCCAAGCGCGGCATCGGCGACCGCGCCGAGGCCATGATCGACGCCCTCTCGCTGCGCGAGAAGATCTCCTTCGCGCAGGCCCTGCGCCGGGTCGACGAGGCGTACGGCATGGCCGCGCGCTCGGCCAACGCCGTCAAGCGGTTCAACACGCTGATGGAGGAGCTGCGCACGATCGTCGAGTCCGGCGCCGGACCCGCCGTGGTCCTGGAGGCCGTCCTGGAGCGCACGGGCTATCTCGCCGAACTCCAGTCGTCCACCGACCCGCAGGACGAGACCCGCATCGAGAACCTTCAGGAACTCGCCGCCGTCGCCCTCGAATTCGAGCAGGAGCGCGGCGAGGAGGAGGGCGCGGGCACCCTGGCCGAGTTCCTGGAGAAGGTCGCGCTCGTCGCGGACTCCGACCAGATCCCCGACGAGGACACCGACGGCTCCGGCGTCATCACGCTGATGACCCTGCACACCGCCAAGGGCCTCGAATTCCCGGTGGTCTTCCTCACCGGCATGGAGGACGGCGTCTTCCCGCACATGCGGGCGCTCGGCCAGACCAAGGAGCTGGAGGAGGAGCGCCGGCTCGCGTACGTCGGCATCACCCGCGCCCGCGAACGCCTCTACCTCACCCGCGCCGCCATGCGCAGCGCCTGGGGCCAGCCGGCGTACAACCCGCCGTCGCGGTTCCTGGAAGAGATCCCCGACCAGCACCTGGACTGGAAGCGCAAGGGCCCGATGGCGGCCCCGGCGGGTCCGACCGGGGGCATCGCCTCCTCGCTCTCCGCCTCCCGCGCGCGCTCCGGCCCCTCCGGCTTCGCGACCCGGCGGGCCTCGGAGAAGCCGACGGTCGCGCTGGCGGTCGGCGACCGGGTCACCCACGACCAGTTCGGTCTGGGCACGGTGACGGCGGTCGAGGGCGTGGGCGACCAGGCCAAGGCCACGGTGGACTTCGGCGACGAACGCCCGAAGAAGCTGCTCCTGCGGTACGCGCCGGTCGAGAAGCTGTAGCCCCCGTTCGTTCCCGGGGAGCCCGCCCGGCTTCCCGGGGACGCGGAAGGCCCCCGGGAACGGCTCAGGCCGCAGCCGGGTTCAGGTGGGGTCGACGCCGTGGCTGCGGAGCCAGGTCAGCGGGTTGATCGCCGCGCCGCCGCCGGGCCGCACCTCGAAGTGCAGATGGGGTCCGGTCGAGTTGCCCGTGTCGCCGGAGTACGCGATGACGTCACCGGCCTTGACCGGGCCGGAGCGGATCCGGGTGGTGGAGAGGTGGCAGTACCAGGTCTCCGTGCCGTCGGCCATGGTGACGATGGCCATGTTCCCGTACGCCGAGTTGAACTGCGTGCGCACGGTGCCGTCCGTCGCCGCCATCACCGGCGTGCCGGGGCCGACGGGGAAGTCGATGCCGGTGTGCACCGACATCCAGTTGACGCCCGCCTGGCCGAAGTACGCGCTGAGGCCGTGCTGCTTGACGGGCAGCATGAACTTGGGGCGCAGTGCCTCCTTGCGGGCCGCCTCCTGGTCGCGCCGCTTCTTCTCGGCGGCCTGCCGCGCCTTGAGGTCGATGCGCTCCTGGGTGCGGCTGGCGCGGTCCGCGAAGTTCTCCGCGTCGGCGCTGAGGTTGGCGAGCTGCGTGTCCAGCTTGTTGTTGGCCGCGACCGGTTTGACGGTGCCGGGGTCGGCGGCCGCCATGGACATCGTGTCGTCCTTCTTGTCCTCGCCGCCGCCGATGCCGCCCACGGAGGCCGCGGCGATGCCCGCCACGCTCATCACGCAGGCGGAGGGGACGGCGACGGTGAGGAGCGCGGAGCGCTTGGCGGGGGAGCGCCTGCGGCTGCGACCGCCCCGCGCGGGCCGGCTCGCGGGACGGTGGCCCTCTGCGGCGGCGTTCGCGGGCGCGTGACCGGCGTCCTCGGAGCCGGTCTGCTCGGCCTCGGCGGCGGCGCGGTAGGGCTCGTAGGGGTCGAAGGCGGAGCCGCTGTCGGGGTCCACATCCGCCTCGGGTGCGGGCGCGGACGCGGGGACAGGAGTTTCGCTGACCGCCGTGTGCTCGTACGTGTCCTGCGGGGGCGTGTCCTGCGGAGCGGCCGAGGTCCCGGTGTTCCAGGCGGTGGCGTCGTACGCGCCGGTGTCGTACCCGGTGGTGTCCGTGGCCGCCCACTGGCCGTCCGCGTACCAGGCGGTGGTGTCCCACTGGCCCGAGGAATCGGGGGCGCCGCCCTGGGCCGGGACCGTCGGCAGATAGCCGTCGGTCGGCAGCCACGTCGCCGTCGCCCCCGTGTCGTAGCCGGAGGTGTCGTACGCGTGCCCGGTGCCGTACGCCTCGCCGGTGCCGTGCGCGTGCCCGGTGCCGTAGGTCTCGGTGGTGCCGTACGCGTCCGAAATGCCGTACGAGTCCGGTGTGCCGTACGCGTCCGTCGTGTTGCCGTACGCGTCGGGGGCGCCGTATGTGTCGAACGAGGGGTGCTGCTGGGGCTCCGCCGTGTACGCCGCGTAATCGGCGGGGTGGTCGTAGCCGACCGTCCGGTGCCCGCCCGTGTCCCACTGGGCCGTGTCGTACGTGCCGGTGTAGCCGGTCGGGGCGTCGGCCGCGTACGGGGAGGCGTAACCGGTCGCGGTGTCGTACGAGGCGTCGTGGCCACCGGGCAGGGAGCCGAAGAGCGGGTCGCTGTCGAAGCTGCCCGTGGAGTGGCCGTCGTACCCGGCGTACCCGGCGTAGGGGGGCTGGTCGTTCACCAACTTCTCTCTCGCCTCGGCAGCAGGACCAGTCTCCGGCGTCCGGTGGGGGACTCCGGAGGGTAAGCAGTGGCCGCGACTGTACCCGG
The DNA here is from genome assembly GCF_053597115.1 of Streptomyces sp. NPDC001515. Lineage (NCBI taxonomy): Bacteria > Bacillati > Actinomycetota > Actinomycetes > Kitasatosporales > Streptomycetaceae > Streptomyces > Streptomyces sp. NPDC001515. The sequence continues at coordinate 52,802 of NZ_JBSFHN010000024.1, forward strand.
CGGTATGCGACGCCGACAATCTTCGACGGCCCCCGCGCGCTCAGGAAACGGGCAATCGGCCGTCTTTCGGCGGGCCGTGCACACAGCCTTGGCTCTATGTTCGAAACTCGTTCGATTCATTGGGGCTCGCGAGAGGCCCGCAGGGGCGCTCCGAGGGCGCTCGGAGGCAGAAGGGGGCAGTCCGGGGGCGCGTACTCAGGCGACCGAGGCTGTGCCTGTGCCACTGCCGGTGCCGGTGACTCCGTGGTCCGGGATCTCGTCGTCCAGCGCCTGGCGGACGGCGGCGGTGACGGCCGGGTGCACCGGCAGGGCGAGATGGCCGATCCCGGTGACGCGGACGTTGACCGCGTCCAGGTCCGGATGGTCGACGCAGGCCGCCTCGGCGGGCACGATCACCTGGTCCAGCTCGCCCCAGAAGCTGACGAAGCGCGTCCGGCAGCCGGGCGCGGGCAGCCGGAGCTCCTGGATGGGCTCCGAGTCGCTGAGCATCTGGCGGGCGATGGGGTGGGCGCCGGCCAGCCGGGCGAGTGCGGTGCCGCCGTGCGGGGTGCCGAGCGTGACGACGGTGCGGACCCGCTGGTCACCGCCCAGCCGCTGGACGTAGTAGCGCGCGATGAGACCGCCGAGGCTGTGCCCCACGATGTCGATCTCCCGCTGTCCGGTGCGGGCGCAGATCTCCTCCACATGCCGGGCGAGCAGTTCGGCGGCGGTGCGGATCTCGCAGGTCAGCGGGGAGTAGTTGAGTGATTCCAGATGGTGCCAGCCGTGCCGGGCCAGCGAGCGGCGCAGCAGCACGAAGACGGAGCGGTTGTCGATGAACCCGTGCAGCAGGACGACCGGCCGGTGTCCGGGGCCCGACGTGGGCAGTGCGGTGGGCCGGTCCGCCGGGCCGGAGTCACGCCCCGCCGGGCCCGCTGCCGGGTCGGTCGCCTTGCCCCGCGTCTTGCCTGTCGCCCTGCCGGTCGCCGGGTCGGTCGACGTGTCCGTGGAGGGGGTGTTCGCGGGGTGCCGTTCATCGGTCACCCCGGTGGGGTACAGCAGGGCGTGTCCGGCGAGCACCACCAGTTCCAGCGCGGTCGCTCTCAGCACCGCCCCGGACATCCGGGGCACGGAGGGGAGGGGCGGCACGGACGGCCTGGACCACATGGACGACAGTGACGGCATCGAGGGGAGAAACGGCGGGGTCCGCATGATCGACCTCCTGCTCCGATACCGGAAGAGGAGCGACCTGCTGCGTCCCGTCCGCCCTGGCGAGGCGGCCGGCGGGCGAGCCGTACCACCGTGCCGTGCGGCTGACGGCGCGGTGGCACGACGGCCTCGTCGCGGCTCTCCCGGCGGCCGCACCCCTCGCGGCGGAACTGCCGCGTCCTGACGGGGGAACGGTGCCCGGTGAACATGTCCCACGTGTGATTTCCCCCTCCCCGCCCACCGCGAAACGGCACCGTGCGGGATGCTGTCGATAACGTTCGTTCACATCCCCGGCCCTTCCGGCACGGGAAACGCATGTGGAGGCAGTGATGGGTGTGACCGGTCCGATCCGTGTGGTGGTGGCGAAGCCGGGCCTCGACGGGCATGACCGCGGGGCGAAGGTGATCGCGCGGGCCCTGCGCGACGCGGGGATGGAGGTCATCTACACCGGCCTCCACCAGACGCCCGAGCAGATCGTGGACACCGCGATCCAGGAGGACGCCGACGCGATCGGCCTCTCGATCCTCTCCGGCGCGCACAACACGCTCTTCGCCAAGGTGATCGACCTGCTGAAGGAGCGCGACGCGGCCGACATCAAGGTCTTCGGCGGCGGCATCATCCCGGACGACGACATCCCGCAGCTGAAGGCGCAGGGCGTCGCGGAGATCTTCACCCCGGGCGCGACGACCACCGCGATCGTCGACTGGGTCAACGCCAACGTCCGCCACCCGGCAGAAGCCTGAACCGCACGGCCCTCCGGCCGTCCGGCACCTTCGGGTGCTCCGGTGCTCCGGTGCTCTGGCAGCCTGGCGGCCAGGCCCTCCGGCGGCCCGGCCGTCCGGTTCTCCGGCTTTCGGGGAACGGGTGGGGTGGCGTGCGGCGGTCATGCGTACGGCCGCACACCACCCCGCTCGTTCTACGGCCCCGCTACGTGCGACCCCGCGCGGGCACGCTCCGTGACGCCCTTCACTCTCCGTCCCCCGGTGTCAGCTCCTCGTCCATCGCCGCCCGGAGCCGCAAGGTGGAGACGAGGCGCTGGAACGCCTCCGACCAGTAGCCGTTCGCACCCGGTGCCGCGTCCTCGGGCTCGTCGGGTGTGGTGGTCAGGATCTCCAGCCGGTCCGCCTCGGCCGGGTCCAGACAGCGCTCGGCCAGGCCCATCACCCCGCTGAAGCTCCACGGATAGCTGCCCGCGTCCCGCGCGATGTCGAGGGCGTCCACGACGGCCCGCCCGAGCGGCCGCGCCCACGGGGTCGGGCAGACCCCGAGCAGCTGGAACGCCTCGGACAGCCCGTGCGCGGCGATGAACCCGGCGACCCACTCCGCCCGCTCCTCCGCCGGCAGCACGGCCAGGAGCTTCGAGCGCTCGGCCAGCGACGCCGTGCCGGGACCGTGCGACGGAGGCGTCGACGGCGCGCCGAGCAGGGCCCGCGCCCACACGGGATCCCGCTGTCTGACGGCCGCCCGGCACCAGGCCGCGTGCAGTTCCTCGCCCCAGCCGTCGGCCACCGGCAGCGCCACGATCTCCCGCGCCCCGCGCCCGCCGAACCGCCCCGGCCACACGGACAGTGGCGACGACTCCACCAACTGCCCCAGCCACCACGAGCGTTCACCCCGCCCGGACGGCGGCTGCGCCACCACCCCGTCCCGCTGCATGTCCGCGTCGCACTCGTGCGGGGCCTCCACGGCCACGAACGGCTCCGTGCCGGTGAGCCCGGTGCTGACGCAGGTCAGGGCGCGCGCCGCCATCCGCCCGGCGAACGCCGAGGCGGGGAGCGCCGACAGCAACTCGGCGGCCGTGGCCCGCACATTCCGGCTGCGGTCGGCGAGGGCCCGCTCCAGGAACTTCTCATCCCCGCCGGACAGGCCGGTGCGCAGCGAGTCGATGAACATCAGCCGGTCCTCGGCCCGTTCGGTGGGCCAGGTGGTCTCCAGCAGGGCGCGGGCCGCCGCCGGGTCGTGCGCCCGGACGGCGGCGAGCAGGGCGATCCGCTCCGCGAACAGCCCCTCCTCCCAGAGCCGGCCCACCCCCTCCCGGTCCGTCACCTCGGGCAGCAGCGCGCTCCCGGACGCGCCGCGCAGCGCGAACCTCCAGTCCGGGTTCAGCCCGGCCAGCCACAGCCCGCGCGGACCTGCGAAGGCCAGTGCCCCGGGCCGCAGGTCCGTCCGGGCGCGGGCCGCCTCCAGCAGAGCGGGCAGCACGGCGTCCGGCGCCCGGTAGCCGTGCCGGTTGGCGGTGGCCAGCCACTGCGGGATCAGCTCCGTCAGATCCGGGGCGGCCCCGCGTCTGCCGCCCGCACCGCCCGCCCCCGCCCGGTCCGCGAGCAACTGCGCCAGCCGGCTCCGGGCCGCCTCGGGCGGTACGGGACGCGGGTCCTCGGGCGCCGGGGCGGGCCGGGGCGCGGCGGGCGCGGGCAGCAGTCCCGCCCGCCGCCGGACGGTGTGCACGGCGGCGGCGTCCAGCAGGGCCGCCGCCGCACCGTCGGGACCGGGCCGGGACGCCACTCCGAGCGGCCGCCGGTCCGTCCCCAGCAGCGCCGAGGTGACCAGCTCCTCCCACGGCACGGACACGGGCGCGACCGGTACCGCCGCGGTGGTTCGGGACATCGCTCCTCCAGGGGTCACGGAGTCAGGGGTCGGAGGGTCGGGGCACGGCGGGAGGCGGTGGGGGACGGCGGTGGGAGGGTCCGGGACGCCGGGGCATCCCGGACGTCACGGGATCACCGGGGTCAGGGACTCCTCGGGGCGGTCGTCCGGCCAGGCCGCGAGGGGGTCGAAGCCCCGGTGGCCGCAGGTGCCGAAGACGGTCAGCGGGCCGCCGCCGGAGAGCGCGACGAGCTTCCACAGCGCGGGCCGGGACAGCGCCGGCGCGGCGACCGGCAGCGCCGTGTCCCCGTGCGCGTCGGCCAGTTGCCACCCCTCGGCGGTCGGGATCGGTATGACCCCGCGCAGCGTGACCGGCCAGGACTCCAGCCAGGGATCGCCGGCCAGGGCCGTCCCGTACGCCGCGATCCCACCCGCGACATCGACCCCGGGCGGTGGCGGCCCGCCGGGCTCGGGCGCGCCGAACCGGGTGCCCAGCTCGGCCCGGAGCCGGCCCGCCCCCGGGAACGGGGTCAGCTCGGCGTCGAGCGCGAGGCCGACCGGCAGGGCGGTCGCCGGGGGCCGCCCGGGGGCGCCGAAGGAGAGCAGCAGGGCCGTGCGGCCCGACTCCCGTCCGTACAGCCAGATCCGGCGGGCCATGATCTTGCCCTCGGGGGTGTCGTACTGCGCGAGGACCAGCCAGCGGTCACGGACGGCCGGCCCCTCGGCGGCGGAGGGCAGACCGACCCGGGTGCGGACCGTCGCGGCCAGCGGCGCGGGCAGCGTGTCGACGCCCAGCCACGCCGTGTCCAGCAGATGCAGCAGCGCGCACTCCTCCAGCATCCGCACCGGCCAGCCCGGCCCGGAGGACGCCACCGCCGCCAACTCCCGTGCCCGGCCCGCCAGGCCCGGTGCCTGCGCGTCCACCATCCGGGCCGCGGTCTCCTCCCACAGCCCGTGCCCGGACTGCTCGGACGCCGCGAGCCCGCCGCGCAGCAGATCACTGAGCCGCCGCTCCAACTCCCGCGCGCCGCCGCCGATCCGCTCCGCCCGGCGCTCGGCCCGCCGCCGCGCCGCCTCCGGATCGGCCGGACCGACCCCCTTCGCTCCGCCCTCCTTCACCCCGGCCCCGTCCGCCGCCCCCGGCCCCTCCCCGGCGCGGGCCCGACGGGCGGTCAGCCACGCACCGGCCCAGTCCGGCGGGACCTCCGCGCCCGGCCGCCAGTCGCCGGAGGCGCGGAGCAGCAGCAGCCCCAGCGCGTGCTTGCACGGGAACTTCCGGCTCGGGCAGCCGCATTGATACGCCGGGCCCGCGGTGTCCACCACCGTCCGGTACGGCGTGCGGCCACTGCCCCGGCACAGCCCCCACACCGCACCTGCCGCGTCCTCCCCGGTGTCCGACCACGGACCGGGCGCACCCAGCGCGTTGCCCGCCCGGCGTGAGGCGTCGTCAGGAGCCAGGGCCAGCACCTGATCCACCGTCCAGCGCGCCGCCGGAGCAGCGGCGCCCAAGGGTTCTCCCCCGTCAGTCAGCAGCATGGTCCCGACCGTAGGCGACCCCACTGACAACAGCCTCCGACCTGCGGAAAGGCGGATTGTCAGTGCCATGGTGCACGGTGGAAGCACATCAGGTCCGACCGATCTGGAGGGGGAACCATGACCGTGTCCGCAACCACCGCAGCCGTCGGCGCCCAGGCCCTGCGCCCGCACGCCGAGGACGCCTTCGCCGACGAGCTGAAGGCGCTCGCCGCCGCCGACGACCGCCCCCGCCCCCCGCGTTGGCGCCTCTCGCCCTGGGCCGTCACCACGTATCTGCTCGGCGGCACCCTGCCCGACGGCACGGTGATCACCCCGAAGTACGTGGGCCCGCGCCGCCTCGTCGAGGTTGCCGTCAGCACGCTCGCCACCGACCGCGCGCTGCTCCTCCTCGGCGTTCCCGGCACGGCGAAGACCTGGGTCTCCGAGCATCTCGCCGCCGCCGTCAGCGGGGACTCCACGCTCCTCGTCCAGGGCACCGCGGGCACCCCGGAGGAAGCCCTCCGCTACGGCTGGAACTACGCGCAGTTGCTCGCCCACGGCCCCAGCCGCGAGGCCCTGGTGCCGAGCCCGCTGATGCGCGCCATGTCCGAGGGCATGACCGCCCGGATCGAGGAGCTGACCCGTATCCCGGCGGACGTCCAGGACTCGCTGATCACGATCCTGTCGGAGAAGATCCTGCCCCTGCCCGAACTGGGCCAGGAGGTCCAGGCCGTCCGCGGGTTCAACGTCATCGCCACGGCCAACGACCGCGACCGGGGGGTCAACGAGCTGTCCAGCGCCCTGCGCCGGCGCTTCAACACCGTGGTGCTCCCGCTGCCCGCCACGCCCGAGGCGGAGGTCGACATCGTCTCCCGCCGGGTCGGCCAGATCGGCCGCTCCCTCGACCTGCCGCCCGCCCCCGACGGCCTGGCGGAGATCCGCCGCGTCGTCACGGTCTTCCGTGAACTGCGCGACGGCGTCACGGCCGACGGCCGCACCAGGATCAAGTCCCCCTCCGGGACGCTGTCCACGGCCGAGGCCATCTCCGTCGTCACCCACGGCCTCGCCCTCGCCGCCCACTTCGGCGACGGTGTGCTGCGCCCCGGTGACGTCGCCGCCGGCATCCTCGGTGCCGTCGTCCGCGACCCGGCCGCCGACCGGGTCGTCTGGCAGGAGTATCTGGAGACGGTCGTGCGCGAGCGGGACGGCTGGAAGGACTTCTACCGCGCCTGCCGTGAGGTCTCCGTATGACCACCGCGCACCCGCCCCACGACGGCCCGCTGCTGCTCGGCGTGCGGCACCACGGACCGGGCTCGGCCCGCGCCGTCCGCGCCGCCCTGGACGCCGCCCGCCCGAGCGCCGTTCTCATCGAGGGCCCGCCCGAGGCGGACGCCCTGCTGCCGCTCGCCGCCGACGACCGGATGCGACCGCCCGTCGCCCTGCTCGCCCATGCGGTGGACGACCCGGGACGCGCCGCGTTCTGGCCGTTCGCCGCGTTCTCCCCGGAATGGACCGCGCTCCGCTGGGCCCTGGCGCATGAGGTCCCCGTCCGCTTCATCGACCTCCCCGCCGCGCACAGCCTGGCCGGGGAGGCGGACAGCGCGGGAACAGAGGGAGAAGGAACAGAAGGAGAAGGAGCGAGGGGAGGGGGAGCGGGCGGCGAGGAGGAAGGGGAGGGCGCGGTCGGCGGCGCGGCCAGGTCCGTGCCCCTCGACCCGATCCGGGTGCTGGCCGAGACCGCCGGGTACGACGACCCCGAGCGCTGGTGGGAGGACGTCGTCGAGCACCGCCTCCCGGACGCCCCCGGCGAGGGCGCCGGCCCCCTGGCCGCCTTCGACGCGCTGGCCGACGCCATGTCCGCGCTGCGCGAGGCGTACGGGGACGGCGGGCAGCCCGGGGACACGCTCCGCGAGGCGTCTATGCGCCTCCAACTGCGCGCCGCGCGCAAGGAGTTCGGTGACGGCGTCGCCGTCGTCTGCGGCGCCTGGCACGTGCCCGCGCTCCGCACGCGGACCACGCTCGCCGCCGACCGGGCGCTCCTCAAGGGCCTGCCCAAGGTCAGGACGGAGCTGACTTGGGTGCCCTGGACGCACCAACGCCTCGCCCGGCACAGCGGATACGGGGCGGGCATCGACGCCCCCGGCTGGTACGCGCACCTGTTCGCCGCCCCCGACCGCCCCGTCGCCCGCTGGATGACCAAGGTCGCCGGACTTCTGCGCGAGGAGGACCGGTTCGTCTCCTCCGCCCATGTCATCGAGGCGGTCCGGCTGGCCGAGACCCTCGCCGCTGTCCGGGGCCGGCCGCTCGCCGGCCTGGGCGAGGCCACCGACGCGGTGCGGGCCGTGATGTGCGACGGCTCCGACGTGCCGCTCGCCCTCGTCCGGGACCGGCTGGTCGTCGGCGTCGCCCTCGGTGAGGTCCCCGACACGGCCCCCGCCGTGCCGCTCCGGCGCGACCTCGAACGGCAGCAGCGCACCCTGCGCCTCAAGCCGGAGGCGGCCGAACGGGAACTGGACCTCGATCTCCGCAAGGACACCGACGCCGCGCGCAGCCGCCTGCTGCACCGGCTGCGGCTGCTCGGCATCGGCTGGGGCGAGCCCGCGAGCGGCCGGGGGAGCACCGGCACCTTCCGGGAGAGCTGGCGGCTGCGCTGGGAGCCCGAGCTGTACGTCCGCGTCGCGGAAGCGGGCGTCTGGGGGACCACGGTGCTCGCCGCCGCCACCGCGCGCGCCGAGTCCGAGGCCCTGGCGGCCCCCGCGCTCGCGGACGTCACCGCCCTGGCCGAGCGCTGCCTGCTCGCCGGACTGCCCGGCGCGCTCCCCGCCGTGATGCGGGTGCTCGCCGACCGGGCCGCACTCGACACCGACGTCGGCCACCTCGCCGACGCCCTGCCCGCCCTGGCCCGCACCCTGCGCTACGGCGACGTCCGCGCCACGGACACCACCGCGCTGGGCGAGGTGGCGGCCGGACTCGCCGAGCGGATCTGCGTCGCCCTGCCCCCCGCCTGCACCGGCCTCGACACCGACGCGGCCACCGCCCTGCGCACCCGGATCGACGGAGTGCACACGGCGATCGGCCTGCTCGCCGGAGCCGTGCCGGAGAACGCGGACGGGCTGCGCGGGCGCTGGCGGACCGTCCTGCGCGGACTCACCGCCCGCGACACCGTCGCCGGAGTGATCCGGGGCCGGGCGGCCCGGCTGCTCCTGGACGACGGGCACCTCGCCCAGGACGACGCCGCCCGGCTGATGGGCCTCGCCCTGTCACCCGGCACACCGCCCGCCGACGCCGCCGCCTGGATCGAGGGCTTCGTCGGCGGCGCGGCCGGGGGCGGCCTGCTCCTCGTCCACGACGAGCGGCTGCTCGCCCTCGTCGACGCCTGGCTCACCTCGGTCCCCGCCGGCACCTTCACCGATGTGCTGCCGCTGCTGCGCCGCACCTTCTCGGCGTACGAACCGGGCGTGCGCCGCACCCTGGGCGAGCTGGTCCGGCGCGGCCCGTCCACGGCGGCCCTCCCGGGCACCCCGTCCGCGCCCGGCCACGCCCCTCCGGCCCCGGGCTTCGGCCCCGCCCTCGACACCGCCCGCGCCGACGCGGTGCTGCCGGTCCTGCGCCTCCTCCTCGGCCTGGACACCGACGCGACGGCCGGCCCGGGAGGGGCGGCGCCGGGGCCCGCCCCCCTGACGACCCCCGGCTCCCCACCCACCACATCGACCGCACCGGCCACGTCAGCCGAACCGGCCGGACCGACCGCACCAACCACACCAGCCGGACTCACCGCAGCAACCACATCAACCACGCCGACCGCACCAACCACACCGCCCCGGCCCGCAACCGGGGCACCGGCCCACGAGACCCGAACAGCGACGGCAGAACTGGGGGCGACGGGATGACGACGACCGGAGCGGCCACCGGCGGAGCGACGACCGGCGGAGCGGCCACCGAGGGCGGGGCGGCCACCGGCGGAGCGACGATCGGCGGGCCGGTCACCGACGGCGGGCCGGTCACCGACGGCGGGCCGGCCATCGACGGCGGGCCGGTGACGGCGGGCCCGGGGCCGGACGGGGAGGCTGAACGGCTGCGGCGGTGGCGGCTGGTGCTCGGGGCGGACGGCGCGGACGGCACCGGTCGCACGCTCACCGGGCGGGACGCGGCGATGGACGGCGCGCTGACCGCGCTCTACGAGGGCGGCGGGCGGCCCGGCGGCGGACCGGGCGGAGGGCGGACGGCCGGGCTCGGGGCCTCGGCCCCGTCCATGGCCCGCTGGCTCGGCGACATCCGGACGTACTTCCCGGCCTCCGTCGTCCAGGTCATGCAGCGCGACGCCATCGACCGGCTCGGCCTGTCCGCGCTCCTGCTCGAACCGGAGATGCTGGAGGCCGTCGAGCCCGACGTCCACCTCGTCGGCACCCTGCTCTCGCTCACCAAGGCCATGCCCGAGACGACGAAGGAGACCGCGCGGGCCGTCGTGCGCGCGGTGGTCGAGAAGCTGGAGCGGCGGCTGTCCACCCGGACCAGGACCGCGCTCACCGGTGCCCTGGACCGTTCCGCGAGGACCGCCCGGCCCCGCCACCACGCGATCGACTGGGACCGCACCATCCGCGCCAACCTCAAGAACTATCTGGAGCTGCCCGGCCGGGACGGCGCCGGCACGGTCGTGCCGGAACGGCTCATCGGGTACGGACGGGCCGCGCGGTCGGTGCGGAAGGACGTCGTCCTCTGCATCGACCAGTCCGGCTCCATGGCCGCCTCGGTGGTGTACGCCTCGGTGTTCGGCGCCGTGCTGGCGTCCATGCGCGCGCTGAACACCCGGCTGGTCGTCTTCGACACCGCGGTCGTCGACCTCACCGACCGGATCGACGACCCCGTGGACGTCCTGTTCGGCACCCAGCTCGGCGGCGGCACCGACATCAATCGCGCCCTGGCCTACTGCCAGTCGCGGATCACCCGCCCGGCGGAGACCGTCCTCGTGCTGATCAGCGACCTCTACGAGGGCGGGATCCGCGACGAGATGCTGAAGCGGGTGGCCGCGATGAAGGCGTCCGGGGTCCAGTTCGTCACCCTGCTGGCCCTCTCCGACGAGGGCGCGCCCTCCTACGACCGCGCCCACGCGGCGGCGCTGGCGGCCCTGGGTGCCCCGGCCTTCGCCTGCACCCCGGACCTCTTCCCCGAGGTGATGGCGGCGGCCGTCGAGAAACGTCCGCTGCCGATACCGGACCAGGAAGGCGGACGGTAGCGGCGCGGCGGCCGGCGCCGGCCGCCGCGACCGCCCCGGCCGGGGCCAGACGCCGCGACCGGCCGGCAGGTCCGGCCGCAGCGACCGCCCGGCCGGTCCGGACGCGCTCCGTCGCCGCCCCGTGGCGTTTTGTCCACCGCGACCCGGCCACCAGGGCGATCTGTGACCGTAATCACCGCCCAGCGGCCAGCTCCGATTTAAGGTCATGCGCGGCGCGGGGATAACCTGCGAGATGGACATGCCGCGTATTCGGTCACCGTATGCGCCTCTCTGGTGACAGTGCAGTCACGATGCCCCTCGCGGCACGCCCACGCAGAAAACCAACCGCGAGACCATTTGACAAGGGACGGACGCGCGTGGACCTGTTCGAGTACCAGGCGAGGGACCTCTTCGCCAAGCACGGTGTACCGGTGCTGGCCGGTGAAGTCATCGACACGCCTGAGGCGGCCCGCGAGGCGACCGAGCGGCTGGGCGGCAAGTCTGTCGTCAAGGCGCAGGTGAAGGTCGGCGGCCGCGGCAAGGCCGGCGGCGTGAAGCTCGCCGCCGACCCCGACGAGGCGGTCGCGCGGGCGACCGACATCCTCGGCATGGACATCAAGGGCCACACGGTCCACAAGGTGATGATCGCCGAGCTGTCCCCGGAGATCGAGGCGGAGTACTACGTCTCGTACCTCCTCGACCGCACCAACCGCACCTTCCTGGCCATGGCCTCCGTGCAGGGCGGCATGGACATCGAGGAGGTCGCGGAGAAGACCCCCGAGGCCCTCGCGAAGGTCCCGGTCAACGCCGTCGACGGCGTCACGATCGAGAAGGCCCGCGAGATCGTCGCCCAGGCCAGCTTCCCGGCCGAGGTGGCCGAGAAGGTCGCCGAGGTCCTGGTGACGCTGTGGGACACCTTCGTCGCCGAGGACGCCCTCCTCGTCGAGGTCAACCCGCTGGTCAAGACCAAGGACGGCCGCATCCTGGCCCTGGACGGCAAGGTGTCTCTCGACGAGAACGCCGACTTCCGCCAGCCGGGCCACGAGGAGCTCGAGGACAAGGCCGCGGCCAACCCGCTCGAGGCCGCGGCCAAGGCCAAGAACCTCAACTACGTCAAGCTGGACGGCGAGGTCGGCATCATCGGCAACGGCGCCGGCCTGGTCATGTCGACCCTGGACGTCGTCGCGTACGCCGGTGAGAACCACAGCAACGTGAAGCCCGCCAACTTCCTCGACATCGGTGGCGGCGCCTCCGCCGAGGTCATGGCGAACGGCCTGGAGATCATCCTCGGCGACCCGGACGTCAAGTCCGTGTTCGTCAACGTCTTCGGTGGCATCACGGCCTGCGACGAGGTCGCCAACGGCATCGTCCAGGCCCTCGAACTGCTCAAGTCCAAGGGCGAGGCGGTCACCAAGCCGCTCGTCGTGCGCCTTGACGGCAACAACGCGGAGCTGGGTCGCAAGATCCTCTCCGACGCCAACCACCCGCTGGTCCAGCGCGTGGACACCATGGACGGCGCGGCCGACAAGGCCGCCGAGCTCGCCGCGGCCGCGAAGTAAGGAAGAGGGACTCAGACCACCATGGCTATCTTCCTCACCAAGGACAGCAAGGTCATCGTCCAGGGGATGACCGGCGCGACGGGCATGAAGCACACCAAGCTCATGCTCGGCGACGGCACCAACATCGTCGGTGGCGTGAACCCCCGCAAGGCCGGCACGTCCGTCGACTTCGACGGCACCGAGGTACCGGTGTTCGGCAGCGTCAAGGAAGCGATGGAGAAGACGGGCGCCGACGTGTCGGTCCTCTTCGTCCCGCCGGCCTTCTCGAAGGCCGCCGTCATCGAGGCGATCGACGCCGAGATCCCGCTCGCCGTCGTGATCACCGAGGGCATCGCCGTCCACGACTCGGCCGCCTTCTGGGCGTACGCCTCGTCGAAGGGCAACAAGACCCGGATCATCGGTCCGAACTGCCCCGGCCTGATCACCCCCGGTCAGTCCAACGCCGGCATCATCCCGGGCGACATCACCAAGCCCGGCCGCATCGGTCTCGTGTCCAAGTCCGGCACGCTGACCTACCAGATGATGTACGAGCTGCGCGACATCGGCTTCTCCTCCGCCGTCGGCATCGGTGGCGACCCCGTCATCGGTACGACGCACATCGACGCCCTCGCGGCGTTCGAGGCCGACCCCGAGACCGACCTGATCGTCATGATCGGCGAGATCGGTGGCGACGCCGAGGAGCGCGCGGCCGACTTCATCAAGGCCAACGTGACCAAGCCGGTCGTCGGTTACGTCGCGGGCTTCACCGCCCCCGAGGGCAAGACCATGGGCCACGCGGGCGCCATCGTCTCCGGTTCCTCCGGCACCGCCCAGGCGAAGAAGGAGGCCCTTGAGGCCGCCGGCGTGAAGGTCGGCAAGACGCCGACCGAGACCGCCAAGCTCGCGCGCGAGATCCTCGGCGCCTGAGGCACCGCGCACGGACGCCCGAGGCGTCACCGCACAGCAGACGCGGGCCCGCACCCCCGGCAGGGGATGCGGGCCCGCGTCTGTGTCGGCGCCGGACGCGGGGCGCCGGACTCAGTCGGCCCGGGGCACCAGCCGGGCCGGACCGTGGACGAGTTCCTCGCCGAGCCTCTTGCGCAGCTTCTCGTCCTGCGGGGTCAGCTTCTGGGGACCGCCGAGCGGCGGCACCCCCTCCACCTTCTGCGGGGGCGACTCCGGCGTCTCGTACCGGCGCGGCGCCGTGGCCAGGGTGACCAGGGTCAGCCCGATGATCAGCACGGTGAACGCGACCGCCGCCCGGGTCCACAGCTCGGCCTTGCGCTCGCCGCCGGTGCGGATGAGTTCCGGCAGCGGCAGCGGGGAGGCCGGCTGGGTGAGGGCGAGGTCGCCGAGCCGTTCGCGGATCAGCGCGGACTGCTCGTCCGGCTCTTCGGGCCCGTCCAGCCCGGGCACCCGCTCCGCGACGGCCGCCCGCGCGGTCATCAGCCGCCCGGCGGCGGCCGGGGTGCTCGCCTCGGTCTCCGCCGCCGTCTCCGGAAGCCCCAGCCCGACCCCGTCGTGCAGCAGCAGGGTGCGGCGGTACGCGGGCGGCAGCGACAGCAGCGCGTCGAGCATCGCGCGCGGACCGGGAGCCTCGGGCGGCGGATCGGGATGCCGGTGCTCGCGCCGCAGCTGATGCCACGGCGACAGCGCGTGCTCGTAGGCGGCGGCCCGGACCCACCCCACCGGATCGCGGTCCACGGCCACCTCCGGCCAGCGGTCCCACGCCACCTCGAAGGCTTTGCCGACCGCTTCCCGGGAGAGGGCGAGGCGGCCCGTCAGCAGATAGACCTGCCGGAAGATCGCGGGGGCGGCATGCCGGTACAGCGCGTCGAACGCCTCGGCGGGCGAGGTCCCTTCCCCGGTCGCCTGCTCCCCGGTCGCCTCCTTGTCGGCGACCGGCCCGGCCCCGTCCGGTGACGCCGCTTCAGGGGCCCCATCGGCCACCGCGGTCTCGCCGGCCGACGTCCCGACCGGCACCTCGGCCGACTCCGCGGCAGACGTCGTGGCCGACACCCCGACCGGCACCTCGGCAGGCGCCACGACCGACTGCGCCTTCTCCACCGTGGTCTTCGGCGGGGTGTTCGGGCGTGCCGGCTTGACGGAAGAGGGGCCCGGAGTGGACGTCGCGGGGGCGGTGCCGAGGAGGCGTGCGTACGCCTCGCGCTTGCGGCCGCGCGGGCTCGTACGGCCGGTCTCCCAGGCCCGGACGGTGGCCCGGGTGACCCCCATCGCCGCCGCGACCTGCTCCTCACTCAGCGATTTGGCCTCCCGCAGCCTGCGCCGTTCCTTCGGGGACGGAAGCGGCGCGGGCTCGGTCGTGCCGGTCGTGCTCTGCGTCATGAGGGTCCCCCGCACCACCTGCACCGGGTGAAAAAGTACATAAACGTATATTGGGCGACACCACGGCTCTTCGCCCGTTACACGGTTTGGGCGCGTGTCGTTGGGAGCATGACCGCGTGACCCAAATGACCGAACGCGGACCGTCGTTCCCGGCCGAGCGGGGCGGCCCCGCCGTCCTGGTCCTGGCCCTGGTGCGCGGCGTGCTCGCGGCGGGGCTCGGACTGGGCTGCGTCGCGGTGCTCGTCGTGGTGCTGTGGATCAGCTCCCCGGACCCCGGCAGCGGACCCGGCGAGGCCCTCCACGCGGCGGCCGGCCTCTGGCTGCTGGCGCACGGGGCGGAACTGGTCCGGACCGAGACCCTGACCGGCACCCCGGCTCCCGTCGGTGTCGTCCCGTTGCTGCTCACCGTCGTGCCGCTCTGGCTGCTGCACCGGGCCGCGCGCGGGGTGTGCGAACCCGAGGAGGAGGGCGAGGCGCCCTCGGCCGGTGCCGCGTTCGCGCTGGTGACGGCCGGATATCTGCTGGTCGGCGGGGTGGTCGCGCTCTACGCCCGGGGCGCCTCGCTCTCCGCCCGGCCGCTGACCCTGCTCTTCCCCGGGGCGTTCGTGGTGGCGGGCGCCGCCGCGTCCGGCGTGTGGCGGGCGGCGGGCCGCCCGCTCGGGCCGCCGCCCTCCTGGGCCCCGGTACGGCTGCACGAGGCGATGGCCCGCACCCGGTTCGTCCGGCGCGTGCGGGCGGCCGGGCGGTCGGCGGCGGCCGGGACCGCCGTCCTCGTGGGCGGGGGCGCGTTGGTCGTCGCCGTGTCCTTGGCCTGGCACGGCGCCCCGGTCGAGGCGTCCTTCCTCGGGCTCTCCGACGACTGGGCCGGGCGGTTCGCGGTGCTCCTGCTGGCGCTGTCGCTGGTGCCGAACGCGGCGGTGTGGGGCGCGGCCTACGGTCTGGGCCCGGGATTCGCCCTCGGTACGGGGGCCACGGTCACCCCGCTCGCCTTCACCGGCACCCCGTCGCTCCCGGACTTCCCGCTGCTGGCGGCGCTGCCCGCGCCGGGGCCGGGGACGTTCCCGAACTGGGCGGCGGCCGGGGTGCCCCTCGCGGCGGCGTTGACCGTCGCCTGGTTCACGGTCCGCAGGGCGGCCCCTGCCCACGGGGCGCGCGAGGAGGCGTGGGGCCCCTGGGACACCGCGCTCACCGCCGCGCTGGGGGCGGGCGGATGCGCGGTGGGCGCGGCGCTCCTGGCGGCGGCGGCCGGCGGACCGCTGGGCGTCAGGGCGCTCGCGGTGTTCGGCCCCGTGTGGTGGGCCACCGGGGCCGCCGCCCTGGCCTGGACCCTGATGGTCTCCGTACCGGCGGCCCTGCTGCTGAGGGCCTGGCGGCTGCGCGGCCGCGACCCGTACGCGGAGGACGGCGACGACCTGGACGCGGAGGAGAGCGGGGCCCCCGCCCCCGCCACCGCCCCCGTCCCCGCTGCGGCGGACGTCGCGGCGGACGGCCCGGCGGAGGACCGTGCGGCCCCGCGCCGGTGGTGGTCGTGGCGTGGCCGCCGTACGGGCGGACCGGAGGCGGAAGGAGACGGGGACGCCGCCTCCGTGCCGGTGCCCCGCCCGGCCCCCGCGACGGCCCGGGGCGAGGCGGACGACGACGTCGCCGTGTACGACTTCCTGCCGGTCGACCCCTGGCACGCGCGGACGCGACCGCCCGAACCGCGCCCGGAGGAACGCCCGGCGCCCGCCGCGGCGGGCGACGAGCCGCCGGGCGGGACCGGCTCTAGTTCTTGACGCCGAAGAAGGGTTCCAGCGGCTTCGGCAGCAGATCGTTGCAGGAGAGCTGGCCCGACTTGGTGAGGGAGTCGTTCACACAGGTGTAGTAGTCGCGGTAGACCAGCTGCACGGTGAACGTCGTCGCGACGATCGCCAGCGCGACCACCGCCGTCACCAGACCGGTGACCGCGGCCGTCGTCTGCTGCCGGCTGCCGCGCTGGGCGTACGCGCCGGGCGGCGGGCCGGGCACGGCCGTGCCCGGGGCCGGGGGAGCGGCCGGCGCGGCGGGTGCCGGGCCGGTGGCGGTGCCGGGGGCGGCCGGTTCCTTGGGGCGGCCACGCAGCGCGCTGACCGACCAGTACGCGGCGAGCGCCCCGAGCAGCAGGGCGATCTCCGGGAAGTCGAAGAGGGCGAAGAAGAAGGCCCACATGCCGGAGAGCAGGGAGTAACGGGCACGGCGCTGGACCGGGTCCGTCGGGTCCCAGCGCATTCCGCCACCGGGGGAGCCCTCCGGACCGCCCTGGCCGTTCGGCCCGCCGGGCCCGGTCGGCCGTCCGCCGAAGGTGCCGTTCTGGCGCCCCGGCTGGCGGCTGCTCCACTGGCTGCCCCAGACCGGCCGGTCGTCCGACGACCCGCCCTCGGGCGCGTCCCCGTCGCCGCCCTCGCCCCGGGAGCCGCCCGCCGGACGGCGAGGCCGCCACGGCTGGTCCGGGCGGTCCTCCGGCGGCGGCGCGAAGGGGTTGTCGTCGTCCCGCCCCGAACCGGACGAGCCGCCCGACTCCCCCGGGGAGGGCGAAGACGACGAAGAGGAAGAGGAGCCCGATGCGGAGGGCCGGCCCTCCCGCATCAGCAGTGGGGCCCGCTCGGACAGCGGCAGGCGGAAGGAGGTGCGGCGTCGGTCCGGCATGTGGTGAACGTCTTCCCCATCTCGTCATGTCCGCCCGGCGGACGGTTCACTGTCCCCGACGCTACCTCCCTGCGAGGAGGGGCCGGAAGCGGGGCGTACCGGCACGGTGGCCGAGAGCCGACGCCCGGCCGCACCGGCCGCGCTCACCCCGTCAGACGGGGCCCCGCCGAGGTGCCGGTATCGTTGCTGACGGTCGGACCGTTCGTAGAGTTCCCCGTATCGGGGGGCCCGATTCTTTCGTACGACCGTACAAACAGCATGGCCGCCGTGCCGATGCGCCCGCGACGCGGCGGGCGGTGCGGCCGCTTCGAACCGCTCCACACGCGAGAAAGGGCCCAGCCGTGGCCTCCCCGCTCTCCTCCGCCGGACCGGCCCGACTGGTGGTCCTGGTCTCCGGTTCCGGTACGAACCTTCAGGCGCTGCTCGACGCGATCGGCGACGACCCCGAGGGCTACGGCGCCCGGGTCGTCGCGGTCGGCGCCGACCGCGACGGCATCGCCGGCCTGGAACGCGCCGAGCGGGCCGGGATCCCCACCTTCGTGTGCCGGGTCAAGGACCACGCCACGCGTGAGGAGTGGGACGCCGCGCTGGCCGCCGCGACCGCCGCGCACCGGCCGGACCTCGTCGTCTCGGCGGGCTTCATGAAGATCGTGGGCAAGGCGTTCCTGGCCGGGTTCGGCGGCCGGTTCATCAACACCCATCCCGCCCTGCTCCCCAGCTTTCCCGGTGCCCACGGGGTGCGCGACGCGCTCGCGTACGGCGTGAAGGTCACCGGGTGCACCGTCCACTTCGTCGACGACGGCGTCGACACCGGTCCGATCATCGCGCAGGGCGTGGTCGAGGTGACCGAAGAGGACACCCCGGAGGGCGAAGCGGCTCTCCACGAACGCATCAAGGAAGTCGAGCGCAAGCTGCTCGTCGAGGCCGTGGGGCGGCTCGCCCGTGACGGCTATCGCATTGAGGGACGAAAGGTTCATCTCGATCATGTCGGTGAATAAGCCCATCCGCCGCGCCCTGGTCAGCGTCTACGACAAGACGGGGCTCGAAGACCTCGCACGCGGTCTGCACGAGGCGGGTGTCGAGCTGGTCTCCACCGGCTCCACCGCCGGGAAGATCGCCGCCGCCGGAGTGCCCGTCACCAAGGTCGAGGAGCTGACCGGCTTCCCCGAGTGCCTGGACGGCCGCGTCAAGACGCTGCACCCGCGCGTCCACGCCGGCATCCTGGCCGACCTCCGCCTGGACAGCCACCGCGAGCAGCTGGCCGAGCTGGGGGTGGAGCCCTTCGACCTGGTGGTCGTCAACCTCTACCCGTTCAAGGAGACCGTCGCCTCCGGCGCCTCGGACGACGACTGCGTCGAGCAGATCGACATCGGCGGCCCGTCCATGGTCCGCGCCGCGGCGAAGAACCACCCCTCGGTCGCCGTCGTCACCAGCCCCGAGCGGTACGCCGACGTGCTGGCCGCCGTCAGGGCGGGCGGCTTCGACCTGACGGCCCGCAAGCGGCTCGCCGCCGAGGCGTTCCGGCACACCGCCGAGTACGACGTGGCCGTCGCCTCCTGGTTCGCCGACGGGTACGCCGCCGCCGACGACTCCGGCTTCCCGGAGTTCCTCGGCGACACCTTCCGGCGCAAGAACGTCCTGCGCTACGGCGAGAACCCGCACCAGCCCGCCGCGCTCTACTCCTACGCCGAGGGCGGTCTCGCCGAGGCCGAGCAGCTGCACGGCAAGGAGATGTCCTTCAACAACTACACGGACACCGACGCCGCCCGCCGCGCCGCCTACGACCACGCCGAGCCGTGCGTGGCGATCATCAAGCACGCCAACCCGTGCGGCATCGCGGTCGCGGACGATGTCGCGACCGCCCACCGCAAGGCCCACGCCTGCGACCCGCTCTCCGCCTTCGGCGGCGTGATCGCCGTCAACCGGCCGGTGACCGTGGCCATGGCCGAGCAGGTCGCGGAGATCTTCACCGAGGTCATCGTCGCCCCGGACTACGAGGACGGCGCCGTCGAGGTGCTGGCCCGCAAGAAGAACATCCGCGTGCTGCGCTGCCCCGACGTCCCGACCCGGGCGTACGAGGTGAAGCCGGTCGACGGCGGCGCGCTGCTCCAGGTGACCGACCGCCTCCAGGCCGAGGGCGACGACCCGGCCAACTGGACGCTGGCCACCGGCGACGCGCTCTCCGCCGAGGAGCTGGCGGAGCTGTCCTTCGCCTGGAAGGCGTGCCGCGCGGTCAAGTCCAACGCGATCCTGCTCGCCAAGGACGGCGCCTCGGTCGGCGTCGGCATGGGCCAGGTCAACCGCGTCGACTCCGCGAAGCTCGCCGTCGAGCGCGCGGGCGAGGAGCGGGCGCGCGGCGCGTACGCCGCGTCCGACGCGTTCTTCCCGTTCCCCGACGGGCTGGAGATCCTGACCGCGGCCGGCGTCAAGGCCGTCGTGCAGCCCGGCGGTTCGGTCCGCGACGAGCTGGTGGTCGAGGCCGCGAAGAAGGCCGGCGTGACGATGTACTTCACGGGCACGCGGCACTTCTTCCACTGACACCGATCCGCACCCGGACCACGGCAAAGGGCCGGTCTCCCCGAACTCGCTTCGGGGGACCGGCCCTTCGCCGTGCGCGCGGAGCGCGTTACTTCTTGATCACCAGGGTGTTGGCGGCCTTGTCGTGCCAGCCGCGCAGCTGTCCGGTGTTGTCGAAGAACGGCGAGATCACGATCAGGATGTAGCCCAGGAAGCAGGTGATGTACCCGAGGCCGATCGGGAAGCCCCAGCGGACCAGCGCCGGACCGAAGGTCGGCTTCTGGCCGGTGCGGGAGTTGACGATCCGCATGCCGAGGATCATCTTGCCGGGCGTGGAGCCCATGGTGCTGACGAAGATGACGTCGTAGAAGATGAACGTCAGGGCCGAGACGAGCAGGGAACCGATCATGGATCCCAGGGCCAGGCCCGCGCTCGCGCTGTCGCCGTCGTCCGCGCTCATGCCGGCGAACGCGGCACCGAAGATGATCATGTTCAGCACGATCACCACGATGTACGCGAAGATCATGTCGAGCAGACGGGCGCCGAAGCGGGCGCCGTACGTGCCGACTTCGACCATGCCCAGACCGGGCACGTTCGCGTAGCCCTCGGGGGCCGGGGCGCCGGGCTGGTTCGGGTACTGCGGGCCGCCGTACGGAGGCATCCCCGGCTGCTGCGGGTAGCCGTAACCGGGCTGGCCCTGCGGCGGCACGCCCTGGGGCGCCTGCTGCGGGTAGCCGTACCCCGGCTGTCCCTGGGGCGGCTGGCCGGGCTGCTGGCCGTAGGGGTTGTTCGGGTTCGGGTCGCCGAAGCTCATCTGGCGCTTTCCTCCAACGGACGTACGGGGACGAATGCGGCCGCGCGGAGGAAAGAAAACATCAGCGGTCCGCCCCCCGGGTACTACTGCGGCACTGCGGCCTTCATCGTTATAAGCGCACCATAAGTTTGTCCAGTCGCGCGGTCGAGAAGTTGTGCAAGTGCAACCTTGCGTCCACGCCCCGGACCTGGGATTGGTCCCTGGGAGGGGTCATCCGCGAGTATGGGGACATGACTGCCCAGATTCTCGATGGCAAGGCCACCGCAGCCGCGATCAAGTCCGATCTCACCGTCCGCGTGGCGGCCCTCAAGGCCCGGGGCGTCAACCCCGGCCTGGGAACCCTGCTCGTCGGGGACGACCCCGGCAGCCGTTGGTACGTGAACGGCAAGCACAAGGACTGCGCCCAGGTCGGCATCGGCTCCATCCAGCGCGAACTGCCGGACACCGCCACGCAGGAGGAGATCGAGGCGGTCGTCCGCGAGCTCAACGACGACCCCTCCTGCACCGGTTACATCGTGCAGCTCCCGCTCCCCAAGGGCATCGACACCAACCGCGTCCTGGAGCTGATGGACCCGGCCAAGGACGCCGACGGGCTGCACCCGATGAACCTGGGCCGTCTGGTGCTGGGCGAGCAGGGCCCGCTGCCCTGCACCCCGCAGGGCGTCGTCCAGCTGCTCCGCCACCACGGCGTCGAGATCAACGGCGCGAACGTGGTGGTCGTGGGGCGTGGCGTCACCATCGGCCGGCCGATGCCGCTGCTGCTCACCCGCAGGTCCGAGAACGCCACGGTGACCCAGTGCCACACCGGCACCCGGGACCTCTCCGCCCATCTGCGCCAGGCGGACATCATCGTCGCCGCCGCGGGGGTGCCGCACATCATCAAGCCCGAGGACGTGAAGCCGGGCGCGGCCGTGCTGGACGTCGGCGTCAGCCGCGACGAGAACGGCAAGATCGTCGGTGACGTCCACCCGGGCGTGGCCGAGGTCGCCGCCTGGATCTCGCCGAACCCGGGCGGCGTCGGCCCGATGACCCGCGCCCAGCTGCTCGTCAACGTGGTCGAGGCGGCCGAGCGCGACGCAGCGGCGCTCTGAGCCCGCCGAACGGATCCGGAGGCAAACCCCATGGGTTCTGGTACGAGCCCGGCCGCACGGCGGTCCAGGCGCTTCCCCTCGTTCACCCGGGACACCGCCCGTCCCGAGGGCGGCGGTCGGGCGGCGGCCGGGGACGCCCCGGCGCCCGCCCGCCAGTGGCCGCTGCTCGCCGTGCTCTGCACGGCCGGGGCGGGGCTGCTGATCGTGGCCGTCGACGCCTTCGAGGAGGCGTTCCGGATCGGCACGATCCTGATCGGGGTGGCCCTCATCGGGGGCGCGGTGCTGCGGCTCGTGGTGCCCTCGGTGGGCATGCTGGCGGTGCGTTCGCGCTTCACCGACCTGGTGACGTACGGGCTGCTCGGCGTCCTCATCGTGATGCTGGCGCTCGTGGCGCAGCCCAAGCCCTGGCTGGACGTGCCGATCCTTGAGGACGCGGTCCACTTCACGATCCGCTGAGGCGGCCCGTACCCCGCCCGGAACGGTGTCCGTCCCCTCCCCCGAGGAGGGACGGACACCGCAGGGGCCGGGACACCGGGTGACACACCCCGAAAAGGCGGTGTGAGCTGCTGTGCCCCGTCCGGCTTCCAGCCTTGTTGACGGGGATCACGGGTTCAAGGCGCGGCCGGGGCCTGTGGCACGGAAGTGACCATTCCGCCACGGTGTGATCGCCCGGCAACGGTGGCAGACTGAACCGGTCGGTAACGGCGGGGGCGTACGGGAGTGCGCCCGGCCGTCGTGTGTGCCACCGTGCGCCCCTTCCCCAGGAACTGCCGGTCCGCGTTCGCGCATCTCCCTGGGTGGCCCGGAACGAGGACCAGCGGTCCGGGCCGGGGGCGGAACCGTGCGGCACCGGCCGGCGGACCGGGCCGGCGGGCGCACGGCGCCACGCGGCAGACCACGGCACAGGCGAGCGGGACGTAGGGGGATGGAATGCCTCGTTGGAAGGCACTGCCGGATGAGCTCGATCCGCAGGTCCGGGAGTTCACCGGGCAACTGCGCCGACTCGTCGACCGCAGCGGTCTGGGCATCGCCGCGCTGGCCGACCGCACCGGCTACAGCAAGACCTCCTGGGAGCGGTATCTGAACGGGCGGCTGCTCGCCCCCCGAGGCGCGATCGTCAAGCTGGCCGAGGTGACCGGCACCGACCAGGGCCATCTGAACACCATGTGGGAACTGGCCGAACGGGCCTGGAGCCGGGCCGAGATGCGCCACGACATGACCATGGAGGCCATCCGGATCGCCCAGGCGCGGGCCGCCCTCGACGAGGCCGCCGGCCCGCGCGGCCACGGCCGCAGCCGCCCCCCGGGGAACCAGGGCCGCCCCGGCACCGCCACCGGGCCCCGCACACCCTCCGTACCGGTCCAGCGCGGCGCGTACCCGCGCGTGCCGCAGCAGCCGCAGGCCGGACCGGACTCCGCCCCCGGGCACGGGCTGCCGCCCGCCGTGGCCTACGCGGCCGGCCTCGGGACCCCGCCGCCGGCCGCCCGCCCCGCGCGCCGCCGGCCCGCCGTGATCGCGGCGGCCGTCGTGGGGGCCCTGCTCGTGGTCACCGGGGCGGCGCTGCTGCTCGTCCCCGGCGACGACCCGGACACGGCGGAGGCGGCGGCCACCGGGTCCCCGGCCGCCCCCGCGACGAGCGCCGCGCGCCTGCCCGCCGGCGTCGAGTGCAGCGGCTCCGCCTGCGCGGGCGAGGACCCCGAGCGGATGGGCTGCGGCGGCGAGCACGCCCGTACGCTCTCCACCGCCACGGTCGGCAGCCGGCTCATCGAGGTGCGCTACAGCGAGCCCTGCGGGGCGGCCTGGGCCCGGATCACCCAGGGCGCACCCGGTGACACCGTCGAGATCACCGCCGGCGCGAAGGGGCAGAAGGGCGCGGTGGACACGGCGGCGGAGGTGTACACACCGATGGTGGCCGCGAAGCGGCCCGCCGATGTGCGGGCCTGCGCCACGCTCGCCACGGGCACCCGGGGATGCACCTCCGAGGCCGCCCGCTGACACGGCACGGGCGCCGGGCGCCGGACTCCGTATGAGCGGTGTGTGACCGTGTGTGCGCGGTGCCACAGGGGGCCGGGCGGCCGAGGGGTTCCGGGTCGGATAGCCTGGCGGGCGGATATCTCTTCACATCAAGATTCAGGGATGTCCCGCACCAGGGGCCAGGAGCCCCCACCGCCAGCTGTCTAACGGAGATCGCCATGACCCGCACTCCCGTGAATGTCACCGTGACCGGCGCGGCCGGCCAGATCGGTTACGCGCTGCTCTTCCGCATCGCCTCCGGCCACCTGCTCGGCCCGGACGTGCCGGTCAACCTGCGTCTCCTGGAGATCCCGCAGGGCCTGAAGGCCGCCGAGGGCACCGCGATGGAGCTCGACGACTGCGCGTTCCCGCTGCTGCGCAACATCGAGATCACCGACGACGCCAACGTCGGCTTCGCCGGTGCGAACGTCGCCCTCCTCGTCGGCGCCCGCCCGCGCACCAAGGGCATGGAGCGCGGCGACCTGCTCTCCGCCAACGGCGGCATCTTCAAGCCGCAGGGCAAGGCGATCAACGACAACGCCGCGGACGACATCAAGGTCCTCGTCGTCGGCAACCCGGCCAACACCAACGCGCTCATCGCGCAGGCCGCCGCCCCGGACGTCCCGGCCGAGCGCTTCACCGCGATGACCCGCCTGGACCACAACCGCGCGATCTCGCAGCTGGCCGCCAAGACCGGTGCCGCCGTCTCCGACATCAAGAAGCTGACGATCTGGGGCAACCACTCGGCCACCCAGTACCCGGACATCTTCCACGCCGAGGTCGCCGGCAAGAACGCCGCCGAGCTGGTCAACGACGAGGCGTGGCTGGCCGACTCGTTCATCCCGACCGTCGCCAAGCGCGGCGCCGCGATCATCGAGGCCCGTGGCGCCTCCTCGGCCGCCTCCGCCGCCAACGCCGCCATCGACCACGTGTACACCTGGGTCAACGGCACCGCCGAGGGCGACTGGACCTCCATGGGCATTCCGTCGGACGGCTCCTACGGCGTCCCCGAGGGCATCATCTCGTCCTTCCCGGTCACCACCGAGAACGGCACGTACAAGATCGTCCAGGGCCTGGACATCAACGAGTTCTCCCGTGCGCGCATCGACGCCTCGGTCAAGGAGCTCACCGAGGAGCGCGACGCGGTCCGCGAGCTCGGCCTGATCTGATCCACCGCCCGCGCCCCGCGCGGGCACGCAGCACGCCCCCGGCAGCGGTCCGCTGCCGGGGGCGTGCTGCGTGCCCGGTCCGGCGGGCCGGGGCTCAGCCGTCCGCGGCCGTCCGCAGACCGGCGGCGATCCCGTCCAGGGCCGCCATGGTCCGGCGCTGGAGGCCGGGGCCGAAGGTGATCCGGGAGGCGCCCAGCTCCCCGAGCCGGGCCGGTGACGGGCCGTCCGGGCGGGCCAGCGCGTTGAGCGGGACCGGGACGGCGGCGGCCAGCCGGGGGACCGCCTCGGGCGGGGCCATGATCGGATAGACGCATTCGGCGCCCGCCGCCACGTACAGCAGCGCCCGCCGCACCGTCTCGGCCTCCGCGTCCACGCCCTCCGGCACGCCCGTGACGTACGTGTCCACGCGGGCGTTGACGAACAGCGCGTCCCCGGCCGCCGCGCGGACCGCCGCCAGCCGGTCCGCCTGCCGGCCCGCGTCCACGAGGACGCCGTCCACGGTGTCCTCCAGATTGCAGCCGACGGCACCGGCCGCCAGCAGCCGCTCGACCAGTTCCCCGGGCGGCAGCCCGTACCCGGCCTCCACATCGGCGGAGACCGGGACGGACACGGCCCGGGTGATCCGGGACACCGCCGCGAACATCTCGTCGGCCGGCACCGCACCGTCCGCGTACCCGAGCGAGGCGGCGACGCCCGCGCTCGGGGTGGCGAGGGCCGGGAAGCCCGCGTCGGCGAGGACCCGGGCGCTTGCCGCGTCCCACGGTCCGGGCAGGACCAGCGGATCGCCCGGGGCACGGTCCCGGTGCAGGGCGCGCAGCGCGGCGGCGCTCATCGCGGACTCCTCTCGGCGGGGCGGATCAGCGGTGGTCGCCGGGGGTGTAGTGGCCCGGGACCATACGGGTGCTCACGGCGAAGCGGTTCCAGGCGTTGATCGTGACGATCGCGCCGATCAGATGGGCCAGCTCCGCCTCGTCGAAGTGCTTGGCGGCCTTCTCGTACACCTCGTCCGGGACGAAGCCGTCGGTCAGCACGGTCACCGCCTCGGCCAGCTCGATCGCGGCGATCTCCTTCGGCGTGTAGAAGTGCCGCGACTCCTCCCAGGCGCTGAGCTGCACGATCCGCTCGATGGACTCACCGGCCGCGAGGGCGTCCTTGGTGTGCATGTCCAGGCAGAACGCGCAGTGGTTGAGCTGCGAGCAGCGGATCTTCACCAGCTCGCCCAGCACCGGATCGATGCCCCGGCGGGTGGCCGCCTCCAGGCGGGCCATCGCCTTGTAGACCTCGGGGGCGTGCTCGGTCCACGTCATGCGGGGGGTGTGCTCGGGGGTGTACTCGGAGGTCGCGTGGTGGTGCTCGTTCGTCGTCATGGCGACGACGCTACGCGGGCAGTGGCGCAGCGGTATGGTCCATTGGTGTGAAAGATGACTGGGCCACTTTCGGGGCCGACCTCCATCTCGACCTCACCGGGGCGAGCGGGCTGCGGACCGGGCTGATGGACGCCCTGCGGGAGGCCGTGCGCTCGGGCCGGCTGGCGCCCGGGACCCGGCTGCCGTCCTCCCGGACCCTCGCCGCCGACCTCGGCATCGCCCGGAACACCGTCGCCGACGCCTACGCGGAGCTGGTCGCGGAGGGCTGGCTCACCGCCCGCCAGGGCTCCGGCACCCGGGTCGCCCAGCGGGCCGTTCCGCGCCCGCCGGCCCCGGCCGCCGCCGCGCGCACCCGGCCGCCGCGCGGCCGGCCCGCCCACAGCCTGATGCCCGGCTCGCCCGATCTGGCGACCTTTCCGCGCGCCGCCTGGCTGCGGGCCGCCCGCCGCGCCCTCACCCGCGCCCCGCACGACGCGTTCGGCTACGGCGACCCGCGCGGCCGCATCGAACTGCGCACGGTCCTCGCCGACTACCTGGCACGGGCGCGCGGGGTGTACGCCGATCCCGAACGCATCGTCATCTGCGCCGGGTTCGTCCACGGGCTGATGACGCTCGGCACGGTCCTGCGGGCCCGCCGGGTGCGGGAGGTGGCCGTCGAGTCCTACGGACTGGACCTGCACACCGGTCTGCTCGCCGACGCCGGGCTGCGCATTCCCCGCCTGCCCCTGGACGGGCTCGGCTCCGACACCCGCGCGCTGCGGGGGATGCGCGGCGCGGGCGCGGTCCTGCTGACCCCCGCCCACCAGTTCCCGACCGGAGTGCCGCTCCACCCCGACCGGCGCGCGGCGGCCGTCGACTGGGCGCGGAGCACCGGCGGGCTGATCCTGGAGGACGACTACGACGGCGAGTTCCGCTACGACCGCCAGCCCGTGGGCGCGCTCCAGGGCCTCGACCCCGAACGCGTCGTCTACCTGGGGACGGCCAGCAAGTCCCTGGCACCGGCGCTGCGGCTGGGGTGGATGGTCGTCCCGGAGGCCCTGGCCTGCGAGGTGGCCGAGGCCAAGGGGTGGAGCGACTGGTCATCCAGCGCGCTGGAGCAGCTGACGCTCGCGGAGTTCATCGAGTCCGGCGCGTACGACCGCCATGTCCGCGCCATGCGGCTGCGCTACCGCAACCGCCGAGACCAGCTCGTCGCCGCCCTCGCCGAACGCGCCCCCGGCATCCGCGTCACCGGCATCGCCGCCGGACTCCACGCCGTCCTCGAACTCCCCCGGGGCACCGAGGCCGAGGTGATCCGCGCCGCCGCCTGGCAGGGCCTCGCCGTCCAGGGCCTCTCCTTCTTCCGCCACCCCGACGCCGAACCCGGCCGCGAGGCCCTCGTCATCGGCTACGCCACCCCCACCGACAGCGCCTGGACGGGCGCCCTGGACGCACTTTGCCGCATCCTGCCGTGACGGGGGCGGGACCCCGCGCACGGCGGCGGGTCCGGGGGCCGGCCGCGTGCGGGGCCGCCCCCACGGGTGGGCCCGGTGGGCCCGACCGCCACCGGGCCCACCCGCCGGGCCCGCCCCCTCAGCCGCGCAGCACCGCGCGCAGCTGCTCCAGGCCCCAGTCCAGGTCCTCCTTGGAGATGACGAGCGGCGGGGCGATGCGGATGGTGGAGCCGTGGGTGTCCTTGACCAGGACGCCCCGCTCCATCAGCCGCTCGGAGATCTGCCGGCCGGTACCGAGGGCCGGATCGATGTCCACGCCCGCCCACAGGCCGCGCCCGCGGACCTCGCGCACGGCGCCGGCGCCGACGAGCAGGCCCAGCTCGCGGTGGAGGTGGTCGCCCAGCTCGGCGGCCCGCTCCTGGAACTCGCCGGTGCGCAGCATGGCGATGACCTCCAGGGCGACCGCGCAGGCCAGCGGGTTGCCGCCGAAGGTCGAGCCGTGTTCCCCGGGCCGGAAGACGCCGAGCACCTCCGCCGAGGACACCACGGCGGAGACGGGCACCACGCCGCCGCCGAGCGCCTTGCCGAGGACGTACACGTCGGGGACGACGCCCTCGTGCTCACAGGCGAAGGTCCGTCCGGTGCGGCCGAGGCCCGACTGGATCTCGTCCGCGACGAAGAGCACGCCGCGCTCCCGGGTCAGCTCCCGGACCCCGGCCAGATAGCCGGGCGGCGGCACCAGCACCCCGGCCTCGCCCTGGATCGGCTCCAGCAGCACTGCCACGGTGTTCTCGGTCATCGCCGCCCGCAGCGCGGTCAGGTCCCCGTACGGCACGATCTCGAAGCCCGGGGTGTACGGGCCGAAGTCGGCGCGTGCCTCGTGGTCCGTGGAGAAGCTGACGATCGTGGTCGTCCGGCCGTGGAAGTTGTCGGCGGCGACGATGATCTTCGCCATGCCGTCCGGGACGCCCTTCACCCGGTAGCCCCATTTGCGCGCCGTCTTCACCGCCGTCTCCACGGCCTCCGCCCCGGTGTTCATGGGCAGCACCATCTCCATGCCGCACAGGTCGGCCAGCCCGGCGCAGAAGTCGGCGAACCGGTCGTGCTGGAAGGCGCGCGAGGTGAGGGTGACCCGCTCCAGCTGGGCCCTGGCGGCGTCGATCAGCCGGCGGTTGCCGTGGCCGAAATTGAGCGCCGAGTAGCCGGCGAGCAGGTCGAGATGGCGCCGGCCCTCGACATCGGTCATCCAGGCCCCCTCGGCGGTGGCCACGACGACGGGCAGCGGGTGGTAGTTGTGCGCGCTGTGCGCCTCGGCGGAGGCGAGGGCGCGTTCGGTGGTCGACACGGGATCTCCGTTCGTCGTGCGGCGTGAGCCGGGGTTCTGGCCCACTTTGTATCGTCGGTCGGATCCCCCGCGAGGAAACCTCCGGTACGCGGCGCGCCCGCGCCGCACCCCGTTCACACAGCCGTACGGCTTTCACACACCGGCGGCCGGAGATCGGTTCCGTACCTGAGACAATGGGTGCCATGGCCTCTGAACGTCCCCGTGTGCTCTCCGGAATCCAGCCCACCGCAGGCTCGTTCCACCTCGGCAACTACCTCGGCGCGGTCCGCCAGTGGGTGGCCCTGCAGGAATCGCACGACGCCTTCTACATGGTCGTCGACCTGCACGCGATCACCGTCCCGCAGGACCCGGCGGAACTGCGTGCGAACACCAGGCTCGCCGTCGCGCAGCTGCTCGCCGCCGGTGTGGACCCGGAGCGGTGCACGCTCTTCGTGCAGAGCCACGTGCCCGAGCACGCCCAGCTCGGCTGGGTGATGAACTGCCTGGCAGGCTTCGGCGAGGCGTCCCGGATGACGCAGTTCAAGGACAAGTCCGCCAAGCAGGGCAGCGACCGCACCACGGTCGGGCTGTTCACCTACCCGCTGCTGATGGTCGCCGACATCCTGCTCTACCAGGCCGACCAGGTCCCGGTGGGCGAGGACCAGCGCCAGCACCTGGAGCTGACCCGCAATCTCGCGGAGCGCTTCAACGGCACCTACGGCGACACGTTCACGATCCCGGACCCGTACATCCTCAAGGAGACGGCGAAGATCTACGACCTCCAGGACCCGTCCGCGAAGATGAGCAAGTCCGCGGCGACGGCCAAGGGGCTGATCAACCTTCTGGACGAGCCGAAGGTGACCGCCAAGAAGGTGAAGAGCGCCGTCACGGACACCGAGGCCGTGATCCGGTTCGACCAGGTGGAGAAGCCCGGCGTCAGTAATCTGCTGTCGATCTACGCGACGCTCACCAACACGTCGGTCGCCGACCTGGAGCAGAAGTACGAGGGCAAGGGCTACGGTGCGCTGAAGACGGACCTCGCCGAGGTCATGGTCGACTTCGTCACACCGTTCCGCACCCGGACCCAGGAATACCTCGACGACACCGAGACGCTGGACTCGATTCTGGCCAAGGGCGCGGAGAAGGCCCGTGCCGTGGCGGCCGAGACCCTGGCGCGGACCTACGAGCGGATGGGCCTTCTGCCCGCCAAGCACTGAGTCCAAGGACCCTGGCGTCCGGGCCTCCGCAGGCGGCACACTGGCGGCGTGAAGTGTGCGGCCGTCAGTGGCTGAAAACAGACCATCGAGCATGGAGGAGAACGACGTGGGGACCGTAACGCTCGGCGTTTCGATCGCGGTCCCGGAGCCCTACGGCAGCCTGCTCCAGGAGCGGCGCGCGAGCTTCGGGGACCCTGCCGCACACGGCATTCCCACCCACGTCACCCTGCTGCCGCCGACCGAGGCGGAGGCGGCCGACCTGCCGGCGATCGAGGCGCATCTGTCCTCGGTCGCCACGGCCGGCCGGCCCTTCCCGATGCGGCTCTCCGGCACGGGCACCTTCCGCCCGCTCTCACCGGTCGTCTTCGTCCAGGTCGTCGAGGGCGCGGCGGCCTGCTCCTGGCTCCAGAAGCGGATCCGGGACGCCTCCGGGCCGCTCGTGCGCGAGCTGCAGTTCCCCTACCACCCGCACGTCACCGTGGCCCACGCCATCTCCGAGGCCGCGATGGACCGGGCCTACGAGGAGCTGAGCGACTACGAGGCGGCCTGGACCTGCGGCTCCTTCGCGCTCTACGAACAGGGCCCGGACGCCGTCTGGCGCAAGATCCAGGAGTTCCCGTTCGGCGCGGGCGGCGGCGCGCCCGCCGTGCCCGCGCAGAGCGGCAGCGCGCTGGACGCACCCTCCTTCCAGCCCTGAGGCGGGGCGCTTCCGGCTCCGGAGCCGGGGGCTCCCGGCCCCGAGGCGCGCCCCCGCCCCGCGCCCCTCCCTCAGAGCGGCAGCCGGCGGAACAGCGGCCTCGGCACATGCCGCAGCGCCGACATCACGCCCCGCAGCGCACCCGGCACCCACACCGTCTCCGCCCGCCTGCGCAGCCCCGCCACGATCGCGTCCGCGACCTCGTCCGGCGTGGTCACCAGCGGCGTCCGCACGAGCGGCAGCCTGGTCAGCCGCGGCTCCTGCGCATACCCCCGGCCCTCCGCGCTCCGCACCGGGCCGGGGCGGACGATCATCACCTGCACCCCCGTGCCGTACAGGGCGTCCCCGAGGCCCTGGGCGAAGGCGTCCAGCCCCGCCTTGCTGGAGCCGTAGATGAAGTCCGCGCGCCGGGCGCGCTCCCCGGACACCGAGGAGAGCACCACCAGCGAACCGTGCCCCTGCGCCTGGAGCGCGCCGGCGCACACCAGCCCGGCGGAGACCGCTCCCGTGTAGTTCGTCTGCGCCACCCGGACCGCCGCGAGCGGCTCCTCCTCGTCGCGCTCCTGGTCGCCGGGGACGCCGAAGGCCAGCAGCACCATGTCGATGTCGCCCTCGGCGAAGATCTTCCCGAGGCCGGTCTCGTGGGACTCGGTGTCCAGGGCGTCGAAGTCGACCGTCCGCACATAGGCCCCCCGGCCGCGCAGCTCGGCGGCGGCCGACTCCAGTTCGGGGGAGGGGCGGCCGGCCAGCCAGACCGTACGGGTGCGGCGGGCGATCAGCCGGCGGGCGGTGGCGAGCCCGATCTCCGACGTGCCGCCGAGGATCAGCAGGGACTGGGGGGCACCGAAGGCGTCCTTCACGAGCACACTCCTTGTGGATGGCGGCGGATGGCGGGGGATGGCCGGGGGCGCACGGCCGACGGGTCAGAGGCCCAGCCGGCGCGACAGGTCCGACCGGAACGCGCCGCGCGGGTCCAGCTCGGCGCGCAGCGCCCGGAAGGCGTCCAGGCGGGGATACATCGCGGCCGCGGCGGCGGGGCGCATCCGGGAGTCGTCGGTCAGGCAGACCCGGCCGCCGGCCGCCGCCACGTCCTCGTCCAGCCGGTCCAGCAGCCGGGCCAGCCCCGGCAGCCGGGCCGGCAGGTCCAGGGCCAGGCTCCAGCCGGGCCGGGGGAACGACAGCCAGCCGGGGTCCGCCGCGCCGAAGCGCCCCAGCGCGGCGGAGTAGGCCGGGACGCGCCGTCGCGCGAGGCTCCGGACGATCCGGCGCACGGTCTCCGCCCGGTTGTCCCCGACGGTGAACGCGTAGTGCACCAGACCGCCCCGGCCGCCCACCCGGCCGCCGTACGGTCCGGTGTCCTGCGGGGCGAAGAACGCGCCGATCCGGCGGAGTTCGCCGGTACGGAAACGGGGGGCGCGCCGGTAGCGCAGCTCGTTGAACGCGGCGGCGGCCAGTCCGCCGGCCGGGCCGCCGGGCACCGGCTCCGGGAGGCGCGCGGGGGCGGGGCGGAGGGCCAGTGCCGTGCGCTGGGTGTGCGCGGGGAGCGCGGCGAGCACATCGGGGGAGACGTGCTCCCCCCGGGTCACGATGCCGCGCCCCGTCGCCCGGCCCCGGGCGGTGAGGTCCACCCAGGCGGAGACGTAGTGCCGGCGGCGGCCCCCGCTGGCCAGGCGCGTCATCAGATCGTCGAGGTCCAGGGCCCGTTCGGTGTCGACGGCGATCAGCGGGGTGCGGACCGGGCGCAGCCGGAGCGTGGCCGAGAGGATCACCCCGGTCAGCCCCAGGCCGCCCGCGGTGGCCTCGAAGAGCGGGGTGCCGGGCAGGACCGTGCGGATCTCGCCGTCCGCCGCGAGGAGCGCGAACTCCGTGACATGGCGCGAGAACGCGCCCGCCGCGAGGTGGTCGCCCCCGTGGGCGTCGGAGCCGAGGGCCCCGCCCACCGTGACGTACCGCCCGCCCGGCGCGACCGGCGGCAGCCAGCCGAGCGGCAGCAGCACCTCGCGGAGCCGGCGCAGGCTCACCCCGGCGTCGCAGACCACCGTGCCGCGTTCGGCGTCGATGGCGCGGATCCGGTCGAGACCCGTCATGTCGAGGACCGACCCCCCGGCGTTCTGCGCCGCGTCGCCGTGGGCCCGGCCCAGACCCCGGGCGATCGAGCCGCGCGGCCCGCAGCCGCGCACGGTCGCCGCCGCCTCCTCGTAGCTGCGGGGGCGAAAGCGCAGCGCGGTGGTCGGGGCGGTGCGGCCCCAGCCGGTCAGGGACACGGTGTCGACGGACATGGGGGTGACCGTATCGTCCGAGAAAACACCTTTGAGGGATTTGTTACAACACTCACCGAAATGGGTGATTGAGGGGGTGTCAGTCCGTCCCCGTCGCAGCGGACACCCGTTTTCGCCGCGCGGGGGGGTAGTCGTACGTCCATGGACTGGCTGAAGAAACTCCCCGTCATCGGGCCGCTCGTCTCCCGGCTGATGGAGACCCACGCCTGGCGCAGCTACGAGACGCTGGACCGCGTCCACTGGAGCAGGCTCGCCGCCGCGATCACCTTCATCAGCTTCCTGGCGCTCTTCCCGCTGATCGCGGTCGGCGCGGCGATCGGCGCGGCGCTGCTCTCCACCGAGCAGCTCCACAAGATCGAGAACAAGGTCGCCGAGCAGGTGCCCGGCATCTCCGACCAGCTCGGCATCGGCAATCTGGTGGCCCACGCGGGGACGGTCGGGCTGGTGGCCGGAGCGCTGCTGCTGTTCACCGGCATCGGCTGGATCGGCTCGATGCGGGACTGTCTGCGCGCGGTCTGGGAGAAGGACGACCAGGACCTGGGCAATCCGGTGATGCGCAAGGTGAAGGACGCCGGGGTGCTGTTCGGCCTCGGCGGCGCCGCGCTGCTGACCCTGGCGATCTCCTCGGTGGGCTCCGTGGCCGTGGACCGGGTCGCGGATCTGCTCGGCATCCCGGGGGACGGCGCGGGCGGGGTGTTCCTGCGGATCGCCGCCCTGCTGGTCGCCGCCGTCGCCAACTTCCTGCTGCTGCTCTATCTGCTGACCCTGCTGCCCGGCGTCGAACCGCCGCGCCGCCCGCTCGTGGTGGCCGCCGTGATCGGCGCCGTCGGCTTCGAACTGCTCAAACTGCTGCTCGGCAGCTATATGAAGGGCGTCGCCTCCAAGAGCATGTACGGCGCCTTCGGCGTGCCGATCGCGCTGCTGCTCTGGATCAACTTCACCGCCAAGCTGCTGCTGTTCTGCGCCGCCTGGACGGCGACGCCGAGCGGGACGGCGGAGCGGGCGGCGGACGCGGAACGGCCCGCGCCCCCCGCCGGCGGCTCCACGCTCAGCGGCGGGGGATCCGGCGCACCAGGTCCGGGAGCGGCCAGCGCCGGTTGACCAGGAACGCCGCCCCGGCCAGCAGCACCAGCACCCCGCCGGCGATGCCGAAGGCGACGCCCATCCCGCTGGTGCCGCCGGCCGCCGCGGCCTTCTTCGCGGTCTGCGGCCCGTTCGCCCGGTCGGCGGCCGGCTTGCCCGCCTCCGCGCCCTTGCCGGTCCCGGTCGCGTCCTCCAGGGACTTCGGCGCGACCAGCTCACCGACCGGGGTGACCTTGCCGCTCGCCGCGAAGCCCCAGTCGAGCAGCTTGGCGGCCTCCTTGTAGACCGCGTGCGTCTCGTCGGAGGAGGGGTTCATGACGGTGACGAGCAGCACCTTGCCGTTGCGCTCGGCGACTCCGGTGAAGGTGTTGCCGGCGTGCGTCGTATAGCCGTTCTTGACCCCGGCGATGCCCTTGTACGGGGTGACGCCGTCGGCCCCCGTCAGCAGCCGGTTGGTGTTCTGGATGCCGAAGGTCTCGCGCTTCTCGCCCTTCTCCTGCTTGCCCGGGAACTGCGCGGTGGCGGTCGCGCAGTACTCCCGGAAGTCCGCCTTCTGGAGCCCGCTGCGAGCGAACAGCGAGAGGTCGTACGCGCTGGAGACCTGCCGGGGCGCGTCGTACCCGTCCGGGGAGACCACCGTGGTGTCCAGCGCCTGGAGCTCCTCCGCGTGGGCCTGCATGTCCGCGACGGTCTTGGGTACACCCCCGTACATCGCCGCCAGCACGTGCACCGCGTCGTTGCCCGAGCGCAGGAAGACCCCGAGCCACAGGTCGTGCACGGTGTAGCTCAGGTCCTCCTTGACCCCGACCAGGCTGCTGCCCTCGCCGAGATCGGCCAGGTCCTCGTCCTTCACCGTGTACGCGAGCGTCTTCGGCTGGAGCGCGGGCGACTCGATCAGCGTGTCGGCGAAGAGCATCTTCAGCGTGGAGGCCGGGGGCAGTCGCCAGTGCGGATTGTGCGCGGCGAGCACCTCGCCGCTCTCCGCGTCCGAGACCATCCAGGACCTGCCGGTCAGCCCCTTGGGCAGCACCGGGGCGCCCGCGCCCAGATTCACCTGGGTCCCGCTCATACCGAGCTGGGCGCCGCCGATCTTCGACATGACGGCGGGCGGTTTCGGCTCGCTGTCGTCCTCGTCACCGGCGGCCGCCGACGCGGGAGCGGCAAGGAATGCGGACAGCAGCAAAACGGCAGAGGTGACCGACAACACGGTCTTCTTGAGAGCTGACACGGTCGAAAACGTACATGCAGTTGATCTGAATATGGACCCCGGCGCTATGACCCGCCGCGTGCGACGCCAGGACAGCCCACCCCGGGCGAGGCCCCCGCAGGGCGGCGGAGATACTGACCTCATGAAGCTCAGCCGCCCCGTCTCCTGGTTCCTGCTCGCTTTCGGGGTGTGGAGCTGGTTCATCTGGATCACTTTCGTCAAGAACCTCTGGAAGGACGGCAGCGGGCTCGCCTTCGACGACGCGGGTGACCCGACCGCCTACTTCTGGGTTCATCTGCTGCTCGCCATCACGTCCTTTCTCCTGGGGACGGCGGTCGGCCTCATCGGGTTCCGGGGCGTCAGGGCCCTGCGCCGGCAGGCGGAGTAGCGAGTCGGTTTCCGGCCGGACCTGACACCGGACGAACACGGACGAACGAGGCGGGGGATACGTATGGCGGTCGTCGGACCGGCTCTGCTGGCGATCACGGTGCTCGCGCTGCTGGTGCTGGTGCACCGGTACGTGTGGCGCCGCCTGGTCGGTGACACGACGGCCCCGGGCAGCCCGCTGCGCCGGGCCGGCACCGTCGCGGCGTACGCCCTGCCGCTGCTCAGCGTCGGCGCGCTGGTCTCCGGCCGCGCGGGCGCGCCCTTCTGGCTCCAGCGGGTCCTGGCCTGGCCGGGCTACCTCTGGCTGGCCGCCCTGCTCTATCTGACGCTCGCCCTGCTGGTGGGCGAGGCCGTGCGGCCGCTGCTGCGCAGGGCACTGGACCGCCGGGCGGCCACGGCGGCCCCGGATCCCCGGCCCGCCCCCGTCGAGGCGGTGTCCGTGCCGGCCGCCGGGCCCGTGACCGCGACCGCATCGCCCGGCGACGCCGCGTCCTCCGTCGTGACCGAGGCACCCCCGGCCCCCGCCCCGGCCGCCCCCGCCGCACCCTCCCGGCGGCTCTTCGTCGCCCGGACCGTCGGCGGCGCGGCGGCCGTCGCCGGGCTCGGGACCACCGGCTACGGCGCCTACGGGGTGCTGCGCGGCCCCCGGGTCAAGCGCGTCACCGTCCCGCTCGCCCGGCTCCCCCGCTCCGCGCACGGCTTCCGGATCGCCGTCGTCAGCGACATCCACCTGGGCCCGATCCTGGGCCGGGCCCACACCCGGCGGATCGTCGACACGGTCAACCGGACCCAGCCCGATCTGATCGCGGTCGTCGGGGACCTGGTCGACGGAACGGTCGCCGACCTCGGCTCCGCCGCCGAACCGCTCGCCGGACTCCGCTCCCGGCACGGCGCGTTCTTCGTGACGGGCAACCACGAGTACTACTCGGGCGCCGACGCCTGGGTCGAGCACGTCAGGGAGCTGGGCCTGCACCCGCTGGAGAACGCCCGGGTGGAGATCACCGGGTTCGACCTCGCCGGGGTCAACGACGTGGCGGGCGAGAGCGAGGGGCGGGGCCCCGACTTCGGGCGGGCCCTCGGCGACCGGGACCGCACCCGCGCCGCCGTCCTCATGGCGCATCAGCCCGTCGTCATCGACGAGGCCGTCGAGCACGGGGTGGACCTCCAGCTGTCCGGTCACACCCACGGCGGCCAGCTCTGGCCGGGCAACCACATCGCGGAGCTGGCCAATCCGACGGTCGCCGGGCTCGAACGGTACGGCGACACCCAGCTCTACGTGACGCGCGGCGCCGGCGCCTGGGGACCGCCCGTCCGGGTCGGCGCGCCCTCCGACATCACCGTCGTGGAACTGGCCTCGAAACAGGCGTGAACCGGACACGGACACCGTCGGACGCCTCATGGGGTGACCGGGGGTGAACCCTCTGTATTCGACCTTACGGCGCAAGGTTTCAAGTAAAGAACAAAAGGCTATGAGCCTCAGATTTCCTCTTCCTGATGTGAAAAGCGTGTGATTGGCTGAGTGCGAACTTGTGCGGTGACCTGCGCTTCTGATGCGCGTCGCCGAGGTGGGGCTGGTAAGGGAGAGCACGTCAATGCGGTCGGTCCGGCTACGGATTCTCGCGATTCTCGCGGTATTGCTCATCGCAGGCGTCGGCGCCTGGCAGCTGCTTCCCTCCGACGAGGCGGACACCGATCCCGTGACGGTCGGCACCACCGACGAGGTCACCTCGCTCGACCCGGCCGGCGCGTACGACGCGGGCTCCTGGGCGATGTACAGCAACGTCTACCAGTCGCTGCTGACGTTCAAGTCCGGGGCGATCGTGCCCGAGCCGGACGCGGCCGAGGAATGCCACTTCGTCGGCGCGAAGCTCCAGACCTACCAGTGCACGCTCCGGGACGACGTCACCTTCTCCGACGGCGAGAAGATCACCGCCGAGGACGTCAAGTACTCCTTCGACCGGATGATGGCGATCAAGACCGACGTCGGTCCCTCGGTGCTCTTCCCGAGTCTGAAGAACGTGGTGGCCAAGGGCCTGACCGTCACCTTCAACCTCTCCGCGCGCGACGCCACCTTCCCGCAGAAGCTCGCCACCGGCGCGGGCTCCATCGTGGAGAAGGAGTCCTACTCCGAGCACAAGCTGCGCAACGACAACAAGGTCCTGGGCTCCGGTCCGTACGTGCTGAAGTCGTACGAGCCGGGCGTCTCGGCCCGGCTGGTGCCCAACTCCCGGTACAAGGGCGCGCTGAAGAGCACCGGCGGCCCGGTCACCGTGCGCTACTTCAAGCAGTCGGAAGACCTCCTG
This sequence comes from Streptomyces sp. NPDC001515, assembly GCF_053597115.1. NCBI lineage: Bacteria > Bacillati > Actinomycetota > Actinomycetes > Kitasatosporales > Streptomycetaceae > Streptomyces > Streptomyces sp. NPDC001515. The sequence goes on from NZ_JBSFHN010000024.1 coordinate 90,752, forward strand.
GCGGCCTGGAAGTCCGGCAAGGTCGACGTGACGCACCGCCAGCTCCCGCCCTCCACGCTCGCGGAACTGGACACGGCCGACGTCGACCAGCGCGTGACGGAGGCCGACAGCGCCGAGATCCGCAACCTGGTCTTCAACGTCCGCGAGGGCGCTCCGCTCGCCAACAAGAAGGTCCGCCAGGCCATCGCGTCGCTCATCGACCGCGCCCCGCTGGTGACCGACGTCTACAAGGGCACCGTCGAACCGCTGTACTCGCTGATCCCGCAGGGCTACATCGGCCACAGCACCCCGTTCTTCGACGCCTACCCCTCGCCCAACCCGAAGCGGGCCAAGGAACTGATGCAGGAGGCGGGCGTCCAGCTGCCGGTCCACATCACCTTCGCGTACCGCGCCGCTGACGACTCGTACAAGCGGGAGACGGCCGAGATCCGCCGCCAGCTGGAGGCGGACGGGCTGTTCAAGGTCTCGGTGAAGGAGGTCAAGTGGCAGGCGTTCCAGAAGGGGTACGCGAACGGCGCGTACGACGCGTACACCGTCGGCTGGCTCCCCGACTACCCGGACCCCGACACCTTCAGCCAGCCGCTCGTCGGCCGTGACAACAGCCTCCACAACGGCTACACCAGCGCCAAGATGGACCAGCTGATCGCCGCCACGCTCCAGTACAGCGACCGCAGCCGGACCTCGTCCGACTTCAAGGCGCTGCAGAAGCTGGTCGGCGAGGACGTGCCGCTGGTGCCGCTGTGGCAGAAGAAGGACTACGTCGTCGCCAAGCCCGACATCTCCGGATCGCAGTACCTCACCGACGGCACCGGCATCTGGCGCCTGTGGGAGCTCGGCCGGATCTGATCCACCGGCGTACGGACACGGCAGCGGCCGCCCCGGGAGACCGGGGCGGCCGCTGTTGTCGTGGGAGACCGCGCTACCGCGTCCCCGTCGCGGTCCGTGCCGCCGCCCCGGGCAGGAACTCCTCCAGTACCTCGTGGATCTGGCGGACCAGCGGACGCAGCACGCGGAAGCGCGACAGCGCGATGGCGCGCGCGGCGATCGGCGCGGTCCGCTCGACCAGGCGGCGGCTGCGCTCGGCGTTCTCCGTGCGGTCGTACACCCAGAACAGCACCAGGCCCATCTGCATCAGCCACATCAACCGCGGCAGAACCTCGGCGAGCTGGGGATCGGTCCGGGTCGAGGAGCCGGCCAGACAGCGCTCCTGGATGGCGACCGCCGCCTCGCGGGCCGCGAGCGAATCGGGTGAGAAGGGGCTGAGCGGGCTCTCCGGGTCGGCGGCGTTCTTGAAGAACTGCGCGGCGAAGCGGTGGTACTGCCCGGCCACGTCCAGCCAGCACAGCAGGACCCCGCGGATGCGCACCGCGAGGTCCCGGTCGCCCTCCAGGACCGGCCGGACCGCCTCCGCGTGCTCGGCGGCCAGCCGGTCGTAGAAGCCCTGGACGAGGTGTTCCTTGGAGGAGAAGTAGTAGTACGCGTTCCCCACGGAGACGCCGGCCTCCTGCGCGATGGCTCGCATCGTCGTCTTGTCGTAGCCGCGCTCCTGGAAGAGCCGGAGCGCGGTTCCGAGGATGAGCGTGCGGGTCTGTTCGCTCTTGGGAGCCTTGGCTTCCTTGGCGTTCTTCACTTCCTTCACCACGGTCCCGAGGGTATCGGTGCGACCCGGCGCCGTTCGCCCCTACGGTTCCGGGACCGGCTCCCGTACGCCGGGGCCCGGCGCCCCGGCCGCCCGCGCGGGGTCCGTGAAGCGCCGCACCCCCGGCACCGCCGCGGTGCCCGCGCAGGCCGCGCCGACCGTCAGACCGGCCACCAGCAGCGGGACCTCCACGCCCCAGCGGGAGGCGGCGAGCGGGGCCAGGGCGTACCCGAGCGGCGTCGCCCCCAGCGAGAGCAGCCAGTCGTACGAGGTGACGCGGGCGAGCGCGTGGGCGGGCACGGCCGACTGGACGGCGGTCTCCCAGACCGGGTTGAGGAAGCCGAGCCCGGCCATGGCCACCCCGTAGGCGGCGATGCTCACGGCGACGGGCGCGTGCGCGGCCAGCAGGCAGAGCGGCAGGACGTACAGCGCGCCGCAGAGATTGGCCCACAGCACCGGGAGGCGGGGGCGGACCCGGCCGGCCGCCAGTGAGCCCAGCAGCAGACCGACGGCCCCGGTCTGGAGGAAGACCACCCAGACGCCCTTGCCGCCCAGATCGGCGAGGAAGAGGGCCGGGCCGAGCGTCATCAGGACGGCCGAACCGCCGTTCCACAGGGCGTGGGCGACCAGGCTCGTCCAGTACCAGTCGCGGCCCCGGACCTCGTCCCACCCCTCCTTCAGATCGGCGGCCAGCGAGCGGCGCGGGATCGGCACATGGCGGACCTCGACGGCGGCCAGCAGCGCCGCGCTCACCGCGAAGCTCACCCCGTCCAGCACGAAGGCCCAGCCGGGGCCGGCGGTGAGGACGAGCGCCCCGGCGACGGCGGGCCCGCCGATGCGCGCGGTGCTCGCCGCCACCGCCATCAGGGCGTTCGCGCGCAGCAGCCCGGGCCCGGACACGGTGCCCCGGATCAGCGGGGAGACGGTCGGCATGGCGAAGGCCCCGGCTGCGCCGCCGATCGCCTCGGCCACCGCGATCTGCCAGAGGGCCGGGGTGCCGGAGAGCAGCTCGGCCCCGACGAAGAGCTGGCTGACGCACCGTACGGCGTCGGTGGCCAGCGCGACCGTACGGGCGTTGACGCGGTCGCCCACCACGCCGCCCAGCGGCAGCAGGAGCAGCTTGGGGACCATGGCGCAGGCGAGCACCAGGGCGAGGGCGCCGGTCGAGCCGGTGGCCAGGTAGACGGCGAGGGTGAGCGCGGCCGGGATCGCCGCGTCGCCGAGCAGAGAGAGGCTCCGGCCGATGAAGAGCAGCCGGAACGAGCGTGTCCGTAAGGGGTGCGGCACGGGGGCGGCCTTCGGAGCGGCGGGCTGTGGGACGGCGGGCTGTGGGACGGCGGGCTGAGACATGCGGAGCAAGGTATTTCGCCAACAAACTGTTCGTCAACGAAATATTAGCTTCCGAAGTAATCTTGACGGTCCGGCGTAGGGTGGGGGCATGGAGCAACGCGACTGGACCGACGGCCATGTCGAGCGGTGGAAGCCCGTCCTGCCCGAACTCGACCCGGACATCGAGGGCGCCGTCACCCGGATGAAGAAGCTCTCCGTCCATCTGCGCCGGGTGCGCGAGCAGTCGCTGGTCGATTTCGACCTGGACCGGCAGGAGTTCGACACCCTGCACAAGCTCGCCGGGCGCGGCGGCAAGGCCGCCCCCTCCGAGCTGGCCGCCGACCTCGACCTGGCCCCCGCCTCCGTCACCGGCCGGCTGGACGCCCTGGAGCGCCGCCGCTTCGTCCGCCGCACCCCGTCCACCACCGACCGCCGCCGCGTGGACGTGGAGCTGACCGACGAGGGCCGCGCGACCTGGATCGGCGCGATGGAGGTCCTCGGCAACGAGGAGGAACGCCTGCTGCGCGTCCTTCCCGCCGAGGAACGCACCCTGCTCAACGACATGCTCCGCCGCATCATGGTCGTCGCGGAGGCCCGGGGCGGCGCCGACTGGTGAGGGCGCGCCGGGCCGGGAGCGGGCGGCCCGGAGCCGCACCGGCCCGGGGGCGGCCGGCCGCTCAGTCCGTGCGGCGGCCCGGCCCCGGAAGACCCCGGCCGGACGTCAGCTCGGCGCGCAGTTCGTCCGGGGAGAGCGCCAGCAGCTCGCCGACCGCCGTGGTCCAGCCCTCGGCCGCCCGCTCCACCCCGTCCCGGAAACCGCGCCGCAGCGCCCGCCCCACCAGCAGCAGGGCCACCGCCGCCACCGGCCGCAGCAGCCACCGCCCCCGCACGCACGCCGCCACCTCCACCCGCCACCGCCCGTCCCCCGACGACCGGGGCCGCAGGGAGAGCCGCGCCTCGCCCAGCCGGTGCCGCACCCGGGCCGTGGCCGGCGCCCTCGCCACCGCCGGGGCGCCCGGCGGCAGTTCCGCCGCCGCCCACCACGCCGCCAGATCGACCCGCGCCCGCCCCCTCACACGCTGAAGCGCCCCCGACCCCTCCGCGCCCCGCATCCGGCCCTCGGCCTCCACCAGCCGGGGCCGCTCCGGCGTCGTCAGCCGCACGGTCAGCCGGGCCGAGAGGTCCGGCGCGCTCATCAGCTGCTCCACCGCGACCGGGCCGCCCCGCCGCCACTCCCGTATCCGCAGCACGATCCGTTCCCGGACATCCGGCTCCACCACCTCGTAGCGGGCCCCCGGACGCAGGTGCCGGCCGCCGGTCAGCCGCAGGTCCGGCACCGGCGACCCGTCGGGCATCAGCACCGCGCCGCCGCGCTCCCGGGTGGACTCGGCGACCTCCAGCAGGAGCGCGGTCAGCTCCCGGAGCCGGTCCGGTCCCACCGCCGGCACCTCGACGGAATGCCTGAGTACGGCCATGCGCCCCCGCCCCTTCCGAGCCCGCCCCCGGCACTCGCCGCGCCGGGAGGCGCGTCCGACCGTACGCCAAACGGCCCCGCCCTCCGCGGACGAGCTGCGGAGGGCGGGGCCGTACGGAAGCGGGGATCAGAAGCGACGCGTGATCAGCGCGCGCTTGACCTCCTGGATCGCCTTGGTGACCTCGATGCCGCGCGGGCAGGCGTCCGTGCAGTTGAAGGTGGTGCGGCAGCGCCACACCCCGTCACGGTCGTTGAGGATCTCCAGGCGCTGCTCGCCGCCCTCGTCGCGCGAGTCGAAGATGAAGCGGTGCGCGTTGACGATCGCCGCCGGGCCGAAGTACTGGCCGTCGTTCCAGAACACCGGGCACGAGGACGTGCACGCGGCGCACAGGATGCACTTGGTGGTGTCGTCGAAGCGCTCGCGGTCCTCGGGGGACTGCAGACGCTCGCGGGTCGGCTCGTTCCCCTTGGTGATGAGGAAGGGCATGACGTCGCGGTAGGCCTGGAAGAACGGGTCCATGTCGACCACGAGGTCCTTGAGGACCGTGAGGCCCTTGATGGCCTCGATCGTGATCGGCTTCTCCGGGCTCAGGTCCTTGATCAGCGTCTTGCAGGCGAGCCTGTTCTTGCCGTTGATCCGCATGGCGTCCGAACCGCAGATGCCGTGCGCGCAGGACCGGCGGAACGTGAGCGTCCCGTCCTGGTTCCACTTGATCTTGTGAAGGGCGTCGAGAACACGCTCCTTCGGGTCGATCTCGATCTGGAAGTCCTGCCACTGGGCCTCCGCAGAGACCTCCGGGTTGAACCGCCGGATGCGGAAGGTGGCCGTGATGTACGGCGAGTCCGCGAAGCCGGCCTCGGGCTCGGGAGCCTTGTCGGCCTTGTCCAGGGTGGGTGTAGCCATCAGTACTTACGCTCCATCGGCTGGTAGCGGGTCTGGACGACCGGCTTGTAGTCCAGCCGGATCGACTCGGTGCCGTCGTCGGCGACCTCGCGGTACGCCATGGTGTGGCGCATGAAGTTGACGTCGTCGCGGTTGGGGTAGTCCTCGCGGTAGTGACCGCCGCGCGACTCCTTGCGGGCGAGCGCCGACGTCGCCATGACCTCGGCGAGGTCGAGCAGGTTGCCCAGCTCGATGGCCTCCAGCAGGTCCGTGTTGAACCGCTTGCCCTTGTCCTGGATCGACACGTTGAGGTAGCGCTTGCGCAGCGCCGCGATCGTGTCGACCGCCGTCTTGATCGTCTGCTCGGTGCGGAACACCATCACGTTGGCGTCCATGCACTCCTGGAGCTCCTGGCGGATCGTCGCGACCCGCTCGGTGCCCGTGGAGTTGCGCAGCCGCTCGACCTGGTCGACGACCGTCTGCGCCGGGTTCTCGGGCAGCTCGACGAAGTCGTGCGTCGAGGCGTACTCGGCGGCGGCGATGCCCGACCGGCGTCCGAAGACGTTGATGTCGAGCAGCGAGTTCGTGCCGAGGCGGTTGGCGCCGTGCACGGAGACGCAGGCGACCTCGCCGGCGGCGTACAGGCCCGGGACGACGGTGGTGTTGTCGGCCAGCACCTCGCCCTCGACGTTGGTCGGGATGCCGCCCATGGCGTAGTGCGCGGTCGGCTGGATCGGGATCGGGTCCGTGTAGGGCTCGATGCCGAGGTACGTCCGCGCGAACTCGGTGATGTCCGGGAGCTTGGCGTCCAGCTGCTCCGGCGGCAGGTGCGTCAGGTCCAGGTAGACGTGGTCGCCCTCGGGACCGCAGCCGCGGCCCTCGCGGATCTCCGTGTAGATGGAGCGCGAGACGACGTCGCGGGAGGCGAGGTCCTTCATGACCGGCGCGTACTTCTCCATGAAGCGCTCGCCGTCCTTGTTGCGGAGGATGCCGCCCTCACCGCGGGCGCCCTCCGTCAGCAGGATGCCCATGCGCCAGATGCCCGTCGGGTGGAACTGGAAGAACTCCATGTCCTCCAGCGGCAGGCCCCGGCGGTAGCAGGCGGCCTGGCCGTCACCGGTCAGGGTGTGCGCGTTCGACGTCACCTTGAAGAACTTGCCGGTGCCGCCCGAGGCGTAGATGACCGACTTCGCCTGGAAGACGTGGATCTCGCCGGTGGCCAGCTCGTACGCGACGACGCCGGCGGACTTCTTGACGCCGTCCTCCTCGACGATCAGCTGGTCCAGGACGTAGAACTCGTTGAAGAACTCCACGCCCTCCTTGACGCAGTTCTGGTACAGCGTCTGGAGGATCATGTGGCCGGTGCGGTCGCCCGAGTAGCAGGCGCGGCGGACCGGGGCCTCGCCATGGTTGCGGGAGTGACCGCCGAACCGGCGCTGGTCGATCTTGCCCTGGGGGGTGCGGCCGAACGGCAGGCCCATCTTCTCCAGGTCGAGAACGGCGTCGATGGCCTCCTTCGCCAGGATCTCGGCGGCGTCCTGGTCGACCAGGTAGTCACCGCCCTTGATCGTGTCGAAGGTGTGCCACTCCCAGTTGTCCTCCTCCACGTTGGCCAGCGCGGCGGCCATGCCGCCCTGCGCGGCGCCCGTGTGGGAGCGGGTGGGGTAGAGCTTGGTCAGCACGGCGGTGCGGCTGCGCTTGGTCGACTCGATGGCCGCGCGCATGCCGGCGCCGCCGGCGCCGACGATGACGGTGTCGTACGTGTGGATCTGCATGGTTTACCTCTGGTCTTCGGGCCCGGCGCCTAGCGGATGTTCGGGTCGAAGGTGAAGATCACCAGCGTGCCCAGCAGGACGGTGAACACCGTGGCGGTGTACAGGAGCATCTTCAGCCAGAAGCGGGTGTTGTCCCGCTCGGCGTAGTCGTTGATGACCGTACGGAGACCGTTGGCGCCGTGCAGCATGGCGAGCCACAGCATCGCGAGGTCCCAGACCTGCCAGAACGGCGAGGCCCAGCGGCCGGCGACGAAGGCGAAGCCGATCTTGGAGACGCCGCCGTCGAGCACCAGCTGGATCAGCAGGTGACCGAGGACCAGGACCACCAGCACGATGCCCGACAGGCGCATGAAGAGCCAGGCGTACATCTCGAAGTTGGTGCGCGAGGCCTTGGGCGTCTTGCCGGTCCGCTTGCGCGGCGGCTCGATGACGGGCGCCGGGTTGTCGACGTCGTACAGGGAGACGCCTTCGACGGCGCCGATCGCGGAAGTCTCGGTGGACATGGGCCTCAGCTCCCGAAGATTTCACGGACGGCGTGGCCGAGCACCGGGTACAGCGCCCCGAGCATCAGCACGATCCAGATGCCCAGCACGGTCCAGAGCATCTGCTTCTGCACGCGCGGGCCCTTGGCCCAGAAGTCCACGGCGACGATGCGCAGACCGTTCAGCGCGTGGAAGAGGATCGCGGCCACCAGGCCGTATTCGAGCAGCGCGACGATCGGCGTCTTGTACGTGGACACGACGTCGTCGTACGCCTCGGGGGAGACGCGGACGAGGGCGGTGTCCAGGACATGAACGAACAGGAAGAAGAAAATGAGGACACCGGTGACTCGATGAGCCACCCAGGACCACATGCCTTCCCGGCCGCGGTACAGCGTTCCAGCCGGCACGGAAGAACCCTCCGGGAGCGGGGATTGGGGTCGGCCGGCTTGACTGTCGGTCTGACCCGGCCGGGTACGGTCCACCGGCCCCGGCCATCGTAGCGACGGTTTGTCGGTTCGCTCGCGCGGGGGCCTCTGGTGTGATCAAAGTGGCAACGAAACAGGCACGGACGGGCTATGGACAGGCCGCGAAAGCCCTTTCCGCCCCTATCCGACGGGCGGGAGCCCGCGTCCGCCACCGCGACCGGTCCGTTACTGACTCGATACCAGCTCGATGATGCGGCCCCGGGCGAGCCGCCGCATCTCGTCGGCCGTCACCACCCGCTCGTGCTCCGGATCGTGCGCGAGCCGCGCCCGGATGCCGGCCAGCACCTGGTCGGGGTGCTCGGCGGGCAGGAACGCGTCCAGGCAGATCACGAAGACATGCCCGAACCGGCTCTCGTACGCCGCGTGCGCGGCGGACAGCGCCAGATGGGCGGAGGGCGGCGCGTCGGGACGCAGCCCCGGCGACACCTCCGCCGCGAGCGCCTCCGCCCGGTCGCCGGGGGAGAGGTCGTACCCCGCCTCGTCGGCGGCGGCGAGCAGCGCGTCCAGGTCCGGGTAAGGGCGGTGGTCGGCCAGCCGGCGCGCCCAGTGGCGGCTGCCGTAGCACTCCAGCAGCGCCGCCTCGGCCTCGGCGGCGGGCGCGGCGTTGAACCGCCGCAGCCCGGCGGACGGCGCGGGGCCGGAGTTCTGCACGGGGACGGCGGCGTGCGGTGCGGACGGGGGCGGCTGCGCGGGGAGGCCGGCGTGGGACTCGCTGGACCTGGACAGCGTGAGCTCCTGGAATGAACGCATCGGTGCGCCTGGAGTGGGGAGGGACCGGTGGGACCAGGCGGATGCAGGGTGAGGGAAGAACAAGGAGAGGTGAATGTGCCTCAAAGCTAACGACCCGGGGCAACAGCCGTCCGACGGATGCGCGAATTTCACCCGGACGGGAGAGTTTCACGCCCCCCGGGAGGCGATGCGGCGCGGGGAATGCCCGGCTATTGGCAGAGAAGCACCGAGATCGGGTGGACCATATATCTCTCAGCCGTTTTTCTCCGTACCAGGAGGTTTCTGACCGATGTCGCCCTCTCGCGGCCCGCTGGTGGCCGGAGCGGCCCTGACGGCGGCGGCCGCGGCGGCCCTCGTCGTCGTCCTCTGGCCGGAGGGACCGGACGGCGGGCGCCCGGCCGGGGCCGCGTCCTCGCCGCCGCGCTCCTCGTCCGCCGCCGCGCCCACTCCGTCCCCGTCCCCGACCCGGAGCTATCCGCTCTCCAAGGCCCCCCGGGCCATCCCCGCGGTCCGCGAGCACACCCCGGCCCGGGGGCCCGGCTGGCGGCCGGAGCCGGGCGGCGGGGTCGTGATCGCCCGCGGGGACGGCGGGCTCGCGGACGAGGCGAAGCTGCTCGCCGGGGAGCTGAGGCTGAGCTACCGGGGCGAGGTCCCGGCCCGCGCCGGCGATGTCGAGCTGGCCCTCGCCCCGAAGGACTCCGGCGGGCCCGAGTCGTACACCCTGCGCACCCGCGACGGACGGGTCACGATCAGTGGACCCGCCGAGGCGGGCGTCTTCTACGGCACCCGCACGCTCAAGCAGTCCGTGCGCGCCGACGGGCTGATGCCGGAGGGCGAGGTGCGCGACCGGCCCGACCGGCCGCAGCGCGGGCTCAACCTGGACATCGCGCGCAAGTACTACAGCGCCGCGTGGATCGAGTCCCGGCTGCGGGAGATGGCCGACCTCAAGCTCAACCAGCTCGGTCTGCACTTCTCCGACGACCAGGCGTTCCGGATCCAGTCCACGACCCATCCCGAGATCGTGTCGCCGGAGCACCTGACCACGGCCGAGGTCCGGCGCATCGTGGCCCTGGCCCGCCGGCTGCACATCGACGTCGTTCCGGAGATCGACTCCCCGGGGCACCTCGGGGCGGTGCTCCGGGCGCACCCGGACCTCCAGCTGCGCAATGTCTCGGGCGTGGCGTCGACCGGCTCGCTGGACATCTCCAAGCCGGGCGCGGCGAAGCTGATCGACGAGCTGCTGGGTGAGTACACCAAGCTCTTCGGCGGCTCCTTCTGGCATCTGGGCGCCGACGAGTACCGCGCGCTGATGGCCCGCGATCCGGCGGCCTCCTACCCCCAGCTCCAGCGCGCGGCCGTGGCGAAGTACGGGGCGGGCGCGGGCATCTCCGATCTGGCCACCGGCTGGCTGAACGACCGGGCGGCGGTGGTCCGGCCGCACGGGATGACGCCGAAGGCGTGGAACGACGGCATGTTCCGCGACAGCCGGGTCCGGGCTTCCAAGGACATCGAGGTCGAGTACTGGACGGGCAAGGAGTACGGCGCCCGGCCGCCCGAGCAGTACCTGGCCGAGGGGCGCCGGGTGGTGAACCTGAACGACGAGTACCTCTATTACGTGCTCGGCGAGCCCAACGCGTTCGTGTACCCGACCGGCAAGCGCATCTACGAGCAGTGGACCCCGCTCGTGCTGCGCGGCACGTCCCCCGTCCCCTCGCGCTACTCCGGCCAGATCCTCGGCGGCCGGTTCGCGGTCTGGGGCGACTTCCCCAATGCCCAGACCGCCGCACAGGTGGCGGCCGGCATCCGGATGCCGCTGCGCGCGACGGCCCAGAAGCTCTGGGACCCGGGGAAGCCGGTGCTGAGCTGGGAGGCGTTCAAGGCGCTGGCGGGGGAGATCGACCGGGGCTGAGGGGCCGCGGCGGCCGAGACGGACGAGGGCCGAGGGGGGCCGGCGCGGGGAGGGCCGAGGGGGCCGGCGCGGGGGAGGTCCATGGAGAGGGCGGGGGGGCCATGGACACGGAGGCGGGCGGGCGCTAACTTCCGCTTGCCGCGCTGTCCGGGGAGGGACACGCGCTCCATGCGTCGTCGTCCGGTCCCTGGGGGGTTCCACTTCCATGCCCTGCTCGCTCTGCGGTTCAAGACCCGCCTCCACCTCCGACGGGTGGTGCGCGCCGTGCGCCGCCACCGGGCGCTCACGGGCGGGCGGGCCGTTGCCGGCGTCCCCGGGCCCCCGGACGCCGAACGTGCTGCGCTCGCCGGTCGGACTCGGCCGGGCGGTGTGCGTCCTGCTGGGCGTGGTGGCCGCGGCGGACGTGGCGTCCATCGGCGCCGGGTTCCACGCACGCCAGGTGTTCGGCGAGGCGACGGCCGACGACTTCCTGCGGTACGAGGACGCGGCGGCGGACCGCGCGGACATGCTCTACCGGGCTGCCGGATCGCTGTACGTGATGGTGTTCCTGGCGACGGCGGTCGTCTTCCTCGTCTGGTTCCGCCGGGTGCGGCTGAACGCGGAGGTCTTCGACGCCCACGCGCACTCCATGCGGCCGGGCTGGGCGATCGGCGGCTGGTTCGTGCCCCTCGGCAATGTCGTGCTGCCGCACCGCGTCGCGAGCGACGTCTGGACCGCGAGTTCCCCCGGAGGCGGCGGCACCGGGGCGCCCGCGCCGCGCGGAGTGCTGCACGCGTGGTGGGGGACGCTGCTGGGCGCGACCGTGTGCGCCCGGTACGCCGCGCTGTGCCAGGAGCAGGCCGGGGACACCAATGAACTGCTGCACGCGCTCGACCTGGGCATGGTCGCCGACGGCCTCGACATCGCCGCCGCGGTGCTCGCGATCCTGTTCGTGCGCCGGCTGACCGCCCTGCAGGGCGAGCGGGCGGCGGCCGGTCCGGACCGGCACGCCGCACCGTCCTTCGCGGCGGAACGCGCGGCATGGCGCCGGGCGCACTGACGGCCGCCCGACGCCGGACGGAACCGTGTCGGGCAGTCCGAGGCCGTACCGGCCGGTGCCCGGACGCCGGACGGAACGGTGTCAGGCCTTCCGACGGCGTACCGACCAGGTGTCGGGCCGCCCTTCGCCGGACGGAACGGTGTCAGGCCGCCGCCCCCCGCCGGACCGAACGCCGTCCGGCCGCTCCCCGCCGGACCGACCGGCGTTAATCAGACGGAGCGAGTGACGATTTTCAGCCATTCGGCGCTGAACCCGATAAGACGAAGCGCTGCGTCCATGTGCGCCCGGGCGCGGGGACGGCCGACGGGAGACGCCGATGAGCCTGCTCGAACTGATCGCAGCCGCCGACGCGCGGGGACTCGCCGCGAGTGCCGCGGGCTGCCTCGACCGCTGCCTGCCGAGACCGGAGGGCGGGGCAGGGGCCGACCCCCTGCGCCCGCTCTGGTCGGGCTGCGCCGACCCGGGGCTCTGGCCGGACCGGCTGGCCCAGGCGCGTACGGCGGTGGACGCCCTCGCGGAGACGGACGGCGACGCCACCCTCGCGCGGATCCGCGGCCTCCTGGGAAGGGCCCCGGGGGAGCGGACCGGCGAGGAACTGCGCGCCTGGGCGGACGCCTGCTCGCTGCTGGCGCTCGACGTCCACCGGGGCTACGACGCGGCCGGGACCGACACGGAGGACCCGGTGGCACACTGCCGCACCGGCGCGACCGCGGGGGCGGGCCCGCTGCTGGCCGGCGAGGCCGCCCGCCAGGTCCGGATCCTGGAGATGCTCGCGGAGATCGGTGAGGGCGCCCCGGTCGGCGCCGGACTGCGTCAGGTCATGGACGTGTCGACCGAGGGCCAGCGGGTGCTGCGCGCCGCCGCCGCCCGGAGGGCACGCGTCCGCTGAGGCGTGCGGCGCGGCGGGGTGAACGGCTGCGGGGTGCACGGGGTTGTGGGGTGCGTGGGGGCCTGGAGTGCACGACTGCGAGCGTGCGGCAGCGAGGCGTGCGCGGCGGCGGCGCGAGCGGTTGTGGGGTGCGCGATCGTGAAGTGTGCGGTTGCGAAGAATCGTGCCCAGATGTCATGGGAAATCCGGCACATCGCCATTAGCCAGGGCTAATTCCTTGGGGAGACCCGGGTGATAGCTCTGCGCGCGAAGCCTTGACATGGACTCGATTGAGGGGGACCGATGCGCCGGACGGCAGTGAGCAGAACGGCCGTGGGAGTGGTCGCGGGCACGATGGCGGTGCTGTTCGCCGCGGGCTGCTCCGTGAGCGTGGGATCGAAGGCCGTGAAGGAGGACGACGTCGCCGCCCAGGCGTCGGAGGCCCTCGCCAAGCAGACCGGAAAGAAGCCCGACGACGTCAGCTGCCAGGACGACCTCAAGGCCGAGGTCGGCGCCACCGTGCGCTGCGAACTGGCGAGCGGCGGCACGAAGTACGGCGTGACGGTGACCGCGAAGTCCGTGGACGACGGCAAGGTGCGGATGGACGTCAAGGTCGACGACGCCCCGGCCGGCGGTCAGTCCTCCACGCGGCCCGACCCGGCGTCCTCCGCCGGCAGCTCCGGCGGCGTCGACAAGGCCGAGGTCGCCCGCCAGGGCAAGGCCGCCCTCGCCGCGCAGGCGGGGCGTCAGCCCGACGCCTTCTCCTGCCCCGAGGACCTTCCCGCCCGTGTCGGCGCGACCATCCGCTGCCAGCTCGCCGCCGACGGCAAGCAGTACGGGGTGACGGTCACCGCGGCCTCCGTCAACGGAGGCAAGGTCACCATGGACTTCAAGGTCGACGAGACGCCGGGCGGCTGAGGCGGCGGCGGGCGCGCGGCCGGGGCGCGGGGCGCGGAAGGGAGTGGAGGACGACCGGGGCCGCCACCCCCCACAGGAGAGGCCCCGGTCGTCTTCCGCGGGGCCGCAGGACGACCCCGTACTCATCTCTGCGCCACGGCCGCGATTTCTGTCACACCGTCCGGTGACACTCCGGATGTTGCAGGTTGTACAAGTCATGGACGCGGCGCCCGCGCAGGACGTAGCGTGCGGAGTCGCGCAGGGTGGCGCGGCAGTGGTGACCAGCTGCGATTCGGGACAGCAGGGCAGGTTGAGGGAGTGCTGGGGGACGACGCGGGGCTTACTGCCGCGGTGCTCGCGGCTCAGGACGGGGACGAGGACGCCTTCCGTACTGTGTACCGCGCTGTGCAGCCGCGGCTGCTGGGCTACATAAGGACGCTGGTGGGGGAGCCGGACGCCGAGGACGTGGCGTCCGAGGCGTGGCTGCAGATAGCCCGGGACCTCGATCGGTTCAGCGGTGACGCGGACCGGTTCCGGGGCTGGGCGGCCCGGATAGCCCGCAACCGCGCGCTGGACCATCTGCGGATGCGCGGCCGGCGGCCCGCCATCGGCGGGGACGAGACCGAACTGTCCGAGAAACCGGCCGGCTCCGATACGGCGGACGAGGCCATCGAGGCCCTCGCCACCGGTCGCACCATGTCGCTCATCGCCCAGCTGCCGCAGGACCAGGCCGAGGCCGTCGTCCTGCGGGTGGTGGTCGGGCTGGACGCCAAGAGCGCGGCCCAGACCCTCGGCAAGCGCCCCGGCGCCGTCCGCACCGCCGCGCACCGCGGCCTCAAACGCCTCGCCGAACTGCTCCGCGCCGACGCGGGCGCTGACGGGGCGACGGCCGACAGGGCCACCGCTGACGGCGCACCTGCCGAAGGAGCGACGGCTGAGAAGGCCCTCGCTGAAGGTACGACGGCTGAAAGGTCCGCCACCCCCGGAAGGCCCGGCCCCGAACAGGCCACCCCCGGAAGGCCCGGCCCCGAACGGGCCACCCCCGGAAGGGCCGAATCCGAAGGGGCCACATCCGGAAGGGTCGTCTCCGGAAGCGCCACCCCCGAAGGGGCCGCAGCCGGAAATGCCCCCGCTGAACGGGCCGCAGCCGAAAGCGCCGAGGGCGCCGCGGTCACCGGCAACGGCCGGGCACCCCTGCCCGCGCCCCCCGTGCCCGCGCCCTCCTCGCCCGTCGCGCCCCCCGCACCCGCCTCCCCGGACGCCCGGCCCCCCGCCGGGGCGGGCCGGAACGGTTCCGAAGGGGGCCGTACACTCCCGGAGCCGAACCGTCCGGCAGCGGAACGAGACCGTCCGTCCGGCAATGGTCCGGTTGCGCCGGCCGGGTCCGTGGGCGAGCCCGGCGACGGCTCGGCCCGGACGCCGTCCGCGCAGGACAGCGCGGCGGGCCGGGCTCCGGGGCTCGGTGCCGTGCCCCCGCAACGCCCCTCCCGCACCGGTCTGGTGGCCCCCGCGGGTGTGACGCATTCGCGTCTGTGGACGCAGAAGGACATGTGATGGCCGACGAGCAGTACGGATGGCTCGACAAGGAAGCGGCGGAGCGACTGTTCCGCCGCGAACCGGTCGTCCCCTCCGACGGCCGGGACCGCCAGGACGCCGAACGCCTCGCGGCCGCCCTGGACGACGTGGCCCGCACCGCCCGCCCCGCCACCGCCGAACTGCCCGGCGAGGCCGCCGCGCTGGCCGCCTTCCGTGCCGCCCCCCGCGCCGCCGCCGGGAACGTCGCCGCCGACCGGGCGGAGCGCGCACCGGGCGGAACCGGGGATTCCGGCATGCTCCCGCCCGTACACATACGCGGGGCCGGCCCCGGCGCGGCAGCCGGGTCCGCGGCCTCCCGCGGCGCCCGCCCGATGCGCTGGAGCCGGCCGATCCGCTTCGGTCTGGTCGCCTCCCTCGCGTGCTGCGCGATAGGCGGGGTGGCCGTGGCCGCCGGAACCGGTGTGCTGCCCGGCCCGTTCGGCCGGCACGGGCCCGCGCCGGCCACGTCGGTGTCGGCCGCCGCCTCCCCCGAGGAGCTGGGTTCCGGCACCACCGCCGGCGAGGACGGCACCGCCGCCACACCGCCGCGCTCGCCGGGGCAGGACCCGACGTCCCCGGACCCGACCGGAAGTACCCCCACCCCCGGCCCCGGCACCCCCTCGGGGGACGGGACCGCCGGCGAGGGCCCGGACGGCACCGACGACCACGCCGGCGGCGCGTCCGACGCCACCACCCCCGGCGCCACCGGCCAGGGGCAGAACGACGGCGGCGCGGACGGCGAGGGCGACGCCACGCCCTCCGGCAGCGCCGAGGACTCCTCCGCCGCCTGGTACGCCAAGACCCTCAAGGCATGCCGCGACTACCGCGCCGGCACCCTCGACGCGGCCCGCCGCAAACGGCTGGAGGCCCTGGCCAACGGGGCCCGCAACCTGGACCGCTTCTGCGCCCGCGTGCTCGACCAGGCGGGCGGCAAGGGCAGCGACAACCAGAGCGGCAACGGCAACGGGAACGGCAACAATCAGGGCGAGCCCGGGGACGACGAGGACGGCGGCTCGGGCACCCTCCCGTCGATCGGCTTCTCCACCGCCTCGCCGGAGCCGACCGTCGCCGGCACCCCGGATCCCGGCCTCGCGGACCCCGGCCTCGCGGACGTCCCGGAGCCGACCGCGTCCCTCGCCGCGCGCTGAAGGGGCCCGTGGCACCCGGTGTGACGTTTTCCGGCCGCCGGGCGCAGTAGTGAGTGAGCCGACTGGTCATCGGCAGCGCCCGGAGCCGGGGTTCCCCCCGTACCTGCGGCTCGGCGCGCATGGCGCGGGCGGGACACGTTCCCCCGGTCCCGCCCGCGCCCCTCTCCCTCCGCGCCCTCTCCGCGCGGCTCTCCTCCGCGCCTCCGGGCGCCGCTTTCCGCGCGCGGCGCGGCTCACCAGTAGATGACGACCTTGTCGCCGTTGCGGACCTGGTCGAAGAGCGCGGCGATCTTCCCCTCGTCCCGGACGTTGACGCAGCCGTGCGAGGCGCCGCTGTAGCCGCGGGCCGCGAAGTCCGAGGAGTAGTGCACCGCCTGGCCGCCGCTGAAGAACATCGCGTACGGCATGGCCGTGTGGTAGATCGAGGACACGTGGTGCCGGGACTTCCAGTAGACCGAGAAGGTGCCCTCGCGGGTCGGGGTGTACTGCGAGCCGAACCGCACGTCCATCGACGAGACGACCTTGCCGTCGATCATCCACGCCAGCGACCTGCTGGTCTTGCTGATGCAGATCACCCGGCCCGTCATGCAGCGCTTGTCGGGCTTCGCGGCCGGGCGGGTCGTCGGCGGGGTCAGCTCCGCCGCCGTCGGGGTGCGCGTCATGCCGAGCAGCTTCTGCCAGGTGACGGTGTCGGTCTTCCCGGTCCCCGGCAGTCCGCGCTTGCCCTGGAAGGACTGGACGGCGGTGACCGTGACGGAGCCGTAGTAGCCCGTGGGGGTGCGCGCGAAGTGGCCGATCTGCCGCAGCCGGGCCTGGAGCTCCCGCACCTGCCGCCCCTGCGCGCCGCTCGCCATCAGCACCTCGGCCTGCGGAGTGGCGGGGGGCGTGGAGGCCGGCGGCTTCGTGGGTGTGGGCTTCGGCGACGGGCTCGCGAGCGTGTCCGGCGCCGCGCTCGCCGACGGGGTGGGCGAGGCGCTCCCGGCCGTGTCGGCCGGGCCGCTACTCGCGGGCGCCGAGGGCGCCGCCGACGCGCTGCCGACCGGCTCCGCCTTGCATCCCGCGGTCATGGCGACCAGGGCCAGGACGGCCGCGGCGGCGGCACCCGCCCCCCGGCCGCCGAGGCGCGCGTGACCGCGCCCGGTTCTTCCGCTGGATATCATCCCGGCCCCCTTCGGCCCGTTGTTTCCGCGATATCCCCTGGGACGGATTCCCGCTTCCTCCGGTTGCCGGATCGCACGTAACGAAGGGGTAGCGGTGGTCGATCATGGAGCGCGGGGCGAGCCGCGAAACCCCCGCGTCCACAGCCTCGCACGCGCGTGCGACACTCCGTTTCATGCTGGGTGTCACCGACCTTCCGACCTATCTCGCCGGCCTCGCGCTCATCGTCCTGCTGCCGGGCCCGAACTCCCTGTACGTGCTCTCCGTCGCGGCCCGGCGCGGGGTGCGGACCGGGTACGCCGCCGCGGCCGGCGTGTGGACCGGGGACACCGTGCTGATGACCCTGTCCGCGCTCGGTGCCTCCTCGCTGCTCCAGACCACGCCGGTCCTCTTCGCCGTGGTGAAGTACGCCGGCGCGGGCTATCTGACCTGGATGGCGATCGGGATGCTGCGGGCGGCGGCCGGCATGTGGCGCGAGCGGCACCGCAGGGTGGCCGAGATCACCGGCGGGGCGGAGGGGGCCGCGCCCCCGGCTGCCATGGAGCGGCCGTACCGGCGGGCGCTGGTGGTCAGCCTGTTCAACCCGAAGGCGATCCTCTTCCTGATCTCCTTCTTCGTGCAGTTCGTCGACCCCGGGTACGCCTACCCGGCGCTCTCGTTCCTGGTGCTGGGCACCCTGCTCCAGATCGCCAGCTTCCTGTACCTCTCGGTCCTGATCTTCGGCGGTACCCGCCTCTCCGCCGCCTTCCGCCGCCGCAAGCGGCTCTCGGCGGGAGCCACGTCGGCGGCGGGCGTGCTGTTCCTCGGGTTCGCGGCGAAGCTGTCGCTCAGCAGCGTGTGAGCGGGGCGGCCCCCGTCACTCGTGCCAGGCCGAGCCCCCCACGTTGTGGATCATGCGCTGGAGCACCTTGAGGGCGGCGACGAACTCCTCGTCGGGGATGCCCTCGTGGATCTCCGCGCGGGCGGCCATGACGCTCTCCATGGCACGGGTGCGCAGGGCGTGGCCCTCCGGGGTCATCCGCAGCCGGGCGTCGGCGTCCTGGGTGATCAGGCCCCGGGCGACCAGCGTGTCGATCTCCGGCTCCAGGGCGGCCCCGGTGTCGAGGTAGCCGCTCAGGAGGGTGACCACGTCGGCGCGGGGCCGCCCCTTCTCGTCGGCGTCGGTGAGCTGGTTGAGCACCCACCAGGGCGGCTGGGTCAGTCCGTGTGCGGCGAGCGCGGCACGGATGTGGGTCACGGTCGCCTTGTGGGCGGCCCAGCTCCAGTAACCGATGGGCTGGGCGGCGAGTCCTGCGTCGTCATGTGAGTAGTTCATGCCGAGAACGGTAGGAACTCAACCGCACTTGAGGTCAAGGCCGAGCGGGGCGAGATACTCCGCGAGCCCGGTCGTGTCCTCGCCCGCCCAGCCGACGTACCCGTCCGGACGCACCAGGAACAGCCCCTTCCCGTACGCCTCGTAGGCAACGGTGCGGTGCACCCGCAGCAAGGGGCCCTCGCCGGAAGGGAGTTCCGCGTCGGTGCCGACGGCGAGCAGGGTGAAGTGCGGACCCCGGAAGACATCGAAGAGCCGGCGGCCGTCGCCGGACGGGCCGTCGGGGGCGCGGTCGCCCGCCTCCAGTACGCCCGCGCTCCCCGTGGACAGCGGTCCGCCCCGGTAGCCGATGCCCAACTGCTGTGCCGCCGCGCCCCGTTCCTGCTCGCCCCGGTGGATCCGGGTGGAGAGCCCGAGCACCCCGGCGGCGACCGGACGCCGCTCCTGCTCGTAACTGTCGACCAGGGACGCGGACGCCCCCTGGCCGAGCACCAGGTCGAGCTTCCAGCCCAGGTTGTAGGCGTCCTGCACGCTCGTGTTGAGTCCCTGCCCGCCGGCCGGGGAGTGGACGTGCGCGGCGTCCCCGGCCAGCAGCACCCGCCCCGCGCGGAAGCGGTCGGCGAGGGCGGCGCGCGGGCGGAAGTCGGAGGCCCAGCGCACCTCGGTGACGTCCTCGGCGCGCAGATGGGTGCGCGCGGCGACCAGGGCCCTGACGCCGTCGGCGGAGAGGTCCGGCGCGCCCTCCTTGAACTGGGCCACCAGCTGGAAATCGGCCGTGCCGGGCAGCGGGCACAGCGTGAGGAACCCGGCGTCGGTGGTCATCATGTGCCAGTTGAGCCGGTCCAGGGCCCGCTCCGCGATCCGTACGTCCGCCACCAGCATCGGGGCCGGGTCCACCGTCTCGCCGGTCATCCCGATGCCCAGCGCGCGGCGCACGGCCGAGCGCCCGCCGTCCGCCGCCACCAGGTACGCGGCGCGGGCCGTACCGGTGGACAGCCGCGCGGTCACCCCCTCGGCGTCCTGGTCGAGACCGGTCAGCGCGGTCGAGAACTCCACGTCCCCGCCCAGCTCGCGCAGCCGCCCCAGCAGGATCTCCTGGGTGCGCCACTGCGGCATCATCCACGGCTCCCCGTACGGCTCCGCCTCCGTCGGCGGCGCCACCCGGAACATCCGGTGCTCGCCCGTCCGCGCACCGTCCCGCCACGCCATCCCGACCGGGGCCGGTCCGCCGTACGCCCGCACCGCGTCCCCCACCCCCAGGTCGTCCAGGACCTCCCGGGTGCGCGGCTGGATGCCCTTGCCGCGCGAGCCGGGGAAGAGCCCCGCCCCCCGCTCGACCAGGCGGGCGGGAACACCCCGGCGGGCCAGGTCGCAGGCCAGGGCGAGCCCGCACGGGCCCGCGCCGACGATGAGGACCCCGGTTTCCTTAACGTTGTTAAGTTCCATGTCCGCGAGTGTGGATTTAACACCGTTAAGTTGTCAAGGGGCTCAGGCCGCGCGGGCTGTTAACGTGGCGAGGTGGGCACGACGAAGATCGACCGCGCACGGGTGGCCGACACCGCGCTGCGGCTGCTGAACGAGGTGGGCCTCGACGGGCTCTCCCTGCGCGCCATCGCCAAGGAGCTGGACGTCAAGGCGCCCGCCCTCTACTGGCACTTCACGGACAAGCAGGCCCTGCTCGACGAGATGGCCACGGTCATGTACCGGCGGATGCTCGACGAGGGCCTGCCCGGTCCCACCCCCGAGACCTGGCAGGACCAGCTCGTCGCGTACAACAGCGGACTGCGCCGCGGGCTGCTGCGCTACCGCGACGGCGCCAAGGTCTACGGCGGTGCGCGCTTCACCGGCACCGAGCACGCCGAGGGCCTCGAAGGCCATCTGCGGACCATGGTCGACGCCGGCTTCGAACTCTGGCAGGCGGTGCGCGCCGGCACCACCGCGTACTCCTACACGATGGGCTTCGTCAGCGAGGAACAGGGCGTCCACCCGCTGCCGGAGCAGCAGCGCGACGGCTTCGACATCGACGAACGCGCGCAGCGCCTGGCCCGCTATCCGCTCGCCGCAGCGGCCGGCGAGGAGATCTTCGCCCACTACGACGAGCGCTTCGAGGACGGCCTGCGCCTGATCATCGCGGGGATCGAGGCGCGGTACGGGAAGCGGGGGTGAGGGGGCGGCGGCCCGAGGGCACGTCAGGAGCCAGGGAGGCGGGGCGGCCGGGCGGCGCTCACGCGGCCCGGAGGAAGGCCGACGTCGCGACGCGGCCCAGCATCGTCAGCCGGGACGATCCGTCCGCCAGATGCTTGTCCAGGGCCTCCTGGACACCCGGCCAGGACGCGTCGCCGTAGTCGTCGAGGACGACGATGCCGCCCGGCGCGACGATCTCCTCGACCCACTCCAGATCCGCGGCCACGCCCTCCATCGAGTGGTCGCCGTCCACGACGATCACCCCGTACGCCCGGTCGCCGACCTCGGCCCGCACCTCCGGGTCGGAGGAGAACCCCTGGCGGATGCGCGGATGGTGCGTGGAACCCGCCCCGGTCAGCGCCAGATTGGCCCGCACCACGTCCTCGCGCACCGGAGTCCCCGTCGGGTCAATCGACAGCGAGGTGCCGGGCTGGAGCTGTGCCCCTGCCAGCGGATCGACGATCGTCAGCTCCGGCTCGATGCCCGCCCGGTGCACCATCCGGGTCAGCGCCGAGGCGAACAGCCCGTACAGCGTGCCGATCTCCAGGATGCTCCCGTTCGGCGGGGCCAGCAGCGGCACCGCGGCCAGCTTTCCGCACACATTGGACGTCGACCCCGCCAGCCGGCCGACCCCCAGCGCCTCCAGCGCCACCACCGTGCGGTACGCCGTGACGACACTGCGGCGCGCCTTCGCGGTGTCCCCGCACAGCACGGCGATCTGGTCGACCAGCGTGTCGATCTCCCGGGCCGGCGGCATCCGGTGCGCGCCCCGGCCGGTCCCGTCGAGGAGCAGTCCCAGGGCGTATCGGTTGCGCCGCGCCTCCTCCATGTCCTCGCGCAGCGCGACGAGTTCGGAGCGAATCGGTTCGGCCACCCGCTCCGCCCGGAGGCGGATGCGGCGGTCGAGCAGATCGAGGGCGGGGCGCAGGGCGCGCTTCGTCAGACGGTTGCGCAGAAGGGAGGGCATGGGTGGGAACGTACGCGGGGCCGCGCACCGGTCCCACCACGCGCAGATGAAGTCTCGGTGTCCGCACGGCTACACGGGCAACCTTTCCCGCTCCTCGTCCGTCAGGGGCGCCACCGGCCGCGCGGGGAGCCCGGCGGCGCGCCCCCGCAGCCTCCGTACCACCGGCACCCCGGCCGTCACCACCAGGGCCAGCACCGCGGCGCCCCCGGCGAGCAGTCCGGCCCGCAGCCCCGGCGGCCGGAACGCGCAGTCGACCGTCGTCCGCCCGCCGTCCAGCGGCGCGGCCACCAGCCCCAGATACGAACCGGCCGGCCGCCCGTCACAGCTCCAGCCCGCGATGCGCGGAGCGGCCAGGACCGCAACGCCCGTGCTGCCCGGTGGCAGTTCGGCCCGGACCCCGCTGCCGGAGACGGAGACCGTCCGCGCCCCCGTCCGCTTCAGCCCCGCGACAGCCGCGGCCAGCCGGTCCCGGTCCAGACAGCCGACCGCCTCGTGCGGCACGGTTCCGTCCCGGTCCACCCGCAGCGCCATGGACAGGGCTCCGCCGCCGGCCCCGATCCACCGCATCCCGGCCCGCCGACCCGGCAGCTCCCCCCGGAAGTCGTTCGGTTCGCCGTCGGCTCCGAGCCGTGCCCGGCCGAAGAGGTCGGGCGCCCAGAGATACACCTCGCTCCGCGCGGGGCAGCGGGCCGTCAGCGTGTACGTACCGGGCCGCACGCGGTAGTCGTACGCTCCGGAGTCCTCGGCCCCCGCCCCGTCCCCGGCGGTCAGCGTGGTCGCGGGCACGGTGTACACGTCGGTGCCGAGCAGCCGTTCCTGGTTGCGGAACGGTGAACGGCCCGGCCGCCCGGCGTCGGCGGACGGTCGGACGGTCACCAGCGGCGGGGAGTCCTGCCGGACCACCGTGACCGGGCGGCCGTCCGGACGGTTCCAGCCCTGGTGCGGATCCCGGGGCATGCGGACCCGGGCGCCGACCGAGAACACCGCGTCCGTCACCGGATTGTCCAGGCTCTGGAGCGAGCGCCCGTTGGACGTCCAGCCGCCGCCCAGGGCGAGGAAGGTGCGGGTCAGCACGTCGGGGGTGTGGCTGCTGTAGTACGCCCCGCCCTCACCGCCCACCAGCATCGGATCGTTGGCCGTGGACTGCTCGAGACCGGGGTCGGTCCGGTAGCGCGGCCAGCCGTCCGCCCCTGCCACCGCCGCCGCCTGGCGGTTCTGGCGTGCGCCCCAGGGCGCGTAGTCGTCGAGCCGGTTCAGCCGCTGCCGGTCGGCGTACGCGGTCGTCGCGGCGGCCTGCCCGGCCTGCGAACCGATCAGCAGCAGCGCCGCCAGCACCGCGAACCCGCCCCGGCGGGCCAGCAGCAGCGCCCCCAGCGTGGCCAGCAGTCCCGCCGCGAACAGCGGATACGTCCACCCGGTCACCAGCGCGCTGCCGGTACCGCCCGCCGCGACCGCCCCCAGCACCACCGCACCGCCCAGCAGCGCGCGCAGGTCCGGCCAGCCGGACGCCACCGCCGTCCACGCGGCGATCACCACCAGCCCGGACAGCACGAACGTCTGCCGGTACGGGCTGCCGTTCGGCGTCGCGAAGGCGTGCCACAGCAGATGCGTGGGCCCCCACTGGAGCGACAGCGCGACCACGGCCACCAGCCCCGTCCAGACGAACCGCTCGGCGCGCGGGGCACCCCGGTGGAAGGCCAGCGCACAGGCCAGCAGCAGCGCCCCGGTCCCCAGGAACAGCGCCGGACTGAAGAAGCTGTACGTGGCCGGCAGCAGCCGCGCCGCCACATCGGACCAGTCCGCCGGGGCGAAGGCCCGGGTCCAGCCCGGATACGCGTGCCTGGTCCCCAGATACACCGGCACCAGCACCGGCGCGGCCAGCCCGATCCCCACCAGGACCGTCCGCACCGCCCGGCCCAGTCCCCGTACCCGCTCCCGCGCGGTCCCGCTCTCCAGCCCCAGCCGCACCGCCAGCACCAGGGCCGCGCCGAGCGTCGCCATGTACGCCGTGTAGAAGTTCGAGACCCACGCGAGCGTCACCAGCAGCGTCCCCAGGACCGGCCGCCGCCCCCGGCGCGCCCACTCGCCCGCCAGGCACAGCAGCGGAAACGCGATCAGCCCGTCCAGCCACATCGGGTTGTACACGGCCTCCACCACGGACCAGCCGCACAGCGCGTACGCGCCCCCCAGCACGCCCGCCACCCACTCCCGCCCGCGCCCCCGCCGCAGCGAGGTCAGCAGCCAGGCCATCGCCGCTGCCGCCACGCCCGCCTTCGCCAGCGTCACCACGTACACGGCCAGATCGATCCGGTCCTTCGGGAAGAATCCCACGAGCAGCGCGAACGGGCTGCCGAGATACGTTCCGGCATCCGGGAGAAAGCTCGTCCCGAACCCGGACTGCCAATTCAGCAGCCCGGGTTCCGCGTTCCCGTGCAACAGATCCAGCAGCCGCGCGTGGAACGGGACGAACTGGTTCCCCAGATCGTTCACGCTGCGCGTATGCGGTCCGAACGGATAACTGCGTGCCACCGCGTCCCCGGCACAGACCGTGACGACGGCGAGCAGTGCGGCCAGAGCGGCGCCCCGGGCGCGCGGGGACCGGGTAAGCGACAGAGTCCTCATGATGGGTCGAATATGTCATCGAACATCGTGAAATCCGCTTCGGCAGAAGGCGGTTCACCGGATGGACGGCGACGCTTCATGTGCCGGTCCGTGCCCGGTCACGCGGCGCCCGGAAACGATCGGCCGCACGGGACTCCCCTCACCCCGCCGCCGCCCGCTTCAGCGTCCGCGCCTTGCGGGCGAGGCGGCGGACCGTGGCGTTGCGCGGGATGAAGGCCAGCTGGGCGGGGACCGCCCCCGGCAGGCCCAGGGCGGTCAGCCGGCGCCGTTTGAAGTACCGCCAGAGGTTGTCGCGGTGCACGCTGAGATAGCGCTCGGCTTCGGGGCGCAGGGCGGCCTGGATCTGGGGCTGCATGGCGTAGCCGACGGCGGCGAGGAGGCCGGTGGGTTCGCCCGCGATCTGCTCGGGGGAGGGCAGGGACCAGGCGGTGACGGCGGCCGGGTCCTCCAGATCGGGGAGCAGCGCGTCGACGAGGGCCAGGGGGACGCGGTTGCTGTTCTGGTACGGGGTGAGCCGTTCCAGGAGAGGGGCGGTGCCGACGCGGGCGACGGGCAGGCCGTAGAAGGAGGCCGCGGTCAGCAGAGCAGTGGAGAAGCAGCCGACGACCAGGGCGGGACGCGCCGTCTCGAACAGGGTCTCCGCGAGGACCGGGGTGTCCAGGACGGTCAGCTCGGCGCCGAGTCGCTCCGCCTCCGCCTCCAGGGACCGGGCCCACCGGGCGGGGGCGCTGGGGTGCGGCTTGAAAACGATCCGGGTGTGACCGAGGGCGACCGCCCCGCGCAGCATCCGCGCGTGCAGGTCCTCCTCCTCCCGGGGGGTGAGGATGCCCAGCGTGGAGAGGTACTGGCCGAGGAGCAGGGCGGGGGCGGGAGTGTGTGAGGCGATGCCGGAGTCGGGTGCTGCGGACGCCAGTTCGCCCAGCACCTTCAGGAACACGTCCGTCGGTACGACCTCCGCCTCCACACCGAACTCCGTGAGGAGCAGCGGGCGCAGGCCCGGAACCAGGTCGAGGTGGAGCAGGCGGCGGATGCGGGTGCCGAGCAGCTGGTCGAGCTTGCTGCGGGTCGGCCCGTAGCTCATCAGCCCGTCGGCGTAGATGTGGACCGGGCTGTCGCCGAAGACGGTCGCGAGGGCCTGGGCGGGGTTGGCCTGGATGGACTCGCAGGCCAGCTCCACCGGCCCGTCGCCCAGCTCCCACTCCTGGCGGACGGCCCGCTCCCACAGGCCGGCGTCCTGCTCGCGAGGGGACCAGCCGGCCGGATGGAAGGGGCGGATGAAGTCGTTCCAGGACCGCACCGCGTCGAACTCGCCTGCCAGAACCTCGAATCCGGGGCGCTCGTGCAGCGGCGTGCCCAGTTCGGGGGAGGGGGAGGTGTCGCTGACGACGAGGACGCGCCGGTGTGCGGAGCGCGGGCCGAACTGGCCGGCCCGCAGCGCGGCGACGAGAGTGGCGGCCGCGTACTGCGTGCACGCGGAGAAGATCTGGGTGGTGGACCGGCCGGCCGGTGCCGTGTGCGTACCGGACATCAGGCCGCGACCTCCCGCGAGACGGAACGGCGGCGGACCCGGCGCAACTGGGCCGCGCGGCGGTCCCCGAGCGCGTCCAGGGTGTCGGCGAGAACGTCCTGCGGCATGCGCCGCAGGGAGGCCGCGCTCATCGAACGCAATTTCCGTGCCACTGCCGGTTCGAACCTTTCGATGGATTCGAGATGATGTGCCATGACCGCGCAATACGTGCGCACCGCTTTCGGCATCAGCAGCTCCGCCTCCGGATCTTTCGCGGTCTCTTCCAGCACCTGGTCGAAGGCCCGGATGAAGTCGAGCTGGCGCACATCACCGATCTGCGTGAGCGAGGACGCGACACCGCGCCGGTAGAAAACGCCGGGCAGTCCGACCGCCGCGAAGGAATCCGCCTCGCGGTGCAGCCGCCAGATCCACGGTCGGTCCTCCGCCGTCCGCAGCCCGTCCCGGAACCGGAGCAGCCCGGAGTCCGCGAGCCTGCGGTGGTATGCCCCGGCCCACGCGTACGCGTAATCCACCGGCGTCGACCGGTCCGAGGGCAGGATCACGTCGCGCGGGCGCAGCACCGTGTCGCGCAGCCCGTGCGGAACGCGGTGGACGGTGCGCACCCGGTCCGTGAACTGCACATGGTCCGTACGGACGAAATCGCAGCCCAGGGCGGTGATCGCGGCCAGCAGCCGCTCGTAGTGGCCGGGTACGACCCAGTCGTCGCCGTCGAGGAAGGTGAGGTACTCGCCGCGCGCCGCGTCGATCCCCGTATTGCGCGCGGTGGCCAGGCCCCCGTTCTTCTCGTGCGTGACGAGGACGGCACCCGGGATCTCGCGTTCGGCGCGCCGGAGGATGTCCAGCGTCCCGTCCGTCGAACAGTCGTCGACGAAGACGAACTCGAAATCGTCACGGGCATTGGCCCGCAGACTTCTCAGGGTGTCGGGGGCATAGGCCCGTACGTTGTAGAACGGCACGATGACGGAGAGCTTAACCACGCGCCACACGCTAGGCCGGGGTCCGTCATTTGCCCTGGCCCCGACAGGTACACCAGGTGAACGAAGAACGTCGACCTGATGAACCGGATCGGCCCGCTCGCCGGAAAAGGGGACGCGCCGGGCCGGTTGGCCAAGCGTCGGTGGTCTGTTAACCCGTTGTTGCTGTCGCGTTGGGCTGCGAATCCGAATGACTTCCTAAGTTCTGGGACGTGCCCTCCCGTACCGAAAAGACGACCGCCCTCCGGGTAGCCGTACTCGCCGACTCCGACACCCGCTGGAAGTGGGGCGCGCTCACCGCGCGCCGGCTGACCACGGGCGACGGCGGCGCCCCCGCGTCCCGCACGGAGATCAGCGGACTGCTGCTGCGCGGCCGGGCGACCCCCACGCCGCGCCAGCTCGCCGAGGTCGGCGACGTCGGGATCGACGGCGAGCGGGTCCGCGAGGTCACCGCGGTCGAATTCCTGCACGCGGTACGCGACGAGGGCTACGACCTGGTGGTCCTCGCCCTGGTGGGCGGCGCCGTCCAGGCCGTGCTGCACGGACTGGCCGCGCTGGACCTGCCGGCCAGGCCCGTCGTCGTCACCGGCTACGTCGGGGTCGTCTACGAGAAGCTCGCCGACGGACTGCTGCTGCGCCACGGCGCCGACCTGGTCCTCGCCAACTCCCGCCACGACGCCGACCGCTTCCGCGCGGTGTACGAGGGGGTGGGCGCCGACGCCTCCGCCGTCACGGAGGCCGCGCTGCCCTTCCTCGGCGGCGCCCCCTACCGGCCCGAACCGGGCCGCGACACCGTCGTGTTCGCCGCCCAGCCCTCCGTCCCCGCCGGCCGCGAGGACCGTGTCTACCTGCTGCGCCGGCTCGTCGAGCACGCCCGGCTGCACCCCCGCCGCGAGGTCCTGCTCAAACTCCGCTCCAAGCCCGGCGAGCACACCACGCACATCGAGGAACTGCCCTACCAGAAGCTGGCCGAACGGCTGCCCGGCGGCCTCCCGCCCAACATGCGCCTGGTCTACGGGCACATGGGCGAGGTCCTGGACCGCACCGACCTCCTGGTCACCGTCTCCTCGACCGCCGCCCTGGAGGCGCTGCACCGGCGCATCCCCACCGCCGTCCTCACCGACCTCGGGGTCCGCGAAGCGCTCGGCAACCACCACTTCACCGGCTCCGGGCTGCTCACCTCCTGGGACCACCTCGACGGCGGCGCCCACCCGGAGCCGGACGCGGACTGGCTGGCCGGCCAGGGCGTCGCCGCCGACGGCTCGTACGCCACCGCCTACGACTCCGCGCGCGCCCGGGTCACCGCCCTGCTGGAACGGGACCGGCTGCCCGCGCTCGCGCCCTACTACACGCCGTCCACCGCGCCCGGCTACCTCCCGGGCATCCTCGCCCGCCACCACCTGGGCCCCGACGGCCGGCCGCTGCCGGGCGCCGCCGCGCGGGGGGACACCGGCCGGGTCAGGGGAGCGGTCCGCGACGCCGTCCGCGAGGTCGCCCGGGGCGCGTACCGCCACGGCGTCCAGCGCGTCGCCCCGGTCATCCGGCGGATGGGCGAGCTGTGAACACCACCACCACGTCACCTTCTGGAGCAGCGATGCCGCAGCCCACCGTGCTCGCCGTGATCCCCGCCCGCGGCGGATCCAAGGGCGTCCCGGCCAAGAACCTCGCCCAGGTCGGCGGCGTGCCGCTGGTCGTCCGCGCCGTCCGCGCCTGCCTCGCGTCCAGCGAGGTCACGGACGTCGTCGTCACCACCGACGCGCCCGCCGTCGCCGAGACCGTACGGGCCGCCGCCGACGCCCTCGGCGAGAGCGGACGGGTCCACCTCGTCCGGCGCCCCGAGGCCATCGCCGGCGACACCGCGACCAGCGAGGCCGCCGTCCTGCACGCCCTGGACAGCTACGAGGCGGAGCACGGCACGACCGCGGACGTGGTCCTCCTCGTCCAGTGCACCAGCCCCTTCGTCAGCCGCGACGACATCGACGGCGTCGCCGCCGCCGTCGCCCGCGAGGGCGCCGACACGGCCGTCACCGTCGCCCCGTTCCACGGCTTCCTCTGGCGCGACGGCACCGCCGTCGAGGACCACAACTACGGCGTCAACCACGACAAGGCCGTCCGCCCCCGCCGCCAGGACCGCCCCGAGGACCTGCTGGAGACCGGCGCCGCCTACGCCATGGACGCGGCAGGCTTCCGCACCCACCGCCACCGCTTCTTCGGCCACACCGCGCTGGTGCGCACCGACCCCGCCCGGGTCCTGGAGATCGACGACCCGCACGACCTGGCCCGCGCCCGCGCGCTCGCCCCGCTCCTGGACCCGGCCCCGCTGCCCACCCGCGCGGACGTCGACGCCGTCGTCCTGGACTTCGACGGCACCCAGACCGACGACCGCGTGCTCATCGACGCCGACGGCCACGAGACCGTCGCCGTGCACCGGGGCGACGGCCTGGGCATCGCCGCCCTCCGCAAGGCGGGCGTACCGCTGCTGATCCTCTCCACGGAACAGAACCCGGTCGTCGCCGCCCGCGCCCGCAAGCTCCGCGTCCCCGTCCTGCACGGCATCGACCGCAAGGACCTCGCGCTCAAGCAGTGGTGCGAGGAGCAGTCCCTCGCCCCCGAACGCGTCATGTACGTCGGCAACGACGTCAACGACCTCCCCTGCTTCGCACTCGCCGGCTGGCCCGTGGCCGTGGCGAGCGCGCACGACTCGGTACGCGCCGCGGCGCGCGCCGTGACGACCACCCCCGGCGGCTTCGGCGCCGTCCGCGAGATCGCGGGCTGGCTCCTGGGCCCCACCCTCACCGACACCCCCCTCCCCGAGTAAGGACACGCACCATGAGCACCTCCCGCCTGCGCACCCTCGGCACCCGCACCGCCGGCCCGGGCCACCCCGTGTACATCACCGGCGAGATCGGCATCAACCACAACGGCGACCTCGACAACGCCCTCGCCCTGATCGACGTGGCCGCCGAGGCCGGCTGCGACGCCGTCAAGTTCCAGAAGCGCACCCCGGAGATCTGCACCCCGCGCGACCAGTGGGACATCGAACGCGACACCCCCTGGGGCCGGATGACGTACATCGACTACCGCCACCGCGTCGAGTTCGGCGAGGACGAGTACCGCGCCATCTCCGAGCACTGCGCCCGGCGCGGCATCGACTGGTTCGCCTCCCCGTGGGACACCGAGGCCGTCGCCTTCCTGGAGAAGTTCGACGTCCCCGCCCACAAGGTGGCTTCCGCCTCCCTCACCGACGACGAGCTGCTGCGCGCCCTGCGTGCCACCGGCCGCACGGTGATCCTCTCCACCGGCATGTCGACCCCGCGCCAGATCCGCCACGCCGTCGAGGTCCTCGGCTCGGACAACATCCTGCTCTGCCACGCCACGTCGACGTACCCGGCCAAGGCCGAGGAGCTGAACCTCCGAGTCATCCACACCCTCCAGCAGGAGTACCCCAACGTCCCGATCGGCTACAGCGGCCACGAGACGGGCCTGCAGACCACCCTCGCCGCCGTCGCGCTGGGCGCCGCCTTCGTCGAGCGCCACATCACCCTCGACCGCGCCATGTGGGGCTCCGACCAGGCCGCCTCCGTCGAGCCCCAGGGCCTGACCCGCCTGGTCCGCGACATCCGCACCATCGAGGCCTCGCTCGGCGACGGCGTCAAGAAGGTGTACGAGTCCGAGCTCGGCCCGATGAAGAAGCTCCGCCGGGTCCCGGGCGTCGTCGCCGAGGCGGCCCAGGCCGCCGAGCCGGTCGCGGTCTGACGGGCCGACCGGTGAACCTCGCCTTCGTCGAGAGCCCGGTCCAGCTCCTGAACGTCCTGGAGTGGGCCGTCACAGAGGGAGGCGGCGCCCGCGTCCTCGCGGACGTCACCGTCGTCGTCCTCCCTCCGGTCGACCCGATGTCGCGCGGTCAGCTGCGCCGGATGGCGGAGCTGGCCCGCGACGAGGGCATGACCGTGCGCTGGCAGGAGGCGCGCGGCGACTCGGGCACGTCCCTGAAGTCGCTGCGCGCCCTGGCCCGCCTGGTCCGGGGCGCCGACCACATCGTGATCGGAGACCCCTTCTCGCGGTACGTGCAACTGCTGCTCACCCTGGTACGGCCCCGCCGCCTCACCGTGGTGGACGACGGCACCGCCACCCTGGAGTTCGTCGCCCAGCTGACCCGGGGCGAGCGCCTCACCCGCTGGCACCGGCGCGGCGGCACCGGCCCGCGCGATCTGGCCCTGGCCCCGGTCACCGCCACCGCCCGCCGCCGCTTCACCCCCTCCCCGGCCCGCGAGGTCGAACTCTTCACCGCGATGCCGGTGGTCCCGCCCCCCGGCATCACCCTGATCCCCAACACCTTCTCCTGGACCCGCTCCCGCTTCGGCCCGCCCTCGCTCACCAAGGGCGCCGACCTGGTCGGCACCTCCCTGGTCGAGACCGGCGTCGTCGACCGCGCCCCCTACCTGGACGCCGTCGGCGCCCTGGCCCGCACCCACGGAGCCACCCGCTACTTCGCCCACCGCCGCGAGTCCACCGAGAAGCTCCACGCCCTGGAGGCCGCCACCGGACTGGAGATCGTCCGCCCCGACCTCCCCCTGGAACTCATCGCCCGACGCGGCCCCATCGGCCGCACCGTCCTCAGCTTCCCCTCCACCGTCGTCCACACCCTCCCCCTCGCCCTGGCCGGCACCGAGGTCAAGGTCGCCGTCTGCGACATCGCCCCCGAATGGCTCCACGCCACCGCCTCCCCCCGCGCCCAGGGCTTCCTCTCCGGCGTCACCGAATCCGCCCGCGGCGCCCACCGCCTCGGGGGAGCGATGGCGGTGACGGGGGAGGCGTGAGCGACGGACGGGGCGGGTCCGTGAGCGGACGGGCACGACCGGGCGCGCCGCTCCGCCCCACCCCAAAAGTCGAGCAGTTTACCCAGCTCCACCCCCCACCACACGCTCCCACGCCACCTTTTGTTCCTCTATGCGGCTGAACTTTTGTTGATCTGTGGTCAGTTGGTGGGTGGGTGGGCCTACCCTTCAACGGGTGAACCAGTTGAAGTCCCGCGCGTCCGAAACCGATCTGTCCGTGGACGGAGTGCTGCCCGGCACGCTGTCCGATTCGCTGCGTGCCGAGTTGATCGCCTTCCGGCGCGATCTGCACATGCACCCCGAGCTGGGCAACGAGGAGTTCCGCACCACGGCGGCGCTCAAGGCCCGGCTGGAGTTGGCCGGTCTCGCGCCGCGGGTGCTGGCCACCGGGACGGGGCTGGTCTGCGACGTGGGGACGCGGGACGCGGACAGCCGGCCGATGCTCGCGCTGCGGGCGGACATCGACGCGCTGCCGATCCCGGACACCAAGGCGGGGGTTCCGTACCGCTCGACCGTGCCCGACCGGGCGCACGCCTGCGGGCACGACGTGCACACCACGGCCGTGCTGGGCGCGGGCCTGGTCCTCGCGGAGCTGGACCGGAAGGGGCTGCTGCCCAACCCCGTGCGACTGATCTTCCAGCCGGCCGAGGAGGTGCTGCCGGGCGGGGCGCCGGAGACGATCGAGTGCGGGGTGCTGGAGGGCGTCGGCCGGATCGTCGCCGTGCACTGCGACCCCAGGGTGGACGCGGGGCGGATCGGGCTGCGGACCGGGGCCATCACCTCCGCCTGCGACCGGCTGGAGCTGTCCCTGGACGGGCCCGGCGGCCACACCGCCCGCCCGCATCTGACCACGGACCTGGTCACCGCCGCCGCCAAGGTGGTCACCGAGGTGCCCGCGCTGCTGGCCCGCCGGGTCGACGCCCGCGCCGGGCTCGCGGTGACCTGGGGGCGGCTGGAGACCGGGCACGCCTGCAACGTCATCCCGCAGCACGCCGAACTGTCCGGAACGGTCCGCTGCCTGGACCTGGCCGCCTGGCGCGAGGCCCCCGACCTGGTGCAGGCGGCCATCGATGAGGTGGCCGGAATGCACCGGGCCAAGACGGTGGTCAACTACTTCCGGGGCGTCCCGCCCGTGGTGAACGACCCCGCGTCCACGGAACTGCTGGCCGGCGCGATGGCCGCCCGGCGCGGATCGTATGCGATCGAGGACACCGAGCAGAGCCTGGGCGGGGAGGATTTCTCCTGGTACCTGGAACACGTGCCGGGGGCCATGGCGCGGCTCGGCGTCCGTACCCCGGGCGACACGCGCGGTCTCGACCTGCACCGGGGCAATTTCGACGCCGACGAGGAGGCGATCACCGTGGGGGTGGAGCTCTTCACCGCCTCCGCGTTGCTGTACGTCAACCATCCGTAACCGGACAGGCCACCCCCGGTTCGCGACGATCCGATAACGGCTTCCGTACAGGGCTTTATCTGACATCTACGCGCGTTACGATCGCGGCGAAACCAGCGCCGGAAGAGGCGCTTCGGTCAGGTTTGAAGGAGCCTTCCCTTGCGCCGGGTATCCAAGATCACCGCTGCTTGTGCCGTCACCGCGGCGCTGGCGCTCACCGCCTCCGCGTGCGGCAGCTCGTCCGACGAGAGCAGCAGCTCCGACGACGGCCAGATGAAGATCGGCATGGCCTACGACGTCGGCGGCCGTGGCGACAACTCGTTCAACGACTCCGCCGCCCGCGGCCTCGACAAGGCCAAGAAGGAGTTCGACGCCCAGACGAAGGAGCTCACCGCCAAGAACGGTGAGACCCCGGCCGACCGCGAGCAGCGTCTGCAGTCGCTGGCGGAGGGCGGCTACAACCCGGTCATCGCCGTCGGCTTCGCGTACAAGGACGCGGTCGACAAGATCGCCCCGAACTACCCGAAGGTCAGCTTCGGCCTGGTCGACTCCGTCGCCGCCGCGAAGAACGTCGACTCGATCGTCTTCACCGAGGAGCAGGGCTCGTACCTCGCCGGTGTCGCGGCCGCCCTCAAGTCCAAGGACGGCAAGGTCGGCTTCATCGGCGGTGTGGACCTTCCGCTGATCAAGAAGTTCGCCGCCGGCTTCCAGCAGGGCGTCAAGGACACCAAGCCCGCCGCCACGGTGCAGATCCAGTACCTGTCCACCGGTTCGGACCTGTCCGGCTTCGGCAGCCCCGACAAGGGCAAGGCCGCCGCCAAGGGCATGCTCGACAAGGGCGTCGACGTCATCTTCGCCGCCGCGGGCGGTTCGGGTGCCGGTTCGATCGAGGCCGTCGCCGGCCAGAAGGGCGCCTGGTCCATCGGCGTCGACTCCGACCAGGCCCTGGACCCGGCCCTGGCGAAGTACAAGGACACGATCCTGACCTCGGTCGTCAAGAACGTCGACACCGGCGTCTTCGACCTGGTCAAGTCCGTCAAGGACGGCAAGCCGCTCACCGGCACCCAGACGTACTCCCTGGCCAAGGGCGGCGTCAGCCTGACCACCACGGGCGACCACCTGAGCGACATCCAGACCCAGTTGGACGCCGCGAAGAAGAAGATCGTCGACGGCACGATCACGGTCAAGACCACGACCTGATCCGTCCCGTCGATCGGGGCCCGGACGAGTGGCTTCGGCCGCCCTTCCGGGCCCCGATCGCGTACCCCCGCACAGGGGGTGCTCCGGCCCCGGTCCGCCATCTGTGATCAGCTGGCCAACGATTCGGTGGCGCTACGCGCGTAGCTAGGGTCGGGCGCGGTACCTTTTTCCGCCCCCCGCTCACGCCTCCCCGTCTCCGTCACCCGCCTCCGCCCTCCGCTCCTGCCAAGGAGAGTGCGCCATCAACGCGTCCACCAGTCCTCATGCCGTGGAGCTCCGCGGCATCACCAAGCGGTTCCCCGGAGTCGTGGCCAACCACGACATCGACATCACCGTGCGCCGCGGCACCGTCCACGCCCTCGTCGGCGAGAACGGCGCCGGCAAGTCGACACTGATGAAGATCCTGTACGGCATGCAGAAGCCGGACGAGGGCACCATCGCGGTGGACGGCGAACAGGCCACGTTCTCCAACCCCGGCGACGCCATCGACCGCGGCATCGGCATGGTCCACCAGCACTTCATGCTGGCCGACTACCTCACGGTGCTGGAGAACGTCGTCCTCGGCTCGGAGAAGCTGTACGGCATCGGCGACCGGGCGCGCGCCAGGATCAAGGAGATCTCCGACGCGTACGGCCTCGGCGTCCGCCCGGACGCCATGGTCGAGGACCTCGGCGTCGCCGACCGCCAGCGCGTGGAGATTCTCAAGGTCCTCTACCGGGGCGCCCGCACCCTGATCCTCGACGAGCCGACCGCCGTCCTCGTCCCGCAGGAGGTCGACGCGCTCTTCGACAACCTGCGCGAGCTCAAGGCCGAGGGCCTGACCGTCATCTTCATCTCGCACAAGCTGGGCGAGGTGCTGTCGGTGGCCGACGAGATCACCGTCATCCGCCGCGGCACCACCGTGGGCACCGCCGACCCCAAGAGCACCACGACCAAGCAGCTCGCCGAGCTGATGGTCGGCAGCGAACTGCCCTCGCCGGAGACCCGCGAGTCCACCGTCACCGACACCCCGATGCTCACCGTCGACGGTCTGCGGCTCACCGCGACCGACCCCGACGGCGTGGTCCGGGCCGTCCTGGACGGTGTCACCTTCACCATCCACAAGGGCGAGGTCCTCGGCATCGCGGGCGTCGAGGGCAACGGCCAGTCCGAACTCGTCGACGCCATCATGGGCATGCGGACCCTGGACGCGGGCACCCTCACCCTGGACGGCGCCGACATCTCCCGCGTCCCCACGCGCAAGCGCCGCGAGGACGGCATGGCCGTCATCCCCGAGGACCGCCACCGGCACGGACTGCTGCTGGAGGCCCCGCTCTGGGAGAACCGCATCCTCGGCCACGTCACCGAACGCCCCAACAGCAAGGGCGCCTTCCTCGACCTCAAGGCCGCCCGCGCCGACACCGAGCGCATCGTCCGCGACTACGACGTGCGCACCCCCGGCATCGAGGTCACCGCGGCCTCCCTCTCCGGCGGGAACCAGCAGAAGCTGATCGTCGGCCGCGAGATGAGCCACGCCCCCAAGCTCCTGATCGCCGCCCACCCCACCCGGGGCGTGGACGTCGGCGCCCAGGCCCAGATCTGGGACCAGATCCGCGAGGCGCGCCGCGAGGGACTGGCGGTGCTGCTGATCTCCGCCGACCTGGACGAGCTGATCGGGCTCTCCGACACCCTGCGCGTCATGTACCGCGGCCGGCTGGTCGCGGACGCCGACCCGGCCGCCATCACCCCCGAGGAACTCGGCTCGGCGATGACAGGCGCGGCCAGCGGCCACCTGGAAGCGCCGGAGGAGGGCGGAGCACCCGCCGCCACGGACGACGACACCGACCCCCGGGACGGGGGAGAGGACCGATGAAGAAGATCGACAAGGAGCGCCTGCTCCTGGGGATCGCGGCCCCCGTACTCGCGATCGTGGTCGCCTTCCTGGTGACGGCACTCGTGCTCGCCGCCACCGGCAAGGAGCCCTTCAGCGCCTTCGGCATCATGTTCGACTACGGCGTGAAGTCGGACAGCCAGGTCTACATCCTGAACAAGGCGACCACGTACTACCTCGCGGGTCTCGCGGTGGCGGTCGGCTTCCGGATGAACCTCTTCAACATCGGCGTCGACGGGCAGTACCGCCTCGCCGCCTTCTTCGCCGCGGCGCTCGGCGGCGCGCTCACCCTGCCCGGCGCGCTCTCGATCCCGCTGATCATCCTCACCGCGATGATCGTCGGCGCCATGTGGGCCGGCATCGCCGGTGTCCTCAAGGTCACCCGGGGCGTCAGCGAGGTCGTCTCGACGATCATGCTGAACGCCATCGCCACCGCCGTCATCGGCTATCTGCTCCAGCAGAACCGGCTCGGCCACCTCGACGAGGCCGGCACCAAGATCTCCACCAAGCCGCTCCCGGAGTCCTCGCACTTCTTCGAGTTCCCGACCACCCCGTCGCCCGTCTGGGGCTTCATCGTGGTCGCGGTCGTCGCCGGCATCGCGTACTGGTTCACGCTCTCGCGCACCCGCTTCGGCTTCGATCTGCGCACCGTCGGCCAGTCCGGCTCCGCCGCCGAGGCCAGCGGCGTCAACGTCAAGAAGATGGTCGTCACCTCGATGCTCATCTCCGGCGCCGTGGCCGGCCTGATCGGCATGCCGACCCTGCTGAACGACAGCTACGAGTACAGCGGCGACTTCCCCGTCGGCATCGGCTTCACCGGCATCGCCATCGCCCTCCTCGGCCGCAACCACCCCGTCGGCATCGCGCTCGGCGCCCTGCTCTGGGGCTTCCTGGAACGCGGCACCGGAAAGCTGGAGTTCGAGGGCTACGACAAGGAGATCGTCGGCGTCATCCAGGGCGTCATCGTCCTCTGCGTCGTCATCGCCTACGAAGTCGTCCGCCGCTACGGACTCAAGCGCCAGCAGAGCAAGGTCGGCGCGGAACTCGCCGCCCAGGCCGCCCGTAACTCCGACCAGCAGGAGGTGTCGGCGTGACCGTCACGGCGACTTCCACCCCGCCCCCCGCGGCCCCCAAGGTCTCCGGCGGCAAGGGCGGCCGCACCCGCCTCTCCTTCCCCGTCCTGCTGCTGATCATCGCGGGCGTCCTGCTCGCGCTGTCCGCGGTGCGCGCCATCACCGGCGCCGAGGACGTCACCTCGGCCGGCCAGATCAGCGCCGCGCTCGCCATGGCCGTACCGATCGGCCTCGCCGGTCTCGGCGGCCTCTGGTCCGAGCGCGCGGGCGTCGTCAACATCGGCCTCGAAGGCATGATGATCCTCGGCACCTTCTTCGGCGCCTGGGCCGGCTGGCAGACCAACCCCTGGCTCGGCGTCCTCGCCGGCGTCATCGGCGGCGCGCTCGGCGGCCTGCTCCACGCGGTCGCCACCGTCACCTTCGGCGTCGACCACATCATCTCCGGCATCGCCATCAACATCCTGGCGCTCGGCTTCACCACCTACTTCGCCAAGCTCTGGTTCAACAGCGGCGAGGCGGCGGCCAAGGGCGGCTCCCCGAAGCAGTCCCCGCCCGCCGACGACATCACCACGGTGACGATCCCCGGCCTCTCCGACTGGCTGCACAGCATCGAGAAGCACCACTGGTTCTTCGTCTCCGACCTGGCCGGCGTCATCGGCGGACTGGTCACCAACGTCTCGCTGCTGACGATCCTGGCCGTCGTGCTGTTCGTCGTCACCTTCTTCGTCCTGTGGAAGACCGCGTTCGGCCTGCGGCTGCGCTCCTGCGGCGAGAACCCGGTGGCCGCCGAGTCCCTCGGCGTGAACGTCTACGCGTACAAGTACGCGGCGGTGGTCGTCTCCGGCGCCATGGCCGGACTGGGCGGAGCGTTCCTCTCCCTGGTCACCTCGCACATCTACAACGAGGGCCAGACCGGTGGCCGCGGCTACATCGGTCTCGCCGCGATGATCTTCGGCAACTGGCGGCCCGGCGGACTCGCCATGGGCGCGGGCCTGTTCGGCTTCGCCGACGCGCTCCAGCTGCGCAACGGCGGCGAGTCCGTCCACGCGCTGCTGCTGCTCCTGTTCGTGGTGCTGGCCGGCCTCGCCGTCTGGAAGCTCTACCGCAAGAGCTTCGTCCAGGGCGCCGTCAGCGCGGTGATCGCCGCCGCGGTCCTGGTCTGGTACCTCGGTACGGACACCGTGCCCACCGAGTTCGTCAGCGCGACCCCGTACATCGTCACGCTGCTCGTCCTCTCGCTCTCCGCGCAGCGGCTGCGGATGCCGAAGGCCGACGGCATGCGCTACCGCAAGGGCCAGGGCAAGTGACGCCCCCGGCCTGCGACGGGGCCGACTGGGACGCCCTGCGCGCCGCGGCCCGGGACGCCATGTCCCGGGCGTACGCGCCCTACTCCGGCTACCCGGTCGGCGTGGCCGCCCGGGTGGACGACGGCCGTACGATCACCGGCTGCAACGTCGAGAACGCCTCGTACGGCATCGGCCTGTGCGCCGAATGCGGGCTGGTCTCCACGCTGCACGCCACCGGAGGCGGCCGGCTGACCCACTTCACCTGCGTGGACGGGACGGGCGCGATCCTGGTCCCGTGCGGCCGGTGCCGCCAGCTGCTGTACGAGTTCGGCGGGCCGGAGCTGATCCTGGAGACCCCGGACGGCTTCCGCACCCTCGACGAGATGCTGCCGCAGGCCTTCGGCCCGGCGCACCTCGGCTGACCCCGCGCCGGGGGGGGGGGGGGGGGGCCCCCCCCCCCCCCCCCGGGGGGGGGGGGGCGGGGGGGCGGGGGGCCGGGGGCCATCCACGAGTGGGGGCGCGCGGCGCGGCGCCCCGCGCCCCACCGCCCC
>NZ_JBSFHN010000025.1:0-128883 GCF_053597115.1 Streptomyces sp. NPDC001515
GCCCGCCCCGGCCCCTCGCGGCCCCGGCTCCGACCGGGGGTCGGGCGCCGTCCGCGGGTCGGGGGGGGGGCCCCCGGCCCCCCGGCCCCCCCCCCGCGGGGGCTGTTCGGCCGGCGGGGGGGGGCCCGCGGGGCCCCCCCCACCGCTCAGGTCGTCGAGGGGCCGGCCTGCGTGGGGCCGGTCGGGCCGATGGCCGCCGTGTCCGAGGAGTCGGGCGCCGTCGGCCCCTCCGGGTCCCCCGGATCGTCCGTGGACGGGGACGGCGACGGATCGGAGGACTGCGACTCCGACGGGTCGGGGCTCGACGGCGAGGCACCGCTCGGTGTCGGCCTCGGGCTCATGGGCTTCGAGTGCGACGGCGAGGACCCCGGCGACGAAGGGCTTCCGTCCGGCGAGGACGGTGCCGACGCCGACGCGCTCCCGGTGGCCGACGGCCCGCTCCCCGTGGCCGGTGCGGACGGGGTCCCGGACGGGCCGGGGCTCGCGGAGGACGAGGCCGAACCCGAGGCCGTGGCCGACGGGGTGGTCCCGTCCGTGGTCTCGTCGGAGGGCAGCTCGTCCTCCGTGTCCCCGCCGTCGGTCACCGACTGCTCGGTCGAGGCTCCGGGGTCACCCGCCGGGTCGCTGTTCGAGGTGAGCCCCAGGGTCACCACGGTGCCCAGCACCCCGGCGAGCAGCACGCCCGCTCCGGCCGCGACCAGATTGCGCCGGGCACCGCCGAGCAGCGGGAAACGGCCGGCCGGGGGTTCCTCACCGCCCTTCGGCGCGCTCTGCCGGGCGATGACGGCGGTGTCCTCCGACAGCGGCTTCGGTACGGAGACGGGGATGACGGCCGGCAGCCCGCGCGGCGTCGACGGCTCCGCCGGGGCGGACTGCGCCGATGGCCCGGCGACCGCGAGGCCGCCGGACGCCGCCGCCGACCGGGAGCGGTCGGCGACCAGGGCGAGCGCCCGCCGCCCGGCGACCGCGCCGGGCTTGTCGGCCAGCGCGCCGCGCATGCTGACGGAGGTCTCCAGTTCGGTCCTGGCCCGGTCGGGGTTGCCGGTGCAGAGCGCGAGCACACCCAGCTCGTGGTGGAAGTACGCCTCCTCCGCGACCTCTCCCGCGATCCGGGCGGCCTCCTGGCCGATCCGCAGCGCACGCTCCCAGGCGCTCCAGTGCAGCCCGGCCGCGAAGGCGGGCGAGGCGCTGCGGGCCAGCAGGACCGCCACGCTGGTCTGCCCGGCCTCGTCCCCGGGCACCAGCTGCGCCATCGAGGCGAGGATCGCGTCGGACTCGGCCACCACCCGGTGCGGGGTGACGGAGGGGTGCCCGGTCCACCAGGCGTAGTGCTGGGCCACGGTCCGGGCGTGTTCGCCGGCCCCTTCGCCGTATCCGGCGGCCTCCAGCTGGGCGAGCACCCCGGCGGCCAGCCGGTAGCGGGGGCCGGCCGGGGACAGCAGTCCGCAGCCGGCCAGTTCGCCGAGGGCCGCGTCGGCGTGGGTGTCCCCCACGAGCGCCGGCAGATGTGCCTGGTGCGGCACCTCGCCGCCGAGCGCGACGGCGAAGCGCAGCGTCTGGCGCGCGGCCTCGCTCAGCCGGGAGCCGAGCAGCGCGGCGGGCGCGGCGCCCTCGCCGAGGCTGGGCAGCGGGAGGTCGAGGGCCTCGTCCGCCTCCGGCGCGGGCTCGTCGGTGACCGCGCCGTCGCGGTAGCCGAACTCGTCGTACGCGGTGGAGTCGGGGCGCAGCAGATCGCGCTGGCGGAGCAGGGCGCCGGCCTGGACGAAGCGCAGGGGCAGGCCCTCGGACTCGAACCAGAGGTCTCCGGCCCAGTTGTTCTCCTCCTCGGTGAGCCGGCGTTCGACGACCGTCTCCAGGAGCTCGACGGCGTGGGCCCGGTCCAGGCCGGGGAGGAAGACCTCTTCGAGGTGGGACTCGGGGCCCGGGGCCTGGACGTCGGGCGTCGCGGCCAGCAGGAAGGCGCACTCGGGCGTCGCGTCGAGCAGTTCGTCGAGGGCGGCGCCGCCGAACTCCAGGTCGTCCAGGACGACGACGGCGCCGGTGGTGCGCAGCTTCTCGTGGAGCAGCTCGCGGTCCGGGCGGTGCAGCGGGGCGTCGTGGACCGCGTCGAAGAGGCCGTACAGCAGATCGGTGACGGTGCGCTTGTGGCCGTTGAGGCGGACGACGCCGTCGGGGGCGAATCCGGCGCAGTCGGCGGCGACGGCGTCCAGGAGCGTGGTGCGGCCGGATCCGGCCGGTCCGGTGAGCCGTACGGAGCGGCCCCGGGCCAGCAGCCGGGTCAGCCGTTCGCGTTCGTCCTCGCGCTGGAGGAGCGGGAGCTGGAGGGCGGGCGGGCCGGGCGGCACGGGCGGTGCGGCGGCCCGTTCGCGGTCGGCGCGCTCGGCGGGGGTGCGGCGGACGGGGGCCGCGGGCTGCTCGCCGGGCGGGCAGGGTTCGACCTCGCTGCCGTCCACCGGGTTGACGGTGAGCAGGAGATCACCGGCTATCAGCGGGACCACACGTGCCTGTTGCGGTGTTTGCTGACCGAAATCCGGAGCGAGGGCGTCGCGCGAGGGGCGGCGCCGGCCGCTCTCCCCGGACGATCCGCCGTCGTCGTGGCCGTACTCCTCCGGCCCGCGGTGTGTCGGGTCCATCGCCAAAGCCCCCATAGACGCGTCGAGAACGGGTGCCCCTCCCGGCCCCACACGCCCAAGCTGTCGCTCACGGTCCGGTGTCCGCCAGGTGGGTCCGTCAATCGGCAGACGGCCGAACCCTAAACCTTCGCACAGTATCTACGAACACCCGGGGTGCCGCGCCGCACCGCAGATCACGGTCCGGTGAGGATTGTGTGGATTCCGTCCGTGTCCCGAGCGGGTGGGTGCCGTCAGACGCGCGGCAGGGACTCCGCGGCGATTCCGCCCTCGATGGCCAGGATCCGGTGCAGCCGGGTGGCGACGAGAAGGCGTTGCATCTGCGGAGGCACACCGCGGAGCACGAGTCTGCGCCCGGCCCGTCCGGCTCTGCGGTGCGCGCCCATGATGACGCCGAGTCCGGTGGCGTCCCACGAGTCCAGCTCGGTCAGGTCGAGCACCAGATCGCCGACGCCGTCGTCGAGGGCCGAGTGCAGGACCGTACGGGCGTCCGCCGCGCTGCGGACATCGAGGCGGCCCCCGACGGCGAGCTCGGCGTGGTCGCCCCTGATGTGCATATGCGCTCCCCTGGAATGCTCCGTGGCATGGCCGGTGTGTCTGAAACTGTCTCTCCCCCACTGACTGCGGCAGAGACGGTGAAGTTGCCGTCTGTAAGCGAACCGATACCTAATTCACTCCGAGGAGTGACCGGGGCGGCTGCGGATCCGGGTGGGATCCACCGGTTCCGCGGGTGTTGTCCGAAGACAGCGCCCAGGGCCCCCGGGTCGGACCGACGACGGAATCGACGCCATGTCAGACAGCCGGGGACCGGAAACGATCAGTAGGTGTAAAAGCCCTGCCCGCTCTTGCGCCCGATGTCACCTGCGTCCACCATCCGGCGCATCAGCTCCGGGGCGGCGAACTTCTCGTCCTGGGACTCGGTGTAGATGTTGCCGGTGGCGTGCAGCAGGATGTCGACACCGGTCAGGTCCGCGGTCGCGAGCGGGCCCATGGCGTGGCCGAAACCGAGCTTGCAGGCGATGTCGATGTCCTCGGCGGAGGCGACGCCCGACTCGTACAGCTTGGCGGCCTCGACGACGAGCGCCGAGATCAGCCGGGTGGTGACGAAGCCGGCCACGTCGCGGTTGACCACGATGCAGGTCTTGCCGACCGACTCCGCGAACTCCCGGGCGGTGGCGAGGGTTTCGTCGCTGGTCTTGTAGCCGCGGACCAGCTCGCAGAGCCGCATCATCGGGACCGGCGAGAAGAAGTGCACGCCGACGACGCGCTCCGGGCGCTCGGTGACCGCCGCGATCTTGGTGATCGGGATGGCGGAGGTGTTGGAGGCGAGCACGGTGTCGTCCCGGACGATCGTGTCCAGGGAGCGGAAGATCTCGTGCTTCACCTCCAGCTTCTCGAAGACCGCCTCGACGACCACGTCGGCGTCGGCGACCGCGTCGAGGTCGGTGGTGGTGGTGATGCGGCCGAGGGCGGCCTCGGCGTCGGCGGCGTCGAGCTTGCCCTTGGAGACGAACTTGTCGTACGAGGCCCTGATGCCGTCATGGCCGCGGGTCAGGGCCGCGTCGGTGACATCGCGCAGCACGACGTCCCAGCCCGCCTGGGCGGAGACCTGTGCGATACCGGACCCCATGAGTCCGGCGCCGATGACGGCGAGCTTCCTGGCCACGTTGGCACCCCTCTGCTTGTTCCTCGACGGTTCTTCGTCCGTGCTCTCCGGCGGAGGTTAGTACCCGTGAGGGGTGCTGGGGCGGTGAAGAGATGCGCGTCACGTCTCAAATGACGGACATCACACCGGGAGCCGTCATTCGGCGGTGCGCCGCGCGTAGTTGAGCACCCGTTCGCCGAGCAGCTCCTCGATGTCGTCGAGGAGGACGAGGGCGTCCCGGGACACCTCGCCGGCCCGCCGGCCGGCCATCATCTCGCGGCCGATGTACGCCATGAGCGTGGAGTGCACCCAGGCGAGCTGGCCGGCGACGAGGGACGGGGTGCGGTCGCCGGGGGCCGCGCCGGACTCCTCCAGGAGCGTGGCCTCCAGGTGCTCCTGCACCTCCTGCTGGATGTGCCAGAGCCGCGCCTTGAGGCCGTCGGCGCCCTCGATGACCTTCATGAAGCGCTCGTAGCCCTCCATGAGCCCGACGGCGGGCGAGACGCTCTCGACCTGGTCGCGCAGTTCGCGCAGGACGGCGTCGGCGGCGGACTCCCCCTTGTCGCGGCCCCGGACGTACCGCGAGAGCCGGTCGACGACGCCCCGGCTGCGGTCGAGGAAGAGGTCCTCCTTGGCCGGGAAGTAGTTGTACACGGTGTTCACCGAGACATCGGCGGCCCGTGCGACCTCCGCGATGGTGACCGCGTCGAAGCCGCGCTCCAGGAAGAGGCCGGTGGCCACGTCCGAGAGGTGCTGCCTGGTCTGCCGCTTCTTGCGCTCCCGGAGTCCCTCGCTCATGGCCTCATCGTAGGCCCGTTCTGGAGTTGCTGAATTTTTGGGGCCATTGCAATTTTTCAGTGACTCTGTTTTTGTGGTCGTTATGGCAATCATCAGTACGGCCGGGCTCGCCCGGACCTTCACCACCAAGGCGGGCCCGGTGGACGCCGTGCGCGCGCTCGATCTCACCGTGGAGGCCGGCGAGATCGTCGGCCTGCTCGGCCCCAACGGGGCGGGCAAGACGACCACCCTGCGGATGCTCACCACCCTCCTCGCCCCGACCGGGGGCGCCGCCACCGTCGCCGGCCACGATCTGGTCCGCGATCCCGCCGGGGTCCGCGGCGTCTGCGGCTACGTCGCCCAGTCCGGCGGGGTCGACCCGCACCTCTCGGTCCGCGAGGAGCTGGTCACCCAGGGCCGGCTGTACCGGCTGGGCCGCACCGCCGCCGAGGCCAGGGCCCGGGAGCTGGCCGGGGAGCTG
This sequence comes from Streptomyces sp. NPDC001515, assembly GCF_053597115.1. Classification (NCBI taxonomy): domain Bacteria; kingdom Bacillati; phylum Actinomycetota; class Actinomycetes; order Kitasatosporales; family Streptomycetaceae; genus Streptomyces; species Streptomyces sp. NPDC001515. The sequence continues at coordinate 5,534 of NZ_JBSFHN010000025.1, forward strand.
GGCCTGACCGGACTCCTCGACCGGAGGGCGGTCACCCTCTCCGGGGGCCAGCGCCGCCGGCTGGACCTCGCGATGGGGCTCACCCACAGCCCGGCCGTGCTCTTCCTCGACGAGCCGACGACCGGGCTCGACCCGGGCAGCCGCGCCGACCTCTGGGAGCTGGTGCGCACGCTGCGCACGGAGTCCGGCACCACGGTGGTGCTCACCACGCACTACCTCGACGAGGCGGACGCGCTCGCGGACCGGGTGGTCGTCATCGACCACGGGCGGGTCGCGGCCGAGGGCACCCCGACCGCGCTGAAGGAGCGGTACGCGGGCTCCGCCAACGCCTCGCTCCAGGACGCGTTCCTCGCCGTCACCGGCCGCTCCGCCGCCCCCGCCGACCCCACGCCCGCCACCGTCTAGGGACCGAGACCGATGCTGCTCCACGACACCGCGCTCGTCTTCGGGCGGTACGCCCGCCAGACCCTGCGCTCGAAGTTCCAGATCCTCTTCGGCATCCTGATGCCGCTGCTCTACCTGCTCTTCTTCGGCCCGCTGCTCACCGGGCTGCCGCTCGGCGGCCGGGGCGACTCCTGGCAGGTGCTCGTGCCCGGACTGCTGCTCCAACTCGCGCTGTTCGGTGCCTCGTTCGCCGGTTTCGCGCTCATCATCGACGCGTCGACCGGGGTCGTCGAACGGATGCGGGTCACCCCGGTCAGCCGGGCCGCGCTGCTGCTGGGGCGGGTGCTGCGCGACGCGCTGCTGTTCGTCTTCCAGGCCGTGCTGCTGGTGCTCACCGCCGTCCTCATGGGACTGCGCGCGCCGCTGCCCGGGATCCTGATCGGCTTCGTGTTCGTCGCGCTGCTCACCGTCGCGCTGGCCTCGCTCTCGTACACCCTGGCCATGCGGGTCGCGACCCCGCAGGAGTTCGGTCCGGTGGTCAACGCCGTGGCCATGCCGACCATGCTGCTGTCGGGGCTGGTGCTCCCGATGACGCTCGGCCCCGGCTGGCTGGACGTCCTGTCGCACCTCACACCGCTGCGCTACCTGGTGGACGCGGTGCGGGACGCGTACGCGGGCGCGTACGCCACGACGCACATGCTGTACGGGGGGCTCGTCGCCGTCGGATTCACCGCCCTGGCCGTGACGGTGGGCACAGCCGTCTTCCGGAGGGCGGGGGCGTAACTAAGGTGACGGCATGGTCAATCTGACACGTATCTACACCCGCACCGGCGACACGGGCACCACCGCCCTCGGCGACATGAGCCGGACCGCCAAGACCGATCTGCGGATCTCCGCGTACGCCGACGCCAACGAGGCCAACGCCGTCCTCGGGACGGCCATCGCGCTGGGCGCACTGCCCGAGGACGTGGTGAAGGTTCTCGTCCGGGTGCAGAACGACCTCTTCGACGTCGGCGCCGATCTGTCGACGCCGGTCGTCGAGGAGCCGCAGTACCCGCCGCTGCGGGTGGAGCAGCACTACATCGACCGGCTGGAGGCGGACTGCGACCACTATCTGGAGCAGGTGGAGAAGCTCCGCAGCTTCATCCTTCCGGGCGGCACCCCCGGCGCCGCGCTGCTGCACCAGGCGTGCACGGTGGTCCGGCGCGCCGAGCGCTCCACCTGGGCCGCGTTCGAGGTGCACGGCGAGGTGATGAACCCGCTGACCGCGACCTATCTGAACCGGCTCTCGGACCTGCTGTTCATCCTGGCCCGGGTGGCGAACAAGGAGGTCGGGGACGTGCTGTGGGTGCCGGGCGGCGAACGCTGATCCGGAGCGCCGCCGTCCGCGGGTCTCACCCCGCGGGCGGCCCGTTCACCTTCCGGGTGCCGTCCCGCCGGTCTCCCGTACCGCCGTGCGGGGCCCGCTTGGGGAACAGGGTGTAGCTGAGGGCGATCACCAGGTTGATGCCGAGGACGAAGAGCATCGTGCGCTGCCAGGACCGCAGCGAGCCGGCGTCGCCCTCCCCGCCGACGTACCAGATCGCCGCCTGGAGGAGCGCCAGGGCCGTCACGGCCGCCACGCTCCACCGTCCGGCGACCTTCCATTCGTGCACCGCCCGCGCCGTGCCGTACCTCGGCGGTTTCACCGGGGGCGGGCCGCCGGCGAAGCGGTGGGCGACGCGGGCGTCCACCCAGCGGATGGTGGAGTGGCCGAGCCCGACGGTGAAGCCGATGTAGACGGCGGCCAGTCCGTGCTTCCAGTCCGGTGCGGCACCGTTCTTCAGATCGACGGCCGTCACCACCAGCAGGACGAGCTCCAGCAGCGGCTCGCACAGCAGCACGGCGCCGCCCAGCCTCGGCTTCCCCGCCACGTAGCGCAGCGCGAGTCCGAGGGCCAGCAGCACCCAGAAGGCGATCTCGCAGAGGACGATCAGTGTGACGATCACGGTCCGCATCCTTTCCGTCCCTTCCAGCCTGGCCGCCGGTCCGGCCCGGTTCATCGGCCCCGGTGACGAAAGCGCACTGCATCCTTCGATGTAGTCGCGGATCGCCCTCGACGAGGAGGCCCCGGCGCGGCGGGGGCGTGTTGGATGGACGGGTGTTCTCACTGGCCCGCCCCCACCGCGACGACGTCCTGATCGCGGTCATCGGACTCCTCGGCGGAGGGGTCCTGTGGCTGCTCGGGCTGCACATGCAGACCGGTCGCCTCTTCGGCGCGGACTGGGTCTCCCTGCTCCCGCTCGTCGTGGTGGCCGCGCTGGAGCCGGCCCGGCGCAGCGCCCCGCAGACGGCCCTGGCCCTCGGGACGGCGGCGCTGGTCGCGGACCAGTTCACCTCCGGGAACCTGGCGACGGTGCTGATGTTCACGGACCTGATGTACGCGGCGGTGCTGTACGGCTCCCCGGCGGCGGCCCGCCGCATCCCCGTGGCCACCCTGCTGATCACGGTCGGGGTGACCATCGGTTTCGTGGCGTGGTTCCGCGACGCCCAGGCGCTCCTGGTCGGCATCGCCACCGGACTGGTGGTGTTCCTGCCGGCGCTCACCGGGGTCAGCGTCCGCAACCACCGCAACGCGGCCGAGACCGCCCGGCTGCGGGCCGACCAGATCGCGCTGCTGGCCGAGATGGACCGTACGCAGGCGGTGACCGCCGAGCGCGCCCGGATGGCCCGCGAGCTGCACGACATGGTGGCCAACCACCTCTCCGCCATCGCCATCCACTCCACGGCCGCGCTCTCCCTGGACGATCCGGGGACCTCGCGCGACGCGCTCGGGGTGATCCGGGAGAACAGCGTGGCCGGACTGGCCGACATGCGCCGGCTGATCGGACTGCTGCGGGCCGGGGGCGGGGATCCGGTGCCGAGCAGTTCCCCGACGCTGGACTCGCTGGACGCCCTCGTCGAGCAGCAGCGGACGAACGCCGTCTCCAGCGGGCTGGACTGCACGCTCCGGGACGAGCGCGACGGGGCCGGGCCACTGCCGGCGCCGGTGGAGCTGGCGGCGTACCGGATCGTGCAGGAGTCCCTGACCAACGCGCTCAAGCACGCGGCCCCCGGGCCGGTGACGGTGTGGCTGGGACAGGACGCGGACGCGCTGACGGTGGAGGTGCGCAGTGTGCTCGCGGAGCGGCCCCGGCCGCGTGCGCCGGGTTCGGGGGCGGGGCTGGTGGGGATGCGGGAGCGGGTGGAGCTGCTGGGAGGCGTGTTCGAGGCGGGGCCCGGCTCCGGTCCGGACGGCTCCCGGGTGTGGCGGGTGCGGGCCGAACTGCCCGTGGACGAAAGGAAAGCGGGCTCATGACGATCCGGATCCTGGTCGCGGAGGACCAGTCGGCGGTACGGGCGGGGCTGGTGCTCATCCTGGGCAGCGCGCCGGACATGGAGGTGGTCGGGGAGGCCGCCGACGGGGAGGCGGCGGTGCGGCTGGCCCGGGAGCTGCGGCCGGATCTGGTGCTGATGGATGTCCAGATGCCGCGCCTGGACGGGGTGTCGGCGACGGAGCTGGTGGTCGCGGAGGGGCTCGCGGACGTGCTGGTGCTGACGACCTTCGATCTGGACGCCTATGTGTTCGGGGCGTTGCGGGCGGGGGCGGCGGGTTTCCTGCTCAAGGACACCGAGGCGCGGGACCTGCTGGAGGCGGTCCGCACGGTGGCGGGCGGCGAGGGGCTGATCGCCCCGTCGGTGACGCGCCGGCTGATCGCGGAGTTCGCCCGTTCGGGACCGGCCCGGACGCCGGCGGCGCCGGGCGGCGAGGCGCTGGACTCGCTGACGCGCCGTGAGCGCGAGGTGCTGGGGTGTCTGGGCGAGGGACTGTCGAACGCCGAGATCGCGGTGCGGCTCTCGATGGCGGAAGCGACGGTGAAGACGCACGTCAGCCGCTTGCTGGGGAAGCTGGAGCTGCGCAGCAGGGTCCAGGCGGCGGTGCTGGCACAGGAGTTGGGGATCTGAAGGTTTAAGTGGGCGGGTCTCCGATCTTTGGTCCAGACCTCTTGACGATTGGTCCAGACCTTCCTAATCTCACCGAGCACACTGCGGTGAGCCCAACATGACAAGACGGGCTCAGGGCGGCGCAGGGTTTGCAGTCCACGGACCACCCCCGTTTGTCCGGACCTCTCCCGAGGAGCGCACCGTTGAGCACTGAGACCCCCCGCCGGACCCGGTTCAGAATCGGGTCCGGAAAAGCCACCAGAACCAGAGCCGTCGCGGGTCTGTCCGCACTGCTTCTCCCCCTCGCCGCCATGGTCGGCCTGGCCTCGCCCGCCGAGGCGGCCACCTCGGCCACGGCCACGTACCTCAAGAAGTCCGACTGGGGCTCCGGCTTCGAGGGCCAGTGGACGGTGAAGAACACCGGCACCACGTCCCTCAGCTCCTGGAGCATCGAGTGGGACTTCCCGACCGGCACCGCCGTCGGCTCCGCCTGGGACGCCACCGTCACGCACACGGGCAACCACTGGACCGCCAAGAACGTCGGCTGGAACGGCACCATCGCCCCCGGCGCCAGTGTCTCCTTCGGCTTCAACGGCACCGGCTCCGGCGGCGGCTCCGCCACCAACTGCACGCTGAACGGCGCCTCCTGCGACGGCGGCCCGACGGTTCCCGGCGACAATCCCCCCACCGCGCCGGGCACGCCCACCGCGAGCGGCATCACCGACACCTCGGTGAAGCTCAGCTGGACCGCGGCCACCGACGACAAGGGCGTCAAGAACTACGACGTGCTGCGCGACGGCGCCGTGGTGGCCACGGTCACCGGCACCACGTACACCAACACCGGTCTGACCGCGGGCACCGACTACTCGTACGCCGTGCAGGCCCGGGACACCGCCGACCAGACCGGTCCGGTCAGCGCCTCGGTCAAGGTCCACACCACCGGCGGCGGCGGTGACGGCGGCAACCAGACCGGCGACAAGGTCAACCTCGGCTACTTCGCCGAGTGGGGCGTCTACGGCCGCAACTACCACGTCAAGAACCTGGACACCTCCGGTTCTGCCGCGAAGATCACGCACATCAACTACGCCTTCGGCAACGTCCAGGGCGGCAAGTGCACGATCGGCGACTCGTACGCGGACTACGACAAGGCGTACACCGCCGACCAGTCGGTCGACGGCGTGGCGGACACCTGGGACCAGCCGCTGCGCGGCTCCTTCAACCAGCTCCGCAAGCTGAAGGCCAAGTACCCCCACATCAAGGTCCTCTGGTCCTTCGGCGGCTGGACCTGGTCCGGCGGCTTCGGCCAGGCCGCGCAGAACCCGGCCGCGTTCGCGGACTCCTGCTACAGCCTGGTCGAGGACCCGCGCTGGGCCGATGTCTTCGACGGCATCGACATCGACTGGGAGTACCCGAACGCCTGCGGTCTGACCTGTGACAGCAGCGGTCCGGACGCGCTGAAGAAGCTCACCTCGGCGCTGCGCACCAAGTTCGGCAAGGACTACCTGGTCACCGCCGCCATCACGGCCGACGGTTCGCAGGGCGGCAAGATCGACCTGGCGGACTACGCCGGCGCCGCCCAGTCGCTCAACTGGTACAACGTGATGACGTACGACTTCTTCGGCGCCTGGGACGCGAAGGGCCCGACGGCCCCGCACTCCCCGCTGAACTCGTACACCGGCATCCCGATCGCCGGCTTCAACTCCGCCGACGCGATCGCCAAGCTGAAGGCGCAGGGCGTCCCGGCCGCCAAGCTGCTGCTCGGCATCGGCTTCTACGGCCGCGGCTGGACCGGCGTCACCCAGGACGCCCCGGGCGGCACCGCCACCGGCGCTGCCCCGGGCACCTACGAGGCGGGCATCGAGGACTACAAGGTCCTCAAGAACAGCTGCCCGACCACCGGCACCATCGCCGGCACCGCGTACGCCCACTGCGGCACCAACTGGTGGAGCTACGACACCCCCGCCACCATCGGCTCCAAGATGGCCTGGGCCAAGAACCAGGGTCTGGGAGGCGCGTTCTTCTGGGAGTTCAGCGGTGACACCAGCAACGGTGAGCTCGTGACCGCGATGAACAACGGTCTGAAGTAGCCGCGACGCACCGCCGCTGCTAGCACCACCCGGAAAGCCGCCGGGGAGACAGGTCCGCCCCCTGTCTCCCCGGTCTTTCGTTCGTCCACACCCGCCCGCGCGCCGGCCCCGCACCCCTCCGCGCGCCGGCCTCCGCGTCCGCCCGCCCGCGTCAGTCCCGCGCGGCGCGGTCCACCAGGACCTGGACACCGTCCAGGATCCGTTCGAGGCCGAAGGCGAGCGGGTCGCCCCCCTCGTCGGGCGCGAAGGCACCGTGGGCGATGGCCCGGGTCAGGGCGGGGAAGCGCTCCGCGTGCCGCTCCAGCAGCTCGTCCGTCAGCCGGCCCCACTCCCGGCTGTGCTCCTCGTCGAAGTCCGCCGCCTGCTGGGCGATGCCGCGCACCTGCCCGATCAGCAGGAGGACGGTCCGCTGCCGCTCGGCCGCACTCAGCCCGGTCGGCTCCAGGACGGCGTGGGCGGCGTCCAGCCAGCCGAGCTGGTGCGGGCCCATGATCTGGCGGCGCATCGCCGTCGCCCCGAGCAGCCAGCCGTGCCGCCGGTACACCTCCCAGCTGCGGCGGCTCCAGACGGTCAGCCCGGCCCGCCAGTCGCCCGCCTCGGCGGAGAGGTCGGGCACGTCCTCCAGGACGACCTCGACCATCAGCTCCACCAGCTCGTTCTTGCCCGGCACATAGCGGTAGAGCGCCATCCCCGAGACGCCGAGCCCGGCCGCGACCCGTCCCATCGAGACGGCGTCCAGCCCCTCGGCGTCGGCGACGGCGACCGCCTCGTCCGCGATCCCGCGCGGGGACAGCGAAGGCTTCGGCCCCCGGGCGGGCTGCCCGCGCTCCCCCCAGAGCAGGGCGACCGCCGCCCTCAGATCCCGCGGTCCGCTCCGCTTCCCCGCCGCCCCGCTCCCGGCCATCGCGTTCCTCCTCGGTGCTCCTGGGACGGTTGACGCCGCCCCAACAACTGTATATACCTTAAACCGAATCGCTTACAGCGTAAACAGTTTGAGGGGTACGCACATGCTCACCGCACTCGTCGCCGCCACCGCCGCCGCTCTCCTCGCCGCTCCGGCCGCCGGAATCCTGGGCCACCGGCAGATCAGACGCGCGGCCGAGGCCGCGAAACTGCGCATCACCACACCCCACGGGATCGACGAGGCGGGCTTCGTCCGGATCGGCGGACTCGACCAGTGGATCTCGGTGCGCGGCGATGACCGCGCCAACCCGGTCGTCCTGGAGATCCACGGCGGCCCCGGCGCCTCCAACCACGTCTTCCTCCCCCGCACCCGGGGCTGGGAGCGGCACTTCACCGTCGTCCGCTGGGACATGCGCGGCGCCGGCCGGACCTTCGCCCGGCACGGCGCCGGGGGCCAGGGGCCGTTCACCCTCGACCGGCTGTACGAGGACGCCCTGGAGGTCACCGACCACGTCCGTGAGCGGCTGGGCGTCGAGAAGGTGCTCCTGGTCGCCAACTCCTTCGGCACGGTCACCGGCCTCCGGCTGGCCCGCGCCCACCCCGAGCGGTACACCGCGTACGTCGGCACCGACCAGAACATCATGGCGGGCGGGCGGGAGCACGGCGCCCACCGGGCGCTGCTGGAGCGTCTGGAGAAGGCCGGAAAGCGCAAGGACCTGGCCGCCGCCACCGCGATGGGCTCCGACCCCTCGGCCTGGACGCCGCAGCAGTCGTCGCGCTACGCCAAGCTGGTCATCACGTCCGACCCGCTGTCGTACGACACGATGAAGACGGTGGTGGTCCGCTCGCTCTGGTTCTCACCCCTGCACAGCCTGCGCGGGCTGCGCTCCTACATGGCCGCGATGACCTTCTCCGAGCGGGTGGCACACGAGGCCGCGGGGATCGACGAACGGGCCGAGGGGACCGTATTCAGGCTGCCGGTCTTCCTCTTCCAGGGGGCGCACGACGTGCTCACCCCGCCGGGACCGGCCCGTGCCTTCCTGGACGACGTCACCGCACCGGTCAAGGACTTCGCGCTCATCGAGGACGCCAGTCACTTCGCCGCGTTCCGTCACCCGGACCGGTTCCTGGAACTGATGCTCACCCGGGTCCGCCCGGTGATCGGGGCGGACCGCACGGAAGCCTGAGGGGGCCGTCAGGCCACGTTCACCCTCTGGCCGGGCGGGGCGGCCTCCAGCCAGGCCAGGAAGCCGGTCAGCGCGTCCTCGCTCATCGCCAGCTCCAGGCGGGTCTCCCGGTGGAGACAGCCGAGCACGACGGCGTCGGACAGCAGGGCCAGCTCCTCCTCGCCCTCGGGCATCCGGCGGGCGACCACCTCGATGGCCGAGCGCTCCAGCACCCGGCGCGGACGCGGGGAGTAGCTGAAGACACGGAACCAGTTCACCTTGTCGCCGCTGTACCGGGCGACGCCGTACACCCAGCCCTTGCCCGAGAGATCGGGCTCGGCGGGGACGTTCCAGCGCAGACTGCAGTCGAAGGTGCCGCCCGAGCGCTGGATCAGCCGCCGGCGCAGACCGAAGACGAAGAGCCCCACCGCGACCAGTGCGACAACGAGCCCGCCCACCCACAGCGCGAGGTACATCTCCACCGACCTCCTCGCGTCATCGAGTAAACGGATAACCAAATAATTCAACCGCACCTGCATCGCCTCAGCCGCGACACGGTCTGGAGGGTCTCCAGAACGGGCCGCGGCTGAGGGTAAAGCCGTTGCGCGGGGTGGCTAGTGAGCCGCCACCGCGCGCAGTCGCACCTCGGCGCGCCGCTCGGACGCGGCGTCCGCGTCCGACTGCGCACGCTCCAGCGCGCGCTCGGCGCGCTGGACATCGATCTCGTCCGCCAGCTCGGCGATCTCCGCCAGCAGCGAGAGCTTGTCGTCGGCGAAGGAGATGAAACCGCCGTGCACAGCGGCGACGACGGTGCCGCCCTCGCTCGTACGGATCGTCACCGGGCCCGATTCCAGCACACCCAGAAGCGGCTGGTGACCGGGCATGACGCCGATGTCGCCGGACGTGGTGCGCGCGACGACCAGGGTGGCCTCGCCGGACCAGACACTGCGGTCCGCGGCGACCAGCTCGACGTGCAGCTCAGCAGCCAAGGGTGGCTCCTCGGGTCACCACCCGGCGGTCGTGCCGGGTGTTGGGTCAATTCTACGGGGCGTGGTGAGGGGGACGGGACGCACCCGCCCCCCTCGGTGAGCCGGGGGCTCAGGAGACGCCGAGCTCCTTGGCGTTGGCCTTCAGGTCCTCGATGCCACCGCACAGGAAGAACGCCTGCTCCGGGAAGTGGTCGTACTCACCGTCGCAGATCGCGTTGAACGCGGTGATCGACTCGTCGAGCGACACGTCCGAACCGTCGACGCCGGTGAACTGCTTGGCGACGTGGGTGTTCTGCGACAGGAAGCGCTCGACGCGACGGGCACGGTGGACAACGAGCTTGTCCTCCTCGCCCAGCTCGTCGATACCGAGGATCGCGATGATGTCCTGGAGGTCCTTGTACTTCTGGAGGATCCCCTTGACGCGCATGGCCGTGGTGTAGTGGTCCGCGGCGATGTACCGCGGGTCCAGGATGCGGGACGTCGAGTCCAGCGGGTCCACGGCCGGGTAGATGCCCTTCTCGGAGATCGGACGGGAGAGCACCGTCGTCGCGTCGAGGTGGGCGAACGTGGTGGCCGGCGCCGGGTCGGTCAGGTCGTCCGCGGGGACGTAGATCGCCTGCATCGAGGTGATCGAGTGACCGCGGGTCGACGTGATGCGCTCCTGCAGCAGACCCATCTCGTCGGCCAGGTTCGGCTGGTAACCCACCGCGGACGGCATACGGCCGAGCAGGGTGGACACCTCGGAGCCGGCCTGGGTGTACCGGAAGATGTTGTCGATGAAGAAGAGCACGTCCTGCTTCTGCACATCGCGGAAGTACTCCGCCATGGTCAGACCGGCCAGGGCGACGCGCAGACGCGTCCCCGGCGGCTCGTCCATCTGACCGAAGACGAGCGCCGTCTTGTCGATGACGCCGGACTCGGCCATCTCCTCGATGAGGTCGTTGCCCTCACGGGTACGCTCACCGACGCCCGCGAACACCGACACACCGTCGTGGTTGTTGGCGACGCGGTAGATCATTTCCTGGATCAGCACGGTCTTGCCGACACCGGCACCACCGAACAGACCGATCTTTCCACCCTTGACGTACGGGGTGAGCAGGTCGATGACCTTGACGCCGGTCTCGAACATCTCGGTCTTGGACTCGAGCTGGTCGAAGTTGGGCGCCTTGCGGTGGATCGGCCAGCGCTCGGTGACCTCGGCCTCGGCCTCGGGCTTGTTCAGGATCTCGCCGAGGGTGTTGAAGACCTTGCCCTTGGTGATGTCCCCGACGGGCACCGTGATGCCCGTGCCCGTGTCGGTCACCGGGGCCTGGCGGACCAGGCCGTCGGTGGGCTGCATCGAGATCGCGCGGATCACGCCGTCACCCAGGTGCTGGGCGACTTCGAGGGTCAGCGTCTTGATCTTGCCGTCCTCGGCCGGGTCGGCCACCTGGACGGTCAGCGCGTTGTAGATGTCCGGCATCGCGTCGACGGGGAACTCCACGTCGACGACCGGGCCGATGACCCGGGCGACGCGGCCCGTGGCAACGGCCGTCTCAACTGTCGTCGTCATTACTTGTCACTCCCCGCGGTCGCGTCGGCCAGCGCGCTGGCACCACCGACGATCTCGCTGATTTCCTGGGTGATTTCGGCCTGGCGGGCCGCGTTGGCAAGCCGGGAGAGGGTCTTGATCAGCTCTCCGGCGTTGTCGGTCGCCGACTTCATCGCACGGCGGCGGGCGGCGTGCTCGGAAGCGGCGGCCTGCAGCAGGGCGTTGTAGATCCGGCTCTCGACGTACCGCGGAAGCAGGGCGTCGAGGACGTCCTCCGCCGACGGCTCGAAGTCGAAGAGCGGCAGGATCTCGCCCTTGCCGTCCTCGTCCTTCGTGGCACCGAGACTGAGCGGCAGCATCCGGTCGTCGACCGGGTTCTGCGTCATCATCGAGACGAACTCGGTGAAGACGATGTGCAGCTCGTCGACGCCGCCCTCGGCGGTCTCGCGCGTCACCGCCTCGATCAGCGGGGCGGCGGCCCGCTTGGCGTCCGCGTACGTCGGGCTGTCGGTGAAGCCGGTCCACGAGTCCGCGAGCTTGCGCTCACGGAAGCCGTAGTAGGCGACACCCTTGCGGCCGATCACATACGTGTCGACCTCCTTGCCCTCACCGCGGAGCCGCACGGTCAGCTGCTCCGCCGCCTTGATGGCGTTGGAGGAGTAACCGCCGGCCAGACCGCGGTCGCTCGTGATGAGCAGGATCGCGGCCCGTGCCGGGGACTCGGCCTCGGTGGTCAGCGGGTGCTTGGTGGTGGAGCCGGTCGCCACCGCACGCACCGCACGGGTGAGTTCGGTCGCGTACGGCGTCGACGCCGCCACCTGGCGCTGCGCCTTGACGATGCGCGAGGCGGCGATCATCTCCATCGCCTTGGTGATCTTCTTCGTGGCGGTGACGGAGCGGATGCGGCGCTTGTAAACGCGAAGCTGAGCGCCCATCGATCAGCCCTCGCCCAGGAGCTTGCCGTCCGAGGTCTCGAACTGCTGCTTGAAGGCGGCGACGGCGTCGGCGATCGCCTGCAGCGTGTCGTCGGACATCTTGGCGCCCTCGCGGATGCTGGTGAGGAGGTCCTTGCGCTCGCGGCGCAGGTACTCCAGCAGCTCCGTCTCGAAGCGGCGGATGTCCTCGACCGGGACGTCGTCCATCTTGCCGTTGGTGCCGGCCCAGACGGAGACGACCTGCTCCTCGACCGGGAACGGGGCGTACTGCGGCTGCTTCAGCAGCTCGACCATGCGCTTACCGCGCTCCAGCGAGGCCTTCGAGGCCGCGTCCAGGTCGGAACCGAAGGCGGCGAACGCCTCCAGCTCGCGGTACTGGGCGAGGTCGACACGGAGGCGGCCGGACACCTGGCGCATGGCCTTGTGCTGGGCGGAGCCACCGACGCGGGAGACCGAGATACCGACGTTCAGGGCCGGACGCTGGCCGGCGTTGAACAGGTCGGACTCCAGGAAGCACTGGCCGTCGGTGATGGAGATGACGTTGGTCGGGATGAACGCCGACACGTCGTTCGCCTTGGTCTCGACGATCGGGAGGCCCGTCATCGAACCGGCACCCATGTCGTCGGAGAGCTTCGCGCAGCGCTCCAGCAGACGCGAGTGGAGGTAGAAGACGTCGCCCGGGTAGGCCTCGCGGCCCGGCGGACGGCGCAGCAGAAGCGACACGGCGCGGTAGGCGTCGGCCTGCTTCGAGAGGTCGTCGAAGATGATCAGGACGTGCTTGCCCTGGTACATCCAGTGCTGGCCGATGGCCGAACCGGTGTACGGCGCCAGGTACTTGAAGCCGGCCGGGTCGGACGCCGGGGCGGCGACGATGGTCGTGTACTCCAGGGCGCCGGCCTCTTCGAGGGCACCGCGCACGGAGGCGATGGTGGAGCCCTTCTGACCGATGGCGACGTAGATGCAGCGGACCTGCTTGTTCACGTCGCCCGAGCGCCAGTTGTCGCGCTGGTTGATGATCGTGTCGACGGCCAGAGCGGTCTTGCCGGTCTGACGGTCACCAATGATCAGCTGGCGCTGGCCGCGGCCGATCGGCACCATCGCGTCGACGGCCTTGTAGCCGGTCTGCATCGGCTCGTGGACCGACTTGCGGACCATGACGCCAGGGGCCTGCAGCTCGAGGGCGCGGCGGCCGTCGGTCGCGATCTCGCCGAGACCGTCGATCGGGTTGCCGAGCGGGTCGACGACACGGCCGAGGTAACCCTCGCCGACGCCGACGGAGAGCACCTCACCGGTGCGCTGCACCGGCTGGCCCTCCTCGATGCCGCTGAACTCGCCGAGGACGATCGCACCGATCTCGCGCTCCTCAAGGTTGAGGGCGAGGCCGAGGGTGCCGTCCTCGAACTTCAGCAGCTCGTTCGCCATGGCGGAGGGCAGACCCTCCACCTTCGCGATGCCGTCGCCGGCAACGCTGACCGTACCGACCTCCTCGCGCGAGGCCGCGTCCGGCTTGTACGACTGGACAAAGTTCTCCAGCGCGTCCCGGATCTCCTCCGGCCGGATCGTGAGCTCCGCCATCTGGGTTCCCTGCTCTCCTTGTTGGGCCCGAAGTTTCTTAAGGGGGTCTGGGGGCCGACCCCCAGGAATCTTCTGCAGTTTCTGCACGGCCCAACCGGGCCGCTGGTCTTGCTCTGTTCTGTTGGGTGCGCCGCGCTCGGTCAGCCGGCCATGCGACGGGACGCCTCGTCGAGACGCTCCGCGATGGTGCCGTTGATGACCTCGTCGCCGACCCGCACCGCGATCCCGCCGAGGACCTCGGGGTCCACATCGAGATTCAGGTGCATCTGCCGGCCGTAGAGCTTCGCCAGGGCCGCGCCGAGGCGCTGCTTCTGCCGGTCACTGAGCGGCACCGCCGAGGTGACGACCGCGACCGTACGGTCCCGGCGCTCCGCGGCGAGCTTGGAGAGGGAATCGAGTCCCGCTTCCAGGCTACGTCCCCGGGGCTGGGTGACGAGTCGCACGACGACGCGCTCGGTGGCCGGACGCGCCTTTCCGCCGAGCAGGCTGTGCAGCAGCTCGCCCTTGGCGGACGGGTTCGCGGTCCGGCTGGTCAGCGCGGAACGCAGCTCGGTGTCCGAGGCCACGATCCGGCCGAACCGGAACAGCTCGTCCTCGACGTCGTCGAGGTCACCGGCGCGCTGGGCGGCGGTGAGGTCGGCGGTGTTCGCCAGTTCCTCGATCGCGTCGACCAGGTCGCGCGACTGCGACCAGCGCGAGCGGACCATGCCGGAGACCAAATCGACGGCTTCGCCGCCCACCTGGCCGTTCAGCAGACGTCCGGCGAGCTCGGCCCTGGCCTCGGCGGGCTGCGCCGGGTCGGTCAGGACCCGGCGCAGCGACACCTCGCGGTGCAGCAGCGCCGTGACGCCGGCCAGGTCCTCGGCGAGCTTCGACGCGTCGACCGACGTGCTGTCGGTCAGTGCGTCGAGGCGCTCGCGTGCGGCAGCCAGTGCCTCGCGGCTCGCGCTGTTCATCGGACGGCCTCGGCCTTCGCCTCGAGCTCGTCGAGGAAGCGGTCGACGGTGCCGCTCTGCCGGGCGTGGTCCTCGAGGGACTCGCCGACGAGCTTGCCGGCCAGTTCGGTGGCGAGCTTGCCCACGTCCTGGCGCAGCGCGGCGGCGGCGGCCTTGCGGTCGGCCTCGATCTGGGCGTGGCCGGCGGCGACGATCTCGTCGCGCTGGCGCTGGCCCTCGGCACGCATTTCCTGCAGGATCACGGCGCCCTGCTCCTGCGCCTCCTGGCGCAGACGAGCGGCTTCGTGGCGGGCCTCGGCGAGCTGAGCCTTGTACTGCTCAAGAACGCTCTGGGCCTCGGTCTGGGCCGCATCGGCCTTCTCGATCCCGCCTTCGATGGCCTCGCGGCGCTCTTCCAGAACCTTGTTGATGTTCGGGAGGAGCTTCTTGGCGAGGAAGCCGAAGACGATGACGAAAGCGATGAGGCCAATGACGAGCTCAGGGATCGGCGGAATGAGCGGGTTTTCCGCTTCCTCCGCCGCGAGCTGAACCAGGGGGTTCACGTCAGTGCCTTCCGTCGAATGGGCTGTTCGCGACCGGTCAGGAGGTCGGGTAGACGAACGGCATGACCAGACCGATCAGGGCGAGCGCCTCACAGAAGGCGAAGCCGAGGATCTGGTTGGCGCGGATGAGGCCGGCGGCCTCGGGCTGACGGGCGAGCGCCTGGGTGCCGTTACCGAAGATGATGCCGATGCCGACGCCGGGGCCGATCGCGGCGAGGCCGTAACCGATCGAGCCGAGGTTGCCCTTGATTTCGACGCCGGCGGCGAGGGTCTGGAGAGCGGACATGCCGGTTCTTCCTTCTCTTTCAATGTCCGGTGGGGGTTGGCCACCGGGTGCTTCAGGAGGTGGGTGCTCAGTGGCCCTTGGCGAGAGCGCCCTGGATGTAGCTGCAGGCCAGCAGGACGAACACATAGGCCTGGACAGCCTGGATGAAGAGCTCGAAGGCCGTCATCACGAGGACCATCACGAACGAGACGCCCGCGTACGCGATCCCGATGCCGTTCAGCATGTACCAGCTGGCGATCGTGAACAGCAGCAGCAGCGTGTGGCCCGCGAACATGTTGGCGAAGAGCCGGACCGCGTGCGTGAACGGCCGGACCAGCAGGTTCGAGAAGAACTCGATGGTCATCGAGAGCGGCAGGACCCCGCCGAGGTTCTTGTCGTAGCCCGTGAAGTTCTTCAGGGCCCCGACGAAGCCGTGCTTCTTGAAGGTCAGGCCGACCCAGAGCACGTAGACGATGCCGGCGAGGATCGCCGGGTACGAGATGATCGCCGTCACCGGGAACTGGGCGATCGGGATGATCGACCAGAGGTTCATCATCCAGATGACGAAGAACAGCGAGACCATCAGCGGGACGTACTTCTCGCCGTCGCGCTTGCCGATCGTCTCGTAGACGATGCCGCGGCGGATGAAGTCGTAACCGGCCTCGGCGGTCATCTGAAGCTTGCCGGGCACCAACTTCGGCTTGCGGAAGGCGGCCCAGAAGAAGCCAACGATGATCACCGAGCCGAGCAGGGCCAGCAGCATCGTCTTGTTGAAGTACAAGTTGCTGTCCGCGTCGCCCCACAGGGGCTCGAACAGGAACGAGTGCAGGCCGGGTGCCGGAAAGCCACAACCGTCGAAGAGGTGGCAGTCGGTCTCGAAGGCGAGCACCTGTGTCGGGTCAGCACTCACCGCGGGCTCCTTCAGCGTGGCGCATAGGTACGGCAACCTCGTTGTGTCGGCGCGGCGCGCAGCCGCGGTTCGGCACTGGACTGGTGTTTCGGATGTGTGAGCGGCAGTCAGGCATGTGAGCCTCGCGATCGAGCAGGCGTCAGCTCACATGCACGCGCCCGCAGTGCCGCAGTTGGAACCGGACGATAGCAGGGTCCTGATCCTGCACTTATTCCGCCCCTACCCTTCACGCTCGGGATCCCGGCTTCTTCGGCTTCTCGGCCTGGTCGGACTCGGGTTCCACGTAAAGGATCTTGGCCTTCATGTGCGCACGCGCCTGTGCGCCGATCCACACGAGAGTCGTCGCGACCAGGGTGATCGCGAAGGCCTTCGGGTTGAACAGCGAGGTGTTCTTGAATACGGCGACGAAGATGAACAGGAGCAGGAGCTGCGCCGTGTAGAGCGCGAGCCCCATCGCCTGGAAGAGGTGAGGCATGGACCGGGCGGTCCGCTGCAGGACGACCATCCCGATCCCCATGAAGAGGATCACCACGATCGTCCCGACGAGCGCGCCCAGGGCTCCCTTGCCGCCCGCGACGCCACCGCTGATCGCGACGGCTGCGACGCCGGCGGTGGCGGTGGGCACGGCGGTCTGGAGGAGAGTCCGGACGTCGTTGGACGGCATGGCGGCAGCTCCGCTTGCTGGGGATGGGCAGTGTGTCGTCATGGACGAGCGTAGGCCGGTGAGAGTCGAACCCTCGGGGGCCAAGGGACCGTGCTACTCAGGTCCTTCGGCTCTGTCACCGGGTTCGTGAACGGTATCACAAACTATTTGATGAGGTCTTTACCAAGAAAGTGTGCTTGCTGTCACACGTGAGAGCTAATTCGCGCGTGTGAGCAAGACAACGCACTTACCTGTCTGGTATTGCCCCGCGATGACCGAATTGTCAACGGGTCGAATTTGCCTTGCGCCGGTCCGAGAACCGTGCGCGGGGGCCGATCGCCGTCGCCCCGTTGACGCCGGAGACACCCGCGGCGATCGGCGGCTGCGGTGACGGCTCCTGTCCCTCCTGCCCCATCCGCCCGTCCTGGGGCCCCTGTTGGCCCTCCTGGGCGCTTTCGGGGACCGCCCCGGGGTCCTGGGTCCCGCGCCGCTTCCGGCGCCGGTAGCGGGGCGGTACGAAGTGTTCGGCCCAGTGCGGCGCACGCGGGGTGAACCGGGGCATCAGCAGCAGGATCAGGCCCAGCGTGGACAGTCCGGTGATCGCCAGCACGATCCACATCGAGGTCGAGTGCACCGAGTAGCCCACCGCGCCGAAGGCGATCAGCGCCGACCAGAAGTACATGATCAGCACCGAGCGGCTGTGCGAGTGGCCGATCTCCAGCAGCCGGTGGTGCAGATGGCCGCGGTCGGCGGCGAACGGCGACTGTCCGTTCCAGGTCCGCCGCACGATCGCGAGCACCAGGTCCGCCGCCGGAATGGCGATGATCGTCAGCGGCAGCAGCAGCGGGATGAAGACCGGCAGCATCGCGTGCGTGGCCTGCCGTTCGCTGCCCGCGAAGAGCTTCATCGCGTCCGGGTCGACCTGGCCGGTCACCGAGATCGCGCCCGCCGCGAGGACCAGGCCGATCAGCATCGACCCCGAGTCCCCCATGAAGATCCTGGCCGGGTGCATGTTGTGCGGCAGGAAGCCCAGGCACATCCCCATCAGGATGGCGGTGAAGAGCGTCGCGGGGGCCGCCGCCTCGATGCCGTATCCGTACCAGAGCCGGTAGGTGTACAGGAAGAGCGCCGCCGCGGCGATGCAGACCATGCCCGCGGCCAGACCGTCGAGGCCGTCCACGAAGTTGACCGCGTTGATCGTGATCACGACCAGTGCGACCGTCAGCAGCGTGCCCTGCCACTGCGTGAGCGGGACCGTCCCGACGCCGGGGATCGGCAGCCAGAGGATCGTGAGGCCCTGGAGCACCATGACCGCCGCGGCGATCATCTGCCCGCCGAGCTTGATCAGGGCGTCGATCTCGAACTTGTCGTCCAGGACGCCGATCAGCCAGATCAGCGCGGCGCCCGAGAGCAGGGCGCGCGGTTCGTTGGAGAGGTCGAAGACGCCGTCGAGATTGGCCAGGTGGTCGGCGACGATCAGCCCCGCGCACAGCCCGCCGAACATGGCGATGCCGCCGAGCCTAGGTGTCGGTTCGCGGTGCACGTCGCGCGCGCGGATCGCGGGCATCGCCCCGACCGCGATGGCGAACTTACGCACCGGGCCGGTGAGCAGGTACGTCACCGCGGCCGTGACACAGAGCGTCAGCAAGTAATCACGCACGGGCTGCCCCATAAATGTCGCCGGCCATCTCAGCCCACACCTTAACTAGGTCCGCCTCATGGTTGAGGACACGGAGCACCCCGCGATGGTTGCACAGCACACTCCTTTACGGACAAACGTTCCGATGTCACCCCGGGTACGGCCGATGGGCCACGGCCAGTTCGCGCACCTCGGCGCCGGCATCGCCCTCCCGGCGCACCGCGGAGCCGATGAGCACGGCGAGCCTGGCCATGTCCGCGTCGTCCATCCCCTGGGTGGTGAGGGCCGCCGTGCCCAGCCGGATGCCCCGGGCGTTCCCGTACGGCAGCGCGCAGGTGTCCAGCACCATCCCCGCGGCGGCCAGCCGGTCGCGGGCCTCGGGGCCGTCGGCGCCCAGCGGGGCCGGGTCCGCGACGATCAGATGGGTGTCGGTGCCGCCCGTGACGATCTCGAAGCCCTCCGCCTCCAGACCGGCGGCCAGCACCCGGGCGTGGGCAACCACCCGGTGGGCGTACGCGGCGAAGGACGGCGCCGCCGCCTCCCCGAAGGCGACGGCCTTCGCGGCCACCGTGTGCATCTGCGCGCCGCCCTGGGTGAAGGGGAACACCGCCCGGTCGATGCGCTCCGCCAGCTCCGCGCCGCACAGCAGCATCCCGCCGCGCGGGCCGCGCAGCACCTTGTGCGTGGTCGCGCAGACGACGTCCGCGTACGGAACGGGGCTGGGCGCCGCTCCCCCGGCGATCAGCCCCGTCGGATGCGCGGCGTCGGCGATCAGGAAGGCGCCCACCTCGTCGCAGATCTCCCGGAAGCGCGCGTGGTCGATGTGGCGCGGGTAGGAGATCGAGCCGCTGACGATCGCCCTGGGCCGGTGCGTCCGGGCCAGCGCCGCGACCTGGTCGTAGTCGATCAGCCCGCTCTCCGGGTCCACCCCGTAGCCGATGAACTCGAACCACCGGCCGGAGAAGTTGGCGGGCGAACCGTGGGTGAGGTGGCCGCCGTACGGGAGGCCCATCGCCAGGACCGTGTCCCCCGGCCGCAGCAGCGCCGCGTAGGCGGCCAGGACGGCCGAGGAGCCGGAGTGCGGCTGGACGTTGGCGTGCTCGGCGCCGAAGAGCGCGGTGGCCCGGCGCACCGCGATCCGCTCGGCGGCGTCCGCCTGCTCGCAGCCGCCGTGGTGGCGGGCGCCGGGATAGCCCTCGGCGTACTTGTTGGCGAGCGGGGAGCCGAGGGCGGCCAGCACGGCGGGCGAGGCGAAGTTCTCGGCGGCGGTCAGCTGGAGCGTGTGCGCCTGCCTGCGCGCCTCCCCCGCCAGCACCTCGGCGATCTCCGGATCCTCCCGGAGCAGCGCCCGGAAGTCCTGCGGGGCGGTGGCGGCGGACGGTGAGCTGGCGCTGGTGACCGGCATCGGGAGCTCCGGGCCTGGGGAGAGGTGGCGTCGGCTCCAATGTAGGCCCGTACGGCGGACGCTGCCCGCTGCCGGGCCCGTGTGACCCGTCGGGACCCCGGCGTACCGCGTCCCGGCCGTACGGCCGCCCTCGCGCCCCGGGGACGCCCGCGCGGATCAGTGCGCGGCGGGCACGCCCGTGAGCGCGGTGACGACCGGGTCCAGGGCCTGGTTGATCTCGTCCCCGATGGACCGGAAGAACGTGATGGGGGCGCCGTACGGGTCATGGACCTCGTCGGCGTCCGCGGTGGGGGCGAGCAGCCAGCCGCGCAGCGCGGCGGCCGCCCGGACCAGGGCGCGGGCACGCTCGACGACGCCCTCGTCCCGGGCGTCGGGCAGGGTCGCCGGGTCTATCGCCCGGACGAGCCGGGTGAACTCCTTGAGCGTGAAGGTGCGCAGTCCCGCCGAATGCCCCATGGAGATCACCTGGGCCCGGTGGTCGCGGGTCGCGGTGAGGACGAGGTCGGCACGGATCACGTGCTCGTCGAGGAGCTCCCGGCCGACGAAGCCGGTGGCGTCGGCGCCGAAGTCGGCGAGGACCACCTCCGCGTTGGCCTCCATGGGGGCGCCCTCGTGCCCCCAGGTGCCGGCGCTCTCCACGATCAGCCCGCCCTGGAGCGGATCGCCCAGCCGGTCCACGAGGGCATGCCGGGTCAGCCGCTCGGTGATCGGTGAGCGGCACACGTTGCCGGTGCTGACGTGGAGGATGCGGAAGGTGTCGGTCCGCCCCGCTATGCCACGCCCCTCAGGGGCGGTCAATTGGCCACCTCGAGGTCGGGTACCACCGTGCGCAGGTCCTCGGCGGAGAGCGCGCCGGCCCTCAGCAGGACCGGTACCTTGCCGGTGACGTCGACAATCGAGGAGGGCACGATGCCCGGGGTCGGACCGCCGTCGAGGTAGACGGAGACGGAGTCCCCGAGCATCTCCTGCGCGGCGTCGCAGTCCTCGGGGGCCGGGTGCCCGGTGAGGTTGGCGCTGGAGACGGCCATCGGGCCGACCTCCGTGAGCAGTTCGAGGGCGACCGGGTGCAGCGGCATCCGGATCGCGACGGTGCCCCGGGTGTCGCCCAGGTCCCACTGGAGCGAGGGCTGGTGCTTGGCGATGATCGTCAGGGCGCCGGGCCAGAACGCGTCCACCAGCTCCCACGCCTGCTCGGAGAAGTCGGTGACCAGACCGTGCAGGGTGTTCGGCGAGCCGATCAGCACGGGCGAGGGCATGGTGCGGCCGCGGCCCTTGGCCTCCAGCAGATCCCCGACGGCCTCGGAGCCGAAGGCGTCCGCACCGATCCCGTACACGGTGTCGGTGGGCAGCACGACCAGCTCGCCGCGGCGGACGGCCGACGCGGCCTCGCGCAGACCCGTCGTACGGTCGGTCGCGTCGTTGCAGTCGTATCGCCGTGCCATCTAGCCGGCCTCCTCAAGCATGTACGGGTAGGGCTGGTACGGGCGGGTGCCGGCGGTCACGGCATGGCCTTGCGGGCCGTGGCGAACCGGGGGCGGCGGTTGAGGTCGGGGTGGTCGGCCGCGTCCGCCCAGCCCCGCTCCTCGGTGAAGATCCACGGCACCTGGCCGCCCTGGGTGTCGGCGTGCTCGATGACGACGAGCCCGCCGGGGCGCAGCAGCCGGTGCGCGGTGCGCTCGATGCCGCGAATGGTGTCGAGGCCGTCCTCGCCGGAGAAGAGGGCCATCTCCGGGTCGTGGTCACGGGCCTCGGGCGCCACGTACTCCCATTCGGTGAGCGGGATGTACGGCGGGTTGGAGATGACCAGGTCGACCTGGCCGTCCAGCTCGGGGAGGGCGGTCAGGGCGTCGCCCCGGTGGACGGTGACCCTGGAGTCCTCGGCGTTCTTCCGGGTCCACTTCAGGGCGTCCTCGGACAGCTCCACGGCGTGCACGCGCGAGCGCGGCACCTCCTGGGCCATGGCGAGCGCGATGGCCCCGGAGCCGGTGCACAGGTCGACGATCAGCGGCTCGACGACGTCCATCGCGCGGACGGCGTCTATCGCCCAGCCGACCACCGACTCGGTCTCCGGCCGGGGCACGAAGACCCCGGGGCCGACCTGGAGCTCCAGATAGCGGAAGAAGGCCCGGCCGGTGATGTGCTGGAGCGGTTCGCGGGCCTCGCGGCGGGCGATGGTCTCCCAATAGCGGGCGTCGAAGTCGGCGTCCGGCACGGTGTGCAGCTCGCCCCGCTTGACGCCGTGCACGAACGCGGCGAGTTCCTCGGCGTCGAAGCGCGGCGAAGGGACACCGGCGTCGGCCAGCCGCTGGGTGGCCTGGGCCACCTCGGCGAGCAGCAGGTTCATCGCGGTTCTCCGTACGGGTTCACGGGCGGTGCGGTCAGAGGGGCTCGGCTCACGCGTTGGCGAGCTTGGCCGCCGAGTCGGCGTCGACACAGGCCTGGATCACGGCGTCCAGGTCCCCGTCGAGCACCTGGTCCAAGTTGTACGCCTTGAAGCCGACCCGGTGGTCCGAGATGCGGTTTTCCGGGAAGTTGTACGTACGGATCTTCTCGGACCGGTCGACCGTGCGCACCTGGCTGCGGCGCACGTCGGAGGCTTCCTGCTCGGCGGCCTCCTGGGCGGCGGCCAGCAGCCGCGAGCGCAGGATGCGCATGGCCTGCTCCTTGTTCTGGAGCTGGCTCTTCTCGTTCTGGCAGGAGGCGACGACGCCGGTCGGGAGGTGGGTGATGCGGACCGCGGAGTCGGTGGTGTTGACGGACTGGCCGCCGGGGCCCGAGGAGCGGTAGACGTCGATGCGCAGGTCGTTGGCGTGGATCTCCACGTCGACCTCCTCGGCCTCGGGGGTGACGAGCACGCCGGCGGCGGAGGTGTGGATGCGGCCCTGGGACTCGGTGGAGGGCACGCGCTGCACGCGGTGCACGCCGCCCTCGTACTTCATCCGGGCCCAGACGCCCTGGCCGGGCTCGGTGGCCCCGTTGCCGCCCTTGGTGCGCACGGAGACCTGGACGTCCTTGTAGCCGCCGAGCTCGGACTCGGTGGAGTCGATGATCTCGGTCTTCCAGCCGACGCGCTCGGCGTAGCGCAGGTACATGCGCAGGAGGTCGCCGGCGAACAGGGCGGACTCGTCGCCGCCCGCGCCCGCCTTGATCTCCAGGAGCACGTCCTTGTCGTCGCTGGGGTCGCGCGGGACGAGCAGCAGGCGGAGCTTCTCGGTGAGTTCCTCGCGCTCCTGCTCCAGGTCCTTGACCTCGGCGGCGAAGTCGGGGTCGTCGGCGGCCAGCTCGCGGGCGGTCTCGATGTCCTCGCCGACCTGCTTCCAGGAGCGGTAGGCGGAGACGATGGGAGTCAGCTCGGCGTAGCGCTTGTTCAGCTTGCGCGCGTTGGCCTGGTCCGCGTGGACCGAGGGGTCCGCGAGCTTCTTCTCAAGATCGGACTGCTCGCCGATCAGTTCCTCGACCGCCTCGAACATCTTCGGGCTCCTGGTTCCTTCGCTCGTCGTGCCTGCCGGAAAGACGCCTGTCCGGCCGGGGTGCGGGGCCCGCGCCCCGGCCGAAAAAACGCCGGCCCCAGCGCCCCCGGAACGAGGGCGCCGAGGACCGGCGCTGTCGGCTCGCTACTTGCTGGCGGTGCCGGCGGCCTTGCCGAAGCGGGCCTCGAAGCGGGCCACGCGGCCACCGGTGTCGAGGATCTTCTGCTTGCCCGTGTAGAACGGGTGGCACTCGGAGCAGACGTCGGCACGGATGGTGCCGCTGTCCAGCGTCGAACGGGTGGTGAACGACGCGCCACAGGTGCAGCTGACCTGCGTCTCGACGTACTGGGGGTGAATGTCGCGCTTCAAGGGTGTCTCCTAGGTTCGGGAGGGCACCGGGTCGTCCGCGCGGATTGCGCGTCCGTGAACCGGGGCCGACGTACCAGTCTGCCAGGACCGGCCGTATCTCCCAAAACCGGGGTGGGCCGCCGGCTATTCCCGGAGCGGGGTCAGCGCACGATCCCGCCGGCGTCGCCCTTGTCGCCCGCGGAGTTCTTCAGGGCGGAGGCGGGGATCGGGGCGTCGGCGCGGAGCGCGGTCCACACCTGCTTCGACTCCTCCTCCAGCGGGACGACCCGGTTGGGATCGGCGGTGTCGTATCGCACGGGCAGCGTCACCATGCGGACGTCGTCGGCGCCGAGGCCCTTCAGCCCGGTCGCGAAGCTCGCCAGCCTGGTGACCGATCCGAGGTCGGAGTCGGTGGTGAGGGCCTTGGTGGCGGTGTCCGCGATGCCGTAGAGCTTGGTGCCGTTGAGCATGCCGACGCTCGTGGCCTGCTTGATGAGCGCCTTGACGAAGTCCTGCTGGAGCTGGATGCGGCCGAGGTCGCTGCCGTCCCCGACGCTCTTGCGGGTGCGGACCAGGCCGAGCGCCTGTTCGCCGTTCAGGGTGTGGGTGCCGGGGGCGAGGTCCAGGTGGCTCTTGGGGTCGTCGATGGCCCGGTTGGTGGTGATCTCGACGCCGCCGAGCTTGTCGACGAGCTTCTTGAAGCCGGTGAAGTCGACCTCGATGTAGTGGTCCATGCGGATCCCGGACATCGCCTCGACCGTTTTCACCGCGCAGGCCGGCCCGCCGACCTCGTACGCCGTGTTGAACATGGCCCGCTCCTGGCCGGCGACGGGCTCGCCGCTCACGTCGCCGGTGCATTCGGGCCGGGTGACGAGGGTGTCGCGCGGGATGGAGACCACGCTCGCGGTCCTGTGCCCCTTGTTGACGTGCACGACCATCGCGGTGTCGGAGCGGGCGCCGCCCTGG
This sequence comes from Streptomyces sp. NPDC001515, assembly GCF_053597115.1. Lineage (NCBI taxonomy): Bacteria > Bacillati > Actinomycetota > Actinomycetes > Kitasatosporales > Streptomycetaceae > Streptomyces > Streptomyces sp. NPDC001515. Next base: position 30,211 of record NZ_JBSFHN010000025.1, read on the forward strand.
TCCTCGCCGTACGCGGCGTTCGCGCCGGAACGGGAGTCGGAGCCGAGCACGAGGATGTCCTCGGAGCCGTTGTCGACGTTCTTCGGCCGGTTCTTGCCGAGCGCGTTGTCGATGTCGACGGCCTTGAGGTTTCCGTTGAGGTGGAAGTAGGCGTACCCGAGCCCGGATCCGCCGACGACGACCAGTCCGGCCAGGCCCCAGGCGGCGACGACGGCCGCCCTGCGGCGGCGGGACGGCTTCCTCCGGCGGCGGCCGGTGGGCCGTATTCGGCTGGTGGTTCCGCGCTGTCCGCTCATCCCTCTCCTCGATTTCCCGGCCCGTTCCCGGCTACCGCCCCCTACGTGGTGTGCGGGTGTCTGTGCCGCTTTGTCACTGTCGGGTACGACGCGGCGGCGACAAGAAGGGTTGCACAGGGGGCGGTGGCCTCCGGATAAGGAGCGGCACCGCCCGCGCGGCCGGGCGGCGGCCCGTGACCCCGCGCTCACCTGCGGTTTCCTGTCCTCTGCGGCGACCGGACTGACCCCGTGGCGGCGGGCGGCCGTGTGGCGAAGGTCTCGGGGGCAACGACGAGGCCGCCCCCGGCACCGAAGTGCCGGGGGCGGCCCGGACGTGCGAAGCGGGACGGCCCTAGTCGTTGTTGCCCGGGGCCGGCGTCGTCTTCTGGATCTGGAGCAGGAACTCCGCGTTGGACTGGGTCTTCTTCATCCGGTCCAGCAGCAGCTCGATCGCCTGCTGCTGGTCCAGCGCGTGGAGCACCCGGCGGAGCTTCCAGACGATCCCCAACTCCTCGCTGCCGAGCAGGATTTCCTCCTTGCGGGTGCTGGACGCGTCGACGTCCACCGCCGGGAAGATCCGCTTGTCGGAGAGCTTGCGATCGAGCTTGAGCTCCATGTTGCCGGTGCCCTTGAACTCCTCGAAGATCACCTCGTCCATGCGCGAGCCGGTCTCGACGAGCGCGGTGGCCAGGATGGTCAGCGAGCCGCCGTCCTCGATGTTGCGCGCGGCACCGAAGAAGCGCTTCGGCGGGTAGAGCGCGGTCGAGTCGACACCACCGGACAGGATGCGCCCGGAGGCCGGGGCCGCGAGGTTGTACGCGCGTCCCAGACGGGTGATCGAGTCCAGCAGGACGACCACGTCGTGACCCAGCTCCACGAGGCGCTTGGCGCGCTCGATGGCCAGCTCGGCGACGGTGGTGTGGTCCTCGGCGGGGCGGTCGAAGGTCGAGGAGATGACCTCGCCCTTCACCGACCGCTGCATGTCGGTGACCTCTTCCGGACGCTCGTCGACCAGGACGACCATCAGGTGGCACTCGGGGCTGTTGACCGTGATCGCGTTGGCGATGGCCTGGAGGATCATGGTCTTGCCGGTCTTCGGCGGGGCCACGATCAGACCGCGCTGGCCCTTGCCGATGGGGGCGACCAGATCGATGATCCGCGTCGTCAGGACGTTGGAGTCGGTCTCCAGGCGGAGCCGGTCCTGCGGGTAGAGCGGGGTCAGCTTCTGGAACTCCGGACGGCCGCGGCCGGATTCGGGTGCTCCGGCGTTGACCGAGTCCAGGCGGACCAGCGCGTTGAACTTCTCGCGGCGCTCGCCGTCCTTGGGCTGGCGCACGGCCCCCGTGACGTGGTCGCCCTTGCGCAGGCCGTTCTTGCGGACCTGGGCGAGCGAGACGTACACGTCGTTCGGACCGGGCAGGTAGCCGGAGGTCCGGATGAACGCGTAGTTGTCGAGGATGTCGAGGATGCCCGCGACGGGGATCAGGACATCGTCGTCGGAGACGGCGACCTCGCCCGCGAAGTCGTCGCGTCCGCGACGGCCCCGGCGGTCGCGGTAGCGGCCCCGGCGGCCGCGCCGGCCGCCCTCGTCGTCGAAGTCGTCCTGGGGTCCGCCGCCCTGCTGGCCCTGGTTCTGCTGGCCGCGCTGACGCTGGCCGCCCTGGCCCTGGCCCTGCTCGTCGCCCTTGTTCCGGCGGTCGCGCCGGCCCTCACGGCCCTCGCGGCGGTCTCCGCGCTGGCCGCGCTCCTGGCGGTCGCCGCGACGCCCCTCGGCGTTGTCGGCGGCGGACTCGGCCTTGGACTCGGAACGGTCCTCGGCGGGCGCCTCGTGCTTGGGCTCGTCCTTGGCGCGGTCCTTGGTCTCGGACTTGGCCTCCGGGCTGCCGGCCTGCGCGGTGGCGCGGCGGCGGCGGCGCTCGCCCGCGGGCGCCTCGTCGCTGGCGGGCTGACCGGGGATGTCGATCTGCTGCTGGGCGGCGGGCTGCTCGGCGGGGGCGGCGGCCGGGGTCTCGTCCCCGGCTCCGGTGCGCGCCTTGGAGGTGGCCCGGCGCTTCGGCGCGGTCTTGGCCTCCTCGGCGGGGGCCGCGGCCTTGGCCTTCGGCGCGGCGGAGCCGCCGGCCTGGGCCTCCTTGATGACCTCGATCAGCTGGCTCTTGCGCATCCGCGCAGTGCCCTTGATGCCGAGGCCGGACGCGACCTGCTGCAGCTCGGCCAGGACCATGCCGTCAAGGCCGGTGCCGGAGCGGCGGCGCCGTGCGGTGGTGCCAGTGGCAGCACCTTCGGCGGGCGCGGCGCTGTCGACGTTCTTGTCGGCAGTCACGCCCATCAGATCGGTGGTGTCGCTCACGAAGGGTCCTTCCCTGGAGCGGACGTCGGCCTTCTGGCTCGGCGACCGGTTGTGCTGTCCGACTGCGGTCTTCGGTGCGGACCGTGCCGGGGCGGTGGTCCCGCCGGGTAGGTACGGCGGAGAGGTGAACGTGTGCATGGGTCCGGCGCGAGCATCCCCCTGCTCGGCCCACTCCTGAGACAAGCGAGGGGTGTCGTGCCGGTTCCGGAGCGTGCTCGAAACTGCTCAGGCAGGCTGCTCAGGCAGTTGGGGAGGCTCCCGGAAGAATTGGTGGTCCCGGAAAGGGACACGAAGCAACGCGCCACATAGACGTCGATTGCAGACTTGAGGTTAACACTACCGGCTCCAACAAACATTCCCCCTCTCGTTCACCGGCAACCACTTCTCGCCTACGGGGCGAGCGGCAGCACGCTCGCTCCCTGGGCGTCGAGCGCGAGCCGGTTGGCCGCCCAGCCCTCGCCCGCCAGTCGTGCGACCTTGTCGGCCGCACCGTCCTCGGCCAGTGCCAGCACGGTGGGTCCGGCACCGGAGATGACCGCGGGGACGCCCTCGGCGCGCAGCCGGGCCACCAGTTCCGCGCTCTCCGGCATGGCCGGGGCGCGGTACTCCTGGTGCAGCCGGTCCTCGGTGGCCGTGAGCAGCAGCTCGGGGCGCCTGGTCAGGGCCTCGACGAGGAGCGCGGCACGGCCGGCGTTGAAGGCGGCGTCGACGTGCGGGACGGTGCGCGGCAGCAGGCCGCGGGCGGTCTCGGTGAGCACCGGCTTGCCGGGGACGAAAACCACCGGAACGATGGAATCAGCGGGATCCATCCTGATCGCGCGCGCCGATCCGCCGTCCATCCAGGCCAGCGTGAATCCGCCGAGCAGACAGGCGGCGACGTTGTCCGGGTGGCCCTCGATCTCGGTGGCCAGCTCCAGCAGGGCGGCGTCGTCGAGACGGGCGTCGCCGCCGGTGGTCACGGCGCGGGCCGCGACGATGCCGGCGCAGATGGCGGCGGAGGAGGAGCCGAGGCCGCGTCCGTGCGGGATGCGGTTGGCGCAGACGATCTCCAGGCCGCGGGGCTGTCCGCCGAGCAGGTCGAAGGCGGTGCGCAGGGACCGCACGAGGAGGTGCTTCTCGTCGCGGGGCAGCGTGTCCGCGCCCTCGCCGGCGATGTCGATGTGCAGTCCGGAGTCGGCCACGCGGACGACGACGTCGTCGTACAGGCCCAGCGACAGGCCGAGGGCATCGAAACCCGGGCCCAGGTTGGCGCTGGTGGCGGGGACGCGCACCCGGACGGCGGCGGCTCGGAAGGCGGGACCGGCCATCGCTCTGACGACTCTCCTTGTGAGGCGGCGGGGACATGCGAGAAGCTGCGGGGCTTCTGGGGATGGGGGTGTTTCGGGGTGGTACGGGGGTTTTCCTGGGGTACTTCAGGGGGGACCGCAACGACCCGTGCACCCCGGCTCGTACACGGCGGGGCGGACTGGGTTGGGTACAGCTTATCGAAGGAAGGTTCTGTCGCGACATAGGGCGCACAGGAGGCGCACGATGCGTGTCGCACGCCGCCGGTGCGCTCGCCGCCCCGAAAAGGGTGTTTGAGCTGCGTTTCTGACGAGGTGTCGCCGTGTCCCGGGCCCGTCGCGCGGACGGCCCCGGGACACGGCGGCGGCGTACACCGGGTGTTACACGAGGCCCAGCCGCTCGGCCGCGGTGGCGGCGTCGACCGGGACGGTGACCGGCTGCGGGGCGCCCGCGACGGCCCAGTCGGGGTCCTTGAGGCCGTTGCCGGTGACCGTGCAGACGATCTTCTGGCCGGGGTCGACCTTGCCCTCCTCGGCGGCCTTCAGCAGACCGGCCACCGAAGCCGCCGACGCGGGCTCCACGAAGACGCCCTCCTGGGAGGCCAACAGGCGGTAGGCGGACAGGATCTGACGGTCCGTGACCTCGTCGATGAAACCGCCGGACTCGTCGCGCGCGGCCAGGGCGTACTGCCAGGAGGCCGGGTTGCCGATCCGGATGGCGGTGGCGATGGTCGACGGGTCCTTGACGACCTCGCCGCGCACGATGGGCGCGGAGCCGGACGCCTGGAAGCCCCACATGCGCGGGGTGCGCGAGGAGACGCCGTCCTTGGCGTACTCGGTGTAGCCCTTCCAGTAGGCCGTGATGTTGCCCGCGTTGCCGACCGGGAGGACGTGGATGTCCGGGGCGTCGCCGAGCGCGTCGACGATCTCGAACGCGGCGGTCTTCTGGCCCTCGATGCGGACCGGGTTGACCGAATTGACCAGAGCCACCGGGTAGTTGTCCGAAAGCGAGCGGGCGAGCGTCAGGCAGTCGTCGAAGTTGCCGTCCACCTGGAGGATCTTGGCGCCGTGGACGAGCGCCTGGCCCATCTTGCCCAGGGCGATCTTGCCCTGCGGGACGAGGACGGCGCAGACCATGCCGGCCCGCACCGCGTACGCGGCGGCGGAGGCGGAGGTGTTGCCGGTGGAGGCGCAGATGACGGCCTGCGCGCCCTCCTCCTTGGCCCGGGTGATGGCCATGGTCATGCCGCGGTCCTTGAAGGAACCGGTGGGGTTGGCGCCCTCGACCTTGAGGTGCACCTCGCAGCCCGTGCGCTCGGACAGGACCTGAGCGGGGACGAGCGGCGTACCGCCCTCACGGAGCGTGACGACCGGCGTCGTGCTCGTGACCGGGAGCCGGTCCCGGTACTCCTCGATGATGCCGCGCCACTGGTGGGTGCCCTTGGTGGTCATGGGTCCTTACTCCCCTTCAACACGCATGATGCTGGCGACACCGCGCACGGTGTCGAGCTTGCGCAGCGCCTCGACGGTCCCCGAGAGGGCGGCGTCGGGCGCGCGGTGGGTGACGACGACGAGGGAGGCCTCGCCGTCCGATTCCTGACTGTCCGGCCGGCTCTGCTGGCGGACCGTGTCGATGGACACGCCCTGCTCGGCGAAGACCGTCGCGACCTGGGCGAGCACACCGGGTTTGTCGGCCACGTCGAGGCTGATGTGGTAGCGCGTGACGACCTCGCCCATCGGGCTCACCGGCAGGCGGGTGTAGGCGGACTCGCCGGGTCCGGGGGCCTCGTTGAGCAGGTTGCGGCAGACCGCGACGAGGTCGCCGAGGACCGCCGAGGCGGTCGGGGCGCCGCCGGCGCCGGGACCGTAGAACATCAGCTGCCCGGCGGCCTCCGCCTCGACGAACACCGCGTTGTACGCCTCGCGGACGGAGGCCAGCGGGTGGCTGAGCGGGATCATCGCGGGGTGCACCCGGGCCGTGACGGACTGCCCGTCGGCGGCGCGCTCGCAGATGGCGAGCAGTTTGACGGTGCAGCCCATGCGGCGGGCGGAGGCGATGTCGGCGGCGGTGACCTCGGTGATGCCCTCGCGGTGCACGTCACCGATCCGCACCCGGGTGTGGAAGGCGATGCCGGCGAGGATCGCGGCCTTCGCGGCGGCGTCGAAGCCCTCGACGTCGGCGGTGGGGTCGGCCTCCGCGTATCCGAGGGCGGTGGCCTCGTCGAGCGCCTCGGAGTAGCCGGCGCCACTGGTGTCCATCTTGTCGAGGATGAAGTTCGTGGTGCCGTTGACGATGCCGAGGACCCGGTTGACCTTGTCGCCGGCCAGCGATTCGCGCAGCGGGCGGACGAGCGGGATGGCACCGGCGACGGCGGCCTCGTAGTACAGGTCGCGGCCGTGCTGCTCGGCGGCGGCGTGCAGGGCGGCGCCGTCCTCGGCGAGCAGCGCCTTGTTGGCGGAGACGACGCTCGCGCCGTGCTCGAAGGCGGTGGTGATGAGCGTGCGGGCGGGCTCGATGCCGCCGATGACCTCGATGACGACGTCGATGTCGCCCCGTTTGACCAGGGCGGTCGCATCGGTGGTGATCAGTGCGGGGTCGATGCCCTCGCGCACCTTGGAGGGCCGGCGCACGGCGACGCCGGCGAGCTCGACCGGGGCGCCGATGCGCGCGGTGAGGTCGTCGGCGTGCGTCGTCATGATGCGGGCCACCTCTGAGCCGACGACTCCACAGCCCAGCAGCGCCACCTTCAGCGGACGCGTACGCATCATCCGACCTCGTTTCCTTTACCTCTGTTGTGTGAACCAGTCTCACTCACCGGACGGGCGATTCTGTCACCCGTCCGGATCCTGAGATGTTTACCTCGGCCCGGGGGTGTGCCCCCGGAAAATCGTCATCAGCCCACGTCGAGACGCAGGAGATCTTCCTCCGTCTCGCGCCGGACGACGACCCGCGCCTCCCCGTCGCGCACGGCGACGACCGGCGGACGCAGGGCGTGGTTGTAGTTGCTGGCCATGGACCGGCAGTACGCGCCGGTGGCGGGGACGGCGACCAGATCGCCGGGGGCCAGGTCCGCCGGGAGGAACGCGTCCTTGACGACGATGTCCCCGCTCTCGCAGTGCTTGCCCACGATGCGGACGAGCATGGGCTCGGCGTCCGAGGTCCGGGAGGCGAGCGCGACGCTGTACTCGGCGTCGTACAGCGCGGTGCGGATGTTGTCCGACATGCCGCCGTCGACGCTGACGTAGGTGCGCAGCCCCTCCAGGGGCTTGATGGTGCCGACCTCGTAGAGCGTGAAGGCGGTGGGGCCGACGATGGCGCGGCCGGGCTCGACGGAGATGCGCGGGGTGGTGAGACCGGCGGCCTCGCACTCGCGGGTCACGATGTCACCGAGCGCCTTGGCGATCTCCTGCGGCTCGCGCGGGTCGTCCTCGGAGGTGTACGCGATGCCGAGGCCGCCGCCGAGGTCGATCTCGGGCAGTTCGACGCCGTGCTCGTCGCGGACCTCGGCGAGCAGCTGCACCACGCGGCGGGCGGAGACCTCGAAGCCGGCCATGTCGAAGATCTGCGAGCCGATGTGGGAGTGGATGCCGACGAGCTCCAGCCCGTCGAGTGCGAGCGCGCGGCGGACCGCTTCGGCGGCCTGTCCCCCGGCCAGCGCGATGCCGAACTTCTGGTCCTCGTGCGCGGTGGCGATGAACTCGTGGGTGTGGGCCTCGACGCCGACGGTCACCCGCAGCTGGACGCGCTGGCGCCGGCCGAGCCGCTGCGCGGTGTGGGCGACGCGGACGATCTCCTGGAAGGAGTCGAGGACGATCCGGCCGACGCCCGCGGCAACGGCCCGCTCGATCTCGGCGACGGTCTTGTTGTTGCCGTGGAAGGCGATGCGCTCGGCGGGCATCCCGGCGTCGAGGGCGGTGGCCAGCTCGCCGCCGGAGCAGACGTCGAGGTTGAGCCCCTCCTCCTTGAGCCAGCGCACGACGGCGCGGGAGAGGAAGGCCTTCCCGGCGTAGAAGACGTCGGCCCCGGGCCCGAAGGCGTCGGCCCAGGCGCGGCAGCGGGCCCGGAAGTCGGTCTCGTCCATGATGTACGCGGGGGTGCCGAACTCCTCGGCCAGCCGGGCGACGTCGATTCCGCCGACGGTGAGGGCGCCGCGTTCGTCGCGGCTGACCGTGCGGGACCAGACCTTGGGGTCGAGCGCGTTGAGGTCCTCGGCGGGGGCGGCGTAGTGGCCCTCGGACAGGACGTCGGCGTGACGGGGTCCGGCGGGGTGTGCGGATCGGCTCATCGTGTGGTTCTGCTCTCTCGGATCTGTTCAGAGGTACGGGGGCGCGCTGATGCCGAGCAGGGACAGGCCGCCGGCCAGCACCGTCCCGGCGGCTTCGGCGAGGGCGAGCCGGGAGCGGTGGGCGGCCGAGGGTTTCTCGTCCCCGACGGGCAGCGGCGAGGCGGCGTCGTGGAAGTCGAGGAAGCCGTGGGCCACCGCTTCGAGGTGGCGGGCCAGCCGGTCGGGCGCGCGGTGCCGGGCCGCGGCGGCCAGCTCGGCGGGGTGGTCGGCGAGCAGCCCGTACAGCGCGACCGCCTCGGGCCCCGCGGGCACGGCGGCGGCCTCCCGCGGACCGGCGGCGGCGAAACCGAGCAGGGCGGCACCCCGGGTCATCGCGTGCGTGCGGGCGTGCGCGTGGCGGACCAGGAAGAGCGCGTTGCCCTCCCCCTGGACGAGGAGGCCGTCCCCGAGGAACGCCCGGTCGTGCCCGGCGGCCCGCAGCAGCCCCCACCGGGCGGCGTCCACGCCGAGCCGCCGCAGCAGTGCGGAGGCGGTGGCGCCGGCGGGAACGGGCCGTATGTCGACGTCGGCGGAGGAAGGGGAGGCGGAGGCCGCGTGCGACGCCGCCCCGGCGACCGGGGTGTTCCGGTCCCCGGCGGTCGGCCCGGCGGTCGGATCCGTGCGGTCGTCGTCCGCCACGCCCAGCCCGGTCAGGTCCGGATCGACCGGCCCCGCCGGACGCCCGACGTGGACGCGGGCGCCCTGGGCGCGGGCGAGGCGGCGCACGGCGTCGGCGGTGACGGCGGCCCTGACCTCGTCGGAGCGGCGGAGGCGGAGGGTCTGTCCGGCGAGCGCGTCGCCGTGCCCGTACCGCGTGCCCCGCTCCCGTACGGCGGCGAGGACCGCGCGATGGGCGGCGGTGTCGGCACCGGCGTCGAGGGTGAAGTTCAGGAATCCGGCGCCCGTGACCTCGACGCGACCGAGGCCGGGTACCCCGCTCATGCGCGCGCGCAGGATCTCGGCGACCTCGCGGGCGGGCCGGGCGGCGGGGCCGGCGAGCTGGAGGGCGACGGCGGTGGCGTAGTCCCCGCTGCCGCCGGGCCGGGTCCGCTCGACCCGCACCCGGCTGGGTACGGGCGCCCGCAGCACATGCGCGTCGACCGCGCTGCGCACGGCGTGCAGCACGGTCGCGGAGAGATCTGCGGGGGTCACGGGACAAGCGTAGGCGAGGGAGGGGGGCCTTTAGCGAACGCGTTTCGCCATCCGGTCAGCCGGCCGCGCTCTCCGCGCGCCCGGCCCCCTGCCGCCCGTCCAGCACGGCGGTCCGCCCGCGCTCCACCAGCCTCCGCACCAGCCGCACCAGCTCGCTGGGCTCGAAGGGCTTCGCGAGGAACGCGTCCACCCCCGCCGCGACCCCGTTGTCCACCTCGTACGGCGTGCACGCGCTGACGATCGCCAGCGGCAGATGCCGGGTCCGCGGATCGGAGCGCAGCCGGGTCGCCGTCTGGAGCCCGTCCAGCCGGGGCATGACGACATCGAGCGTGATCACGTCGGGACTGACCCGATGAACGAGATCCAGACACTCGACACCATCGGCCGCGGTCACGACCTCGAAGCCCTCCAGCTCGAGATTGACCCTGATCAACTGCCGGATGACCTTGTTGTCGTCGACAACAAGCACGCGGCCGCACGCGCCTGACACCCTTCGAGGGTAGGCGGGCCGGAGGGGCTGCGTCCGGGTTTTGCCCACTTCCGCCCCCGGACGGCGGCACCGAGGTTGGCCAAATGTGTGTGCGAGGGGGCGCACGCCCTCGCACGATGACGCGGAATACCTGTTCACGGGCACCCCGTGGAAGCTGGTAGTGTTTCACCCGTCGCCGAGCAACACAGCGATACGCCCCCGTAGCTCAGGGGATAGAGCATCGGCCTCCGGAGCCGGGTGCGCAGGTTCGAATCCTGCCGGGGGCACTTCGCAGGAAGTGCCACAGAAGCGCTGACCGACAGAAATGTGGGTCAGCGCTTTTTGTTGTTCCCCTTGCCCCTCTCAGCCGGGAAGATCCAGCTCGGCAACGACCGTCTTGCCGATCGGGTCGCGGTCGAGCACCGCCCAGCGGTCGGCGAGCGCCTCGACCAGGAGGAGACCCCGGCCGCCCTCGGCCAGCGGCAGGGGTGCGGGACGGAGGGTTCCCGGGGACGGCGGGCGGCGCTCACCCCGGGTGTCGGACACCTCAATGCGCAGGGCGGTGGGGACGAGCCCGAGGACCAGTTCGAAGTCACGGCCGGGGATCCGTCCGTGGGTGGCGGCGTTGGCGGCAAGCTCGGCCACGAGGACGGCGGCGGTGTCGGATGCCGGGCTGCCGTACGGCAGGCCCCAGAGGTCGAGCTGGTGCAGGGCGAGCCGGCGGGCGAGGCGGGCGCCGCGCGGGGTGGAGCTGAAGCGCTGGACGAACACACATACGGTGACGGACGCTTCGAGGGTGCCGGGGGCGGAGGGTGCTGTCATATGCCCACCGTGCCGCCGCTCCCTCCCCCTTCACCAGGGGTGGAGCACGTACGCAAGGTCAGCGTACGCGCACGTTCGGTAGACAGTACGCGTCACCGTCCGTGACTATGGGCGCCAGTCGGAAGCGGTACGGCGGGCGAACAGCACGGGAGGTGTCCGGCGATGGCCTACGAGGGCATGGACGGCAACGGCACGGCATCGGCGGGCGGTACGGAACCGGAGGCGTCGGACAGCCTTCGCACCTTCGGCGCGGTCGTCCACGCGTTACGGGAGCACGCGGGGCTCAGCCGCGAGGAGTTCGGTGCCCTCGTCGGGTACTCGAAACACACGATCGCCTCCATCGAGCAGGGCCGCCGCATGCCGGACCTCGACTTCGTGGAGGGTGCGGAGCCGGTCCTCGGCAACATCGGCGCGCTCCGTCGGGCGGCGCCGTTTCTCACCCGGCAGGCGGGGCTGGCGAGTTGGTTCGTTCAGTGGGCGCGCATCGAGGCGACGGCGATCAGCCTGTACACGTACGAGTGCCGGGTGGTGCCCGGCCTGTTGCAGACCGAGGCGTACGCGCGGGCCGTTTCGCTGGACGTGCCACCCCTGCCGGACCCGGAGCAACTGGAACAGCGCATCGCGGCCCGGATGGCCCGTCAGAACCTCCTGTCCGTCAACCGGAAGCCGCCCACGGCCTTCAGCTTCATCATCGAGCAGTCGGTGCTGGAGCGCAGGACGGGTGGCGACGAGGTGACGCGAGAACTCCTGGATCATCTCATCGACTTGGCCGAGAAGAACTGGAACGTGGAGATCCAGGTGATGCCCACGCGACGGCCGCATCACGCGGGGCTGGATGGACCGTTGCAACTGGCCGAAACCCCTGAGCATCGCTGGTTCGGATACTCGGAAGGGCAGAAGAACGGACGCCTGATCTCTGACGCTAAGGAGATCAGCGTGCTACAGCAGCGGTATGCGAAACTGCGCTCGCAGGCTCTGACCCCCGAGGATTCGCTGAGCCTGCTGAAGCGAATGCGAGGAGCGCTATGAGCACGTCAGAACTGGCCTGGTTCAAGAGCAGTTACAGCGGCTCCGAAGGGGACAGCTGCGTCGAGGTGGCCAAGGGCGCGGGCACGGTCCACGTCCGGGACTCCAAGGACCAGCACAGCCCCGAACTCGCCGTCTCCCCCACCGTGTGGAGCGACTTCATCACGTACGCCGTCCAGGGCTGACGCCCGGACGCCCAGCGCCCCGTCCCGGAGTCGTCCGGGGCGGGGCGCTGTCGTGTGCGGTGGCCGGGTCAGGCGATCGGGAGGCCCGGGGCCGGGTACGCGTCCATCAGGTCCTTCACCTCGGCGCGGATCGCCGTGAGGGTGGTCTCGTCGCCCGTGCGGGCGGCGGTGACGGCGCGGTCGATCCAGGTGGCGACGGTGGGCATGTCGGAGGCGGGGATGCCCCGGGACGTGAGGGCCGGGGTGCCGATGCGGATGCCGGAGGGGTCGAAGGGCTTGCGGGGGTCGTAAGGGACGGTGTTGTAGTTGACGACGATGCCCGCGCGGTCCAGGGCCTTCGCCGCCACCTTGCCGGGGACGTCCTTCGTCGTGAGGTCGATCAGCAGCAGGTGGTTGTCGGTGCCGCCGGAGACGAGGTCGAAGCCGCGGGCGGCGAGTTCTTCGCCGAGGGTGCGGGCGTTGGCGACGACGGCGTGGGCGTAGGAGCAGAAGGCGGGGGTGGCGGCCTCGTTGAGGGCGACGCCGATGGCGGCGGTGGTCTGGTTGTGGGGGCCGCCCTGGAGGCCGGGGAAGACGGCGCGGTCGAGGGCGCGGGCGTGCTCGGCGCGGCTGAGGAGCATGGCGCCCCGGGGGCCGCGCAAGGTCTTGTGGGTGGTGGTGGAGACGACGTCGACGTGGGAAGCGGGCGAGGGGTGGGCGCCGCCGGCGATCAGGCCCGCGATGTGGGCGACGTCGGCGACGAGGACCGCGCCGACCTCGCGGGCGATCTCCGCGAAGCCCGCGAAGTCGATCGTGCGGGGTACGGCGGTGCCGCCGCAGAAGATGAGCTTGGGCCGCTCGGCGAGGGCCAGGTCGCGGACCTCGTCCAGGTCGACGCGGCCGGTGTCGCGGCGTACGCCGTACTGGACGCCGTTGAACCAGGTGCCGGTGGCCGAGACGCCCCAGCCGTGGGTGAGGTGGCCGCCCATCGGGAGTGACATGCCGAGGACCGTGTCGCCGGGCTTCAGGAAGGCGAGGTAGACGGCGAGGTTGGCCGGCGAGCCCGAGTAGGGCTGGACGTTGGCGTGCTCCATGCCGAACAGGGCCTTCGCCCGCTCGACGGTGACCGCCTCGACCTGGTCGATGACCTGCTGGCCCTCGTAGTAGCGCTTGCCGGGGTAGCCCTCGGAGTACTTGTTCTGAAGGACCGTGCCGGACGCTTCGAGCACGGCGGCGGAGACGTAGTTCTCGCTGGGGATCAGGCGCAGGGTGTCGGCCTGGAGGCGTTCCTCGGCGGCCACCAGGGCGGCCAGTTCGGGGTCGGCCGCCGTCAGGGCGGAGTGGCGCGGCGGCGTGGATACAGATGCGGACGCGGACGCGGATGCGGATGCGGACAGGGTCACGGGAGTCCTCCCGGGTCGGTCGCACGCGGCGACATGGACCCGGATCGCCCAGGCGGACGGCTCTCCGGCGATGGCCCCCGGGCACGCCCGGGTGTGCCGCTCCCTCGTGGTCGGTTCCACGGAACACCCGCGCGGGGTGCACGCCAGTCGCGGCCCTTCGGACTCTACCCGCCGTCGCCGGAGTCCGTAAGACGAGGGGCCGAAGCCCGGCGATTCGGTGTCAACCGGCCGTGCGGGGATCACCCTTGGCCGATTCTTGGCGAATACATGTCCCATACATGAGAAGTTCCTCGCCAGAGTGCCCCTTACATGTGCACATCATCCGGCACATGGTCCGCACGCGAGACCCATATCGCAGGGGGTTACGTTGAGAATCAGCCGCGCCGGACGACGCGCCGGGCTGAGCATGGCAGTGACACTGCCCATGCTCGCCGGGGCGCTCGCCCTCGGGATACCCGACGCCAGCGCAGACGCCGCACCCGGCGCCCGAGCGGCGTTGCAGGGGACCAAGCCGGCCTGGGCCACCGCGTCGGCCGACCGGGGCGCCTCGGCCGACAGCGCGAAGGTCTCCGTCCGGGTCCACCTGGCCGGGCGGGATGCCAAGGGCCTCACGGCGTACGCCGCCGCCGTGTCCGACCCGGACTCGGCCTCGTACGGGAAGTATCTGAGCCCTGCCGAGGCGCAGGCCCGGTTCGGGGCGACGCGGGAGCAGATCGACCGGGTGAGCCGGTGGCTGAAGGAGTCCGGGCTCACCGTCACGGGCGCCGACCAGCACTATGTCTCGGCCACCGGTGACGTCGCCACGGCCGAGCGGGCCTTCGGCACCCAGCTGCGCGACTACCGCAGGGGCGGCCGGACCTACCGGGCCCCGGCGGCCACCGCTACCGTGCCCGCCGCGCTCGGTGACGCCGTCCTCGCCGTCTCCGGCCTGGACAACGCCCCGCACCGCTCCAGCCACGACGAGGTCCTGCCGCCGCCGGACGCCGTGTTCCGTAACTCCGGCCCGTTCTCCAGCTACTTCGGCTCGAACACCGCCTCCTCCCTGCCGGATGCCTACGGCGCGAAGGTGCCGTACGCGGTCAAGGGCTACACCGGCAAGCAGCTGCGCGCCGCGTACGGGGCCGGGAGCTACACGGGCAAGGGCGTGACCGTCGCGATCACCGACGCGTACGCCTCCCCCACCATCGCGAAGGACGCCTCCGAGTACGCCGGGCGCAACGGGGACGCGCCCTACCGGCGCGGGCAGCTCACCCAGGTCCTCCCCGACGACTACACGAAGACCGAGGAGTGCGGGGCCTCCGGCTGGTACGGCGAGGAGACCCTCGACGTCGAGGCCGTGCACGCCGTCGCACCGGACGCGAACATCGTGTACGTGGGCGGCGCGTCCTGCTACGACAACGACCTGCTCGACTCGCTGAACAAGGTCGTCGACTCCCGGCTCGCCGACATCGTCTCCAACTCCTGGGGCGACGTCGAGGCCAACCAGACCCCGGACCTCGCGCTCGCCTACGACCAGGTGTTCAAGATGGGCGCGGTCGAGGGCATCGGCTTCTACTTCTCCTCGGGCGACGCCGGCGACAACGTCGCGTCCACCGGGACCAAGCAGGTCGACGTCCCCGCCAACTCCGCCTGGGTGACCTCGGTCGGCGGCACCTCGCTGGCCGTCGGCAAGCACGACGCGTACCAGTGGGAGACCGGCTGGGGCACGATGAACGCCCCCCTGTCGGCGGACGGCCTCAGCTGGACCGGCTTCCCCGGCGCGTACACCTCGGGCGCGGGCGGCGGCACCAGCGCCACCGTGAAGCAGCCGTCCTACCAGCGCGGCACCGTGCCGGACGCCCTGGCCCGCGCCAACGGGAAGACCCGGATGCGCACCGTGCCGGACATCGCGGCGGTCGCGGACCCGAACACCGGCTTCCTGGTCGGCCAGACGCAGACCATGCCCGACGGCTCCCTCGCGTACGACGAGTACCGCATCGGCGGTACGTCGCTGGCCGCGCCGGTCGTCGCCGGTGTGCAGGCCCTCGCCCAGCAGGCGGCGCACGGGCGTCCCCTCGGCTTCGCCAACCCGGCGATCTACGCCCGCTACGGCTCGGCGGCGTACCACGACGTGACGGACCACCCGCTGGGCGCCACGCGTGATCTGGCCGTCGCCCGCGTGGACTTCGTCAACGGCGTGGACGCGGCGGACGGGCTGCGGACCTCGGTGCGCAGCCTCGGCAAGGACGCCTCGCTGGCCGCCGTGCGCGGCTACGACGACGTCACCGGCGTCGGCACTCCGGCACCCGGATACGTCGGCTCCTTCCGCGGGCGCTGACACCGGCGGAGACCTGAGGAACGGAGACCTGAGGAACGGGCCGGACGGCCGTCGCGGGGCGATCCCCACGGCGGCCGTCCGGTCCGTTTCGGTGCGCTCCGGTCCGTTTCGATTTCGCCGAACCATTTCGGTGCGGTCCGGTCCGTTTCGGTGCGCCGGCCTATTTCGGTGCGCTCCGGTCCGTTTTGGTTCGCAGGTCTGTTTCGGTGCGGTCCGGTCCGTATCCCTCCGTGCGTCTTCCCGGTCCCCCGGCCGCCCCGGAGGGAGTCCGCGCGCGGAATCAGGCGGAAGCCCGCTTGCGCGGGGTGCGCCGCTCGGACGTCTTCTTCGCGGCGGCCTTCTTGGTCCCGCCGGACGCCTTCTCGGCGCTCTTTTTCTTGGTGGTGGCGGAACGGCCGCCCGGTGCGCTCTTCTTCGCGGCCGGCTTGCGCGATCCGGACGTCTTCTTCTTCGCCGCGGTGCCCTTCTGCGCGGACTTCCCCCGCCCGGAGAGCGAGGTCACCTCGGCGACCCGGCCCTCGCCGTCCGCCTCCCCGTCCTCCGCCTCCCCCGTCTCCTCGCCACGCGCCTCCTTCGCCGCCCGGACACTGCCCTCCAGGGCCGCGATCAGGTCGATGACCTTGCCGCCGGAGGAGTCGGGGGCCGATGGCTCCAGCGTCTCGCCGGACGCCTTGGCCGCGATCAGTTCCTCGACGGCCTCGCGGTAGTCGTCGTGCAGCGAGTCCATGTCGACCTCGCCGAGGGTGTCCATCAGGGCGTCGGCCAGGTCGAGTTCGGCGTCGCGGACCGTGACGTCGGCCTCCGGGGCGACCCCCTCGGGGGCCCGGATCTCGTCCGGCCAGAGCAGCCCGTGCATGGCGATGACGTCGTCCACGACGCGCAGCATGCCCAGCCGCTCACGGCCGCGCAGCGCGTACTTGGCGAGGGCGACCTTGTTGCTCCGCTTCAGCGCCTCGCGCAGCAGGGTGTACGGCTTGGCGGCCGGTACCCCGTTGGCGGAGAGGTAGTACGCGGCGTCCATCTGGAGCGGGTCGATGGCGTCGGCCGGCACGAAGGCGACGATCTCGATGGTCTTGGCGGTGGGCAGCGGCAGGGACCCCAGATCCTCGTCGGTGATCGGGATCATCGTGCCGTCGGCCTCCTCGTACGCCTTGCCGATCTCGCCGGAGCCCACCTCCTCGCCGTCGATCTCGCACACCTTGCGGTAGCGGATCCGGCCACCGTCCGCGAGATGGATCTGGCGGAAGGAGATCGCGTGGTTCTCGGTGGCGTTGACCAGCTTGATCGGGATGCTGACCAGCCCGAAGGAGATGGCGCCGTTCCATATGGACCTCACCGGTCACCCCTTACGTTCATCCGCACAAGTCCGTACAGATCCGTATTTCGTGTGACTCTTATCGTATGACGCCGATCACAGAGGTGGAGGGGCGGCGCCTGGCGCTGAGCAATCTGGACAAGGTGCTGTACCCGGCCACGGGCACCACCAAGGGCGAGGTGCTGCACTACTACGCGGCCACGGTCGCCGGGCCCCTGCTGGCGCATCTGCGGGACCGGCCGCTCTCCTTCCTGCGCTATCCGGACGGCCCGGAGGGGCAGCTGTTCTTCACGAAGAACCCGCCGCCCGGTACGCCGTCCTGGGTACGCACCGCCCCTGTGCCGCACCACGAGAAGGAGGGGGCCCTGCAGATCGTGGTGGACGGGCTGGCGTCCCTGATGTGGGCGGCCAATCTGGTGGTGGAGTTCCACACCCCGCAGTGGCGGGCCGAGGCTCCGGGGACGGCCGACCGGATGGTGTTCGACCTGGACCCGGGGGCACCGGCCACCGTCGTGGAGTGCTGCCGGGTCGCACGCTGGCTGCGCGAGCGCCTGGCGGAGGACGGCCTGGAGGCGTACGGGAAGACCTCCGGCTCCAAGGGGCTGCATCTGCTCGTCCCGGTGGAGCCCACGCCCTCCGCGCGGGTGTCGGCGTACGCGAAGGCGCTCGCCGTCCGGGCGGAGCGGGAGCTGCCGGAGCTGGTGGTGCACCGGATGCGGCGGGCGCTGCGGCCGGGCAAGGTGTTCGTCGATTTCAGCCAGAACGCGGCGGCGAAGACGACCGCCACCCCGTACACCCTGCGCGCCCGCGCCGAGCCCACGGTGTCGGCCCCGGTCACCTGGGCCGAGATCGAGGGGTGCGAGGACCCCGGGGACCTGGTGTTCCTCGCCGGGGACATGGCCGGGCGGCTGGCGCTCCACGGCGATCTGCTCGCCCCGCTCACCGAGACGGACCGGGGGCGTCCGGTGCCGGAGGCCGGGTAGCCGGGGGGCACGCGACACCCGGTAGCCGGAGCCGCCCCGGCCGCGTCCCGTGCGCCGTGCGCGCCCGGCGCGGCCGGGATATACCGTATGGCCGCCTTCATTGTCATGCGCAAGGCCAAAAGCTGGTCGGGTGCGGTCGGATTGTCCGAGCGGTGGTGCACACTCTGCGCAGACACTGCCGCAAGGAGACCGTGGGGAGGCGATGGCGTGTTCGCGGGGATCGACGAGGTCGACTGGGCCTCGATGGAGCATGCGTACGGACCCGCCGACGACGTTCCGGGGCTGCTCCAGGGCCTCGCGTCCGCCGATCCGGTGCGCCGGGAAGCCGCGCTGGACGGGATGTACGGGGCGGTGCACCACCAGGGCGACGTCTACGCCTGCACGCTCGCCTGCATCCCCTTCCTGTTCGAACTGGTCGCGGACCCCCGCGTCCCCGACCGGGGCGGTGTGGTCGAGCTGCTGACGAGCATCGGCGGCATCGACGTGGACGAGGAGGACATCGGGGAGGCGGCGGACGAGGCGGACGGCGCGGCGAACTACGCGATGGCCGCCGCGGCCGTCAGCGCGGGCTCCGAGGTCTTCTTCGCCCTCCTGGCCGACGAGGACCCGGGCGTCCGGGTCAGCGCCCCGCTGGCCCTCGCCACCCTGCACGGCGATCCGGCCAGAGTGCTGACCGTGCTCTGCGAGCGGATCACCGTGGAACGGGACGAGGAGGTGCGCCTCGCCCTGATCGAGGCCGCGGGCCGGCTGGCGCTGCGGCACCGCCCGGTGGCCGGGCGCAGCGCCGCGTGCCTGGGCCGGCTGGCCGCCGGGGCGCATCCGCCGGGGCTGCGGCTGGCCGCCCTGGCCCAGCTCGCCCGGTGCGCGCCCGAGGAGCTGCCCGCCGATGTGGTGCGGGTGGTCGCCGGACTCCTGCGGCAACTGCGCTCGGCGCCCGGGGACGCGTCCGGCGCGGACTCCGGCGAGGCCGGCCCCCGCGCGGCGGAGGCGCACGGCGAGGAGACCGCCGGGACCGAGGCCGCCCCGGTGACCCTGCTGGGACAGCTGCGCTCGCTGTCCGCCGAGGACCGGGCCGGGCGCAGCGCCCCCTGGACGGCCGATCTGCTGCGCACCCTGCACGTCGGCCTGGACGACCGGATCGCGGACCGCACGGCGCTGCTCACCGACCAGCTGTGCAGCCCGGACCCGGGGCAGCGCATCGACGCGGTGCGGATGAGCGGAGGACTGATCCGCACCTGGCGCGGGGCGTACGGGGAGCTGGTCCGGCTCGTCGGGGAGCAGCTCGCCTCGGACGAGCCCCGGCTGTCCGAGGCCGCCTCGCACGTGCTGGAGGAGCTGTTCGGCCTGGCGGCGCCGGCCGCGGACGCGCTGGCCGCCCGGGTGGCGGCCGATCCGGGCGGCTGGGTGAAGGAGTGGGCGAGCGGGCCGCCCTGTCTGGGCAGTGCGGTGAAGGCCCTGGCCCGGCTGGGCGACGCCCGCGCGCTGCCGGCCCTCGGCGCTGCCCTGGAGCGGCCCGAGGTGCCGCACGACGTGGGATACGCCCTGGCCCATCTCGGGGAGGCCGCCCGGCCGTTGGCCGGTGCGCTGCGCCGCCGGCTGGGCGAGGTGGCGCTGGACGAGGAGGCGTACGACCGGGCGAGCCCGCTGCTCGCCGGGCTGACCGCGCTGCGGGCGGGCGAGGCCGCGCCGGAGGTGCTGCGGCTGCTGCGCGGGGCGCCGGCGTACCGGGGCGAGTGGCTGCGGACGGCGGCGCTGCGGGCGCTCGGCTCGTTCGGTCCGGCGGCGCGGTGCGCGGTCCCCGAGCTGCGGGCGCTGATGGGCCGGGCCGGGACGGCGGGCGCGATCGAGGCGGCGCGGGCGCTGTGGGCGGTCGAGGGGGACGCCGGGGCGGTGCTGCCGGTGCTGGCCGAGGGGCTGCGCGCGGAGCAGGTGAACGAACGGCGGGCGGCGGCGGGCGCGCTGGGCCGGCTCGGCGGGCACGCGGCGGCGGAGGCGCCCCGGCTGCGGGGGCTGCTGCGCCACGAGGAGCTGTGGCTGCGGGTGGACGCGGCGATCGCGCTGTGGGAGGTTTCCGGTCGGGCCGGGGAATCCGTACCGGTGCTCCTCGCGGCCTGGGAGAAGAACCGTCACGTCAGGGTCCGGGTGGCCGAGCACCTGGCACGGACGGGGGCCGCGGACGCGGGGCCGGACACGGCGCGGGTACTGCGGGCCGAACTCGCCTCCGTACGCCGTCACAACGCGATGGACGGCGGCTACGGCAGCCATGACACATACGAGGACGAGAAGCTGCTGGCGCTCTGCCGCCGGGCGCTCCTGGGTGATACGGGGAAGGGACCCACGACATGATCATTTTCGGCACGCGCGGCTATCTGTACCAGCTGGCGATCCTCACGCTGGTCTGCGGCTGGTGCGGGAACCCGGCCGCGCACACGCTGCGCAAGCGGGTGACGAAGTTCACGCTGTTCTTCGTCCCGCTGTTCCCGTTCTCGACGAAGTACGCCACCCAGTGCACCTTCTGCGGCGGGGAGCAGCGCATCCCCAAGGAGCAGGCCGACCAGCTGCTCGCCCAGCACGTGGCGTCGCAGGACGGGAACCCGTTCGGCGGGAGCCCGCAGCCCGGCGCCGCCCCCGGGGCGCAGGGCCGGACGCCCGGTCAGCACTGAGGACGCGGCGGGAGCCCGTACCCCGCCGTCCGACCTGCGAACCTCCGCACTATGACATAAGGGAAATAAGCCCCACCTCTTGCTACGTTGCGGGGCATGACCGCATCGACGGCGGACGCTCCCCCGCCCGAGCTGCGCCTGCCCCGGCGGCGCGGCGTGGAACTCTCGCTCCTCATCGGGGCCGTCCTCCTCTCCGTCTACGGCTACACCGCCGTCGGTCTGGCCCACGACGACGCCGTCCCGCCCGATGTGCTCGGCTACGGCGGCGGTCTGGGGCTGCTCGCGCTGCTGGCGCATCTCGCGGTCCGGCTGCGCGCCCCGTACGCCGATCCGCTGCTGCTGCCCATCGCCGTGCTCCTCAACGGGCTCGGGCTGGTGCTGATCTACCGGCTGGACCTGGAGACCCCGCACGACAGGGCGGCCCCGACCCAGCTCGTCTGGTCCACGCTCGGGGTCGCGTTCTTCATCGCGGTGGTGGTGTTCCTGCGCGACCACCGGGTGCTCCAGCGGTACGCGTACCTCTCGGTCGCCGCGGCCCTCGTGCTGATGATCGTGCCGATCTTCTTCCCGGCGGTGAACGGGGCGAAGATCTGGATCAGGATCGGCGGGTTCTCCTTCCAGCCCGGTGAGTTCGCCAAGATCCTGCTCGCGGTGTTCTTCGCCGCCTACCTCGCGGCGAACCGCGGCGCGCTGGCGTACACCGGGCGCACGGTCCAGCGGCTGCGGCTGCCCACCGGCCGGGTGCTCGGGCCGATCGTGGCGATCTGGCTGATCAGCGTCGGCGTGCTGGTCCTGGAACGGGACCTGGGCACCTCGCTGCTGTTCTTCGGCCTCTTCGTGATCCTGCTGTACGTGGCGACCGGGCGGACCGGCTGGATCGCCGTCGGACTGCTGCTGGCCGCCGTGGGGGCCTTCGTCGTCGGCTCGTTCGAACCCCATGTGCACAGCAGGGTGCAGGACTGGCTCGATCCGTTCGCGTCCATCGACGCCGGACAGGGCCCCGGGCAGCTCGCCCAGTCGCTGTTCGCGTTCGCCGCGGGCGGGATGCTCGGCACCGGGCTCGGGCTCGGGCACTCCGTCCTCATCGGCTTCGCCGCCAAGTCCGACTTCATCCTGGCGACGGCCGGCGAGGAACTGGGCCTGGCCGGGCTCACGGCGGTGTTCCTGCTGTACGCGCTGCTGGTGGCGCGCGGCTACCGCGCCGGGCTGGTGCTGCGCGACCCCTTCGGCCAGCTGCTCTCCATCGGGCTCGCCTCGATCCTGGCGCTCCAGGTCTTCGTCATCGCGGGCGGGGTGATGGGGCTGATCCCGCTGACGGGGATGGCCATGCCGTTCCTCGCCCAGGGCGGCTCCTCCGTGGTCACCAACTGGATCATCGTGGCGCTGCTGATCCGCCTCAGCGACCTCGCCCGCCGCCCGCGCCCCGACCGGGTGGAGACCGGAGTCGTCGCCCCCGCCCCCGAAGGAGCCGGCTCGTGATCCGCCACATCCGGCGCGCCGCCGCGTTCTGCCTGCTGCTGCTCGTGGCCCTGCTGCTGAACGCCGCCCGCGTCCAGGTCCTCGACGCCGACGAACTCGACGACAACCCCGCCAACCGCCGTACCACGATCGCCCGTTACGACCAGCCGCGCGGCGACGTCCTGGTCGACGGCCGGCCGGTCACCGGCTCGAAGGACACCGGCGAGCAACTGGCCTGGGAGCGCACCTACCGCGACGGCCCGCTGTACGCCCCGGTGACGGGCTACGCCTCGCAGACGTACGGCACCACCCTGCTGGAGCACGCCGAGGACGACGTCCTCGCGGGCACCGATCCGATGCTGGCGCCGCTGCCCTTCTGGAACGAGATCACCCGGAGCCGGCAGCCGGGCGGGAACGTCGTCACCACGATCAGGGAGGCCGTGCAGCGCGCCGCCTACCAGGGGCTCGACGGGCGGCGCGGCGCGGTGGCGGCCATCGAGCCGACGAGCGGCCGGATCCTCGCACTGGTCTCCACCCCGTCCTACGACCCCGGGCGGCTCTCGGGCACCGGCTCGGCCGTCACCGACGCCTGGCGCGAGCTGAACGCGGCGTCCAGCCAGCCGATGCTGAACCGGGCGATCCGGCAGACGTATCCGCCCGGCTCCACCTTCAAGATCGTGACGGCCGCCGCCGCGCTGGACGCGGAGGTCGTCACCGATCCGGACGCCCCGACCGGCACCCCGTCCCCCTACGTCCTGCCGGGCACCACCACGACGCTGCCCAACGAGTCGCGCGGCTGCGAGGAGGCCTCGCTGGCCGACGCGATCCGGGTCTCCTGCAACACCGTGATGGCCCATCTGGGCGTGGAGGTCGGGCTCAAGGGCATGGTGGAGGCCGCCGGGCGCTTCGGCTTCAACGACACGGGGCTGCGGATCCCGTCCGGGGTGGCGAAGAGCAACTTCGACACCGAGATGAGCGACGACCAGCTGGCCCTCTCCTCGATCGGCCAGTTCGACACCACCGCGACACCGTTGCAGATGGCGATGGTGGCCTCGGCCGTCGCCAACGGCGGCGAGCTGATGCGCCCCCACCTCGTGGAACGCACGACCACGCACGGCGGCTCCACCGTCCGCACGACCGGCGCGCGGACGTACCACCGGGCGATGAACCCGATGACGGCGATGCGGCTGCGGCAGATGATGATCGACGTGGTGCGCGACGGCACCGGCACCAACGCGGCGATCGACGGGGTCACCGTCGGCGGCAAGACCGGCACCGCCCAGCACGGCGTGGACAACTCGGGGACCCCGTACGCCTGGTTCATCTCCTGGGCCCAGGCCCCGGACAGCGGCCGGCCCGCCGTCGCCGTGGCCGTCGTCGTGGAGGACGCGGCGGCCGACCGGGCCGACATCAGCGGCGGCGGCAGCGCGGCCCCGATCGCCCGTTCGGTGATGGAGGCGGCGCTGGGAGGGTGAGTTCCCTGAGGGAGGCGGCGCGGGGAGGGTGAGTTCCGTTATTGGGCAGGGTGGGGAAGCCGAGTTCCGTGATCGAGGCCACGCGGAGAGACCGATGCTCCGGAATCGAGGCCACGCGGAGAGACCGATGCTCCGGAATCGAGGCCACGCGGAGAGACCGATGCTCCGGAATCGAGGCCGCGAGGAGAGACTGTGGTCCGTCCGGCGGGCGGTGGCCGGGAAGCGCGATCCGAGGGGGGCCCGGGGCGATGGACGGACACGGATTCCTGAACGTGGGGGGCGCGCTGGACGCCGCCGAGCGGGCGGACGCGCGGCTCCACGCCTTCCTCGACATCTGGCACGAGCAGGCGCGTGCCCGGGAGCCCGGGGCGGCCCGTCTCCCCCTGGCCGGGCTGCCCTTCGCGGTGAAGGGCCGCACCGGCCTGCGCTCCCCCGCCGCGCGGCGGCTGATCGCGGCGGGCGGGATCCCGATCGGCTCGACGGCCGTGCCGGGGCCCGGAACGGCCTGGCAGACCTGGGGACTGGGGACGCGGGGACGGACCCTCAATCCGTGGCGGCCCGACCGCACCCCCGGAGGTTCGTCGGCCGGTTCGGCGGTGGCCGTCGCGGCGGGCGCGGTCCCGCTGGCGACCGGCGGCGACGGGGCGGGGTCGGTGCGTATCCCGGCCGCGTGGTGCGGGGTGTTCGGCCTGAAGACGACCAACGGGCTGCTGCCGTCCGGCGACCGGTCCGGACTGGCGGCGCCGGGGGTGCTCGCCCGTACGGCCGCCGACGCGGAGACGTATCTGCGCGGGGTCCTGGACGGCTACGCGCCGGTCCCCGTGACGCTGCCGCTGCCCGCCGCCCACAGCACCGACCTCGGGTACGCCGAGGTCGAACCGGAGGTCGCGGCGGTGGTGCGCGGCGCGGTGGACCGGCTCGTGGCGGCGGGCGTCGTCCGGCTCACCGGACCCGCGTGCACGCTGCTGGACCCGGCGGCGGCCTGGCAGGCGGTGCGCGCCGGGCACGTGCCCCGGGAGCAGGCGGAGGCGCGCGAGGAGAACGACCGCCGGCTGGATGCCTTCTTCGCGCGCACGCCGCTGCTCCTGACCCCCGTCACCCCGAACCGCCCGCACGGCCACGACGGCCCGGGCGACACCTTCTCGACCTCACTGACCTGGTCCTTCAACCTCAGCGGGCATCCTGCGGCCAGCGTCTTCGCCGGCTTCACCGGCGACGGCTGCCCGGTCGGGCTCCAACTGGTCGCCGACCGGGGCGCGGACGCCGCGCTGCTCGCCATGGCCTCGGCGGCGGAAAGGGTGCTGGGGACGGCGCGGCCGTGAGGACGCGTGGGGTGGCAGGGGGCAGCGGGTGGCCGTGGAAAGGCGTGGGGGTGGGGGTCGGCGCCGGCGGCGGTGCCACCGATCGGCCGGCGGGGTGGCCGTGAGGAGGCGTGGGGCGGGGGTCAGCCGGCCGCCGTGCCGCCGATCGGCCGGCGTGCTTCGGCGCGGACCCGGGCGGCGTCCAGGGCGGCCTTGTCCAGGTCGACCTTCTCGGGGGCCAGGACGGCGGTCTCCGGGGTGACGACGGCGACGAACGACGCGGTGTTGTCGTCACCCCAGGCGCACATGGGCAGGGTGCTGGTGACGCCTCCCTGCACCGAGCGCACCACCTGGCAGGAGACGGTGACGTCGTAGCCCTCGGGCCGGAAGTCGCGGGCGGGAACGGCGATCGTCATGCCGTCGTTCTGCACGGCGCCCTCCAGGATCTTCTCCCGGGTGAACGCGGGACTCTTGATGCGCCCCCACATGCCGGAGACGATCAGGCTGCCGCCGTCGTCGGAGCTGTACTGGGCGACGACGGCCTTGGCGTTCCTGATGCTCGGGTCGTAGGTGTCCTCGATCTCCCGCCCGTCGGTCGCCGAGGAGTCCTTGACGAGGCTGTACTCGTCGTCGAGGAGCGTCTTCGGCACGGTCAGCCGGTACTTGGCCTCCGGAAAGGCGCCGACCGTCGGGAGGTCGCCCTTCTCGACCGCCGAGTCCAGCACCCTGGCGACGCCGAACGCGATGCCGCCCGCCACCACCAGCGCGCCGACCACGATCCCGACGACCAGCCCGGTCCGCTTGCGCCGCGGCGGCACAGGGACGAACCCGGGACCGCCCCACGGCTGCCCCGGCTGCCCGTACCCGTACGGCGGCTGCCCGGGAGCGGGCTGCCCCGGCTGCCCCGGCTGTGCGTACGGGTTGTACTGCGGCTGCGAGGACGGCTGCGCGGGGCCGTACGGACCCGGCGGCGGGCCGTACGGGTCCTGCGGGGTGCCGTACGGGTCCTGCGGGGGCGGAGGCGGCGGGGTGGTCATGGCGCCCAAGTTACGGCATGGGGGCGAACACGATTTCGAGTGCCCCGGGCGCACGGGGTCCTGTCAGTCAAGGGGTTCACGCCGGCGCAGCCAGCTCTCCGGCATGCCCTCCACCCCGGTGGCCGCGCCGACGACCCCGCCCGTGATCGCGCACGTGGTGTCGACGTCCCCGAGTCCTTCGGCGGTGGCCCAGAGAGCGGCCTCCAGATCGCCGGGGTGGCGGGCGGCGGTCCACAGGGCGAACGGCACGGTGTCGTCGGCGCGGATGCGCTGCCCGTTGCCGAGGAGGTCGGCCGCGCGCCACGGTGCGGTCTCGAAGGGGACCTCGGCGGCGCGCAGAAGTCCCTCCCGTACGGCTCCCGGAGGCGTCAGCCCGGCGACCCGCGCGAGTGTGAGACCGCCTTCCACGGCGAGGGCCGCCGCGACGGCGACGGCGACCGCTCCGGCGATCCCCTCGGGGTGGGCGTGGGTGACCTCGGCCTGGAGCACGGCCTGTTCGGCGGCGAGGCCCGGGTCGTGGTGGAAGCGGGCGCCGAGCGGAGCCACGCGCATCGCGGCGCCGTTGCCGAGGCTGCCGCCCTCGAACAGCCCGGGGGCCAGGGTCCGCCAGTCGGCCGGGTCGGTCAGCAGTTGGGGCAGCAGCAGGTGCATGCCGTGGCCGTACCCCCGTGCCCGGTCGGCGTCGAAGGCGAGCGCGAAGAGGAGCGCGAGCCGGTCCTGTTCGACGCGCCCGCGCTCGTCGAGCATCCGGTACAGGGCGCGGGCGAGCGCCGTGTCGTCGGTCCAGTGCCAGACGGGCTCGTGCGGGAGGCGGCGGGCGCGGATCTCGTTGACCGCCTGCCGGGGCGGCCGGAACAGCCGGAACCACCGCTCGCCGAACGCGTCCCCGAGCGCGAGCGCTTCGAGGCTCCGGCGGGCGGCGGCAAGGTCCTGGGCGGCGGTGGCTTCGGTGGACACCCACGCATCCTCCCGCCACCGGCCCGGGACCGTACAGCGGTTTCCGGCCGCGTTCTGCCCGCCCGGACTGCCGCGGCCCGGTCGGGACGCGGGAGGTCCGACACCGCCGGTTCAGGCTCCCTCGGCTATCGCCTCCGCGACCTCCGCGACGCGGGCCTGTTCCTCGGCGGCGAAGCGCTGGCGGTCCAGCTCCTCGGCGATCTCCTCGTCCTGGGCCATGAGGAGGTCGAGGTTGGAGTCGCCGAGGTCGAAGACGCCCATGTCGACGTACGCCTTCTGGAGGCGTTCGCCCCACAGGCCGATGTCCTTGACGCACGGCACGATCCGGCTGAACAGCAGCTTGCGGAAGAGCTGGAGGAACTCCGAGTGCTCGGAGAGCTCCTTCGCCTCCTGCTTGGCGATGCCGAAGTTCTCCAGCACCTCCACCCCGCTGAGCCGGTCGCGCATCAGGTGACAGCCCTCGATGACGAACTCCTCGCGCTCCCGCAGTTCGGCGTCGCTGAGCTGCTTGTAGTAGTCGCGCAGGGCCATGCGGCCAAAGGCGACGTGGCGGGCCTCGTCCTGCATGACGTACGCGAGGATCTGCTTGGGCAGCGGCTTGGTCGTGGTGTCGCGGATCATGCCGAACGCGGCGAGCGCCAAGCCCTCGATGAGGACCTGCATGCCGAGGTAGGGCATGTCCCAGCGGGAGTCGCGCAGGGTGTCCCCGAGGAGCCCCTGGAGGTTGTCGTTGACCGGGTAGAGCATCCCGACCTTCTCGTGGAGGAAGCGCCCGTAGATCTCGGCGTGCCGGGCCTCGTCCATGGCCTGGGTGGACGAGTAGAACTTCGCGTCGAGGTCGGGGACGGACTCCACGATCCGGGCGGCGCAGATCATCGCGCCCTGCTCACCGTGGAGGAACTGGCTGAACTGCCAGGAGGTGTAGTGCCGGCGCAGGTCGCCCCGGTCCTTTTCGGTCATCTTCGTCCAGTGCGGCGTCCCGTAGAGGGGCAGGGCCTCGTCGGGGGTGCCGAGCGGGTCGGTGGGGTCGACCTCCAGGCTCCAGTCGATGCGCTTGTTGCCGTCCCACTGCTTGTCCTTGCCCTTCTGGTAGAGGGCGAGGAGGCGTTCGCGGCCGTCGTCGTAATCCCAGCTGAAGCGGGCCGCGCCGGTGGCGGGCACCGTCCACAGCGGCTCCTCGGGGGCGGTGGTGTAGAGGTCGTGTGTCGACACGGACGGCTCCTTCGCCTCGCGATACTCCGGTAAGTCACGTGGTTCCTGGCTCAGTTGGCAGATTCACACGTTGGTAGACGCCGGGTCAACAAGTCGTGCGCCAGGGGATTGACTGACTTGCTGACAGGCAGTCTCATAGTGGGTGACCGCCGGTAACCCCTGGGAGAGGCACGTCCCGCCATGACGACCGCGACCGAACGCGATGTACAGCTGCTCCGCGACGCACTGGGCCCGCTCCGCGACCGCGAACAGGTCGCCCTGCGCCTCCTGGAGGCGTCCGCCAAGCACTCCTTCGACCCGGACCGGGAGCTCGACTGGGACACCCCGCCCGTGGACGGCAAGTGGTACTGGCCGCCCGAGCTGCTCTCCCTGTACGACACCCCCCTGTGGCGCCGGATGTCGGAGGAGCAGCGCCAGGAGCTGTCCCGCCACGAGGCGGCCTCGCTGGCCTCCCTGGGCATCTGGTTCGAGATCATCCTCATGCAGCTGCTGGTCCGGCACATCTACGACAAGCCCGTCGTCAGCAACCACGTCCGCTACGCGCTCACCGAGATCGCCGACGAGTGCCGGCACTCGATGATGTTCGGCCGGATGATCACCTGGGGCGGTTCCCCCAGCTACCCCGTACCACGCCGCTACCACAACCTCGCCCGCGTCCTGAAGACCATCTCCACCACCCCCGGCTCCTTCGCCTCTACCCTGCTCGGCGAGGAGATCCTCGACTGGATGCAGCGCCTGACCTTCCCGGACGAGCGCGTCCAGCCGCTGGTGCGCGGAGTGACCCGCATCCATGTGATCGAGGAGGCGCGGCACGTGCGCTACGCCCGCGAGGAACTGCGCCGCCAGATGATCACCGCCCCGCGCTGGCAGCGCGAACTGACCCGCGTCAACTGCGGGGAGGCCGCCCGCGTCTTCTCCGTCTGCTTCGTCAACCCCCAGGTGTACGAGAACGTCGGTCTGGACCGCCGCGAGGCCGTCGCCCAGGTCCGGGCGAGCGGCCACCGCGCGGAGGTCATGCAGACCGGGGCGAAGAAGCTGACGGACTTCTTCGACGACATCGGCGTCCTGAACGGGGTCGGCCGCAGACTCTGGAAGCAGTCGGGACTGCTTGCGTGAGGCCGCCCGGGTATGGCTCGGACCCGGCTCGTTCCGCGGGAAAGGGCCTAGGGTGCCTGTTATGACCCCTGCCGCAGCCGCGCCGCCCAGCCGTGCGTACCGAAGGCTCAGCGTCGAGGAACGACGCACCCAGCTCCTCGGTGCGGCCCTGACGCTCTTCGCCCACCGGGCCCCGGACGAGGTCTCCCTGGACGAGGTGGCGTCCGTCGCCGGGGTCTCGCGCCCGCTGGTCTACCGCTACTTCCCGGGCGGTCGGCAGCAGTTGTACGAGGCCGCGCTCCGCTCCGCCGCCGAGGAGCTGAAGCTCTGTTTCGCGGAGCCGGCCATGGGCCCGCCCACGGAACGGGTGACCCGCGTCCTCGACCGCTACCTCGCCTTCGTCGACCAGCACGACGCGGGCTTCAGCGCCCTGCTGCGCGGCGGCAGCGTCGCCGAGACGTCCCGGACGAGCACCATCGTGGACGAGGTACGGCGGTCCGCGGCCGAACAGATCCTCCTGCACCTGGGCCACGACGAGAACAGCGAACCGGCACCCCGGCTGCGCATGATGGTCCGCACGTGGATCGCCGCCGTCGAAGCCGCCTCGCTCATCTGGCTCGACGAGGGCAAGCAACCCCACCCGGAAGAACTGCGCGACTGGCTCGTCGACCACTTCATCGGCCTCCTCGCCGTCACCGCCGCCAGCGACGTGCGCACCGCCGAGGCGGTGGCCGCGCTCCTGCCCCTGGAGACCGCGGCGGGCCCGGCGGGCCGGCTGGCGGACCGTCTCGCGCCGCTCGTCGGCGCGGCCGAGCATCTGCTGCCGCCGAGCGAGGACTGAGCGAGCCGGCCGATCGGCCGCCCGGATCACCGATCGGTCAGACTGGGGCGGTGAGATCCGAGAACACCCGCTTCACCGGCGGCCCGCTGGACGGCCGGGTACTGCCGGTCCTGGTCGGCCCGACCGGCCACCCGCCCAAGTGGTACGAGGTCCCGGTGCCGGCCACCGACGACGCCCCGGCCACCGTGCACGCGTACCGGAGGGCGCCGGCCGGTCACACCCCCCGACTGGGCATCCAACGGGGCTGGGTGTACGAGTACGTCCCCGAGGGACGCGGACCGCACCGCCCGAAGTGGCCCTGGTCGAAGCGGGCCTGACCGGCCCCGCGAAGGCGGCGGCGAACCCTCTAAGATCGGCGCTCAGGTCCGAGGGACGGTCAAGAGGGGGTGCGCCATGGAGGCGCTGCGTCAGGACGATCCACGCCGCTTCGGCCCGTACACGGTGCTGGCGCGCTTCCGCGAGACGGCCGCCGCCCTCCAGTACCTCGCGCGGGACACCTCCGGGGACGACCTCGTCGTGGTGACCGCCGCCCGGCCCGGCCTGGCGGAACTGCCCGCCTTCCGACGCCGCTTCCAGGCCGAGGCCCGCACCGCCGACCGGCTGGCCGGCGGCTGGGTCGCGCCCCGGATCGACACCCCGGCCGACGCGGCGCCGGACGGGGACGGGGACGGGCTGTGGACCGCCTCGCCGTACGTCCCGGCGCTGACGCTCGCCGAGGCGATCGACCTGGCCGGGCCGCTGCCCGAACGTGCCGTACGGATACTGGGCGCGGGCATCGCCGAGACCCTGTCCCGGGTGCACGCGACCGGCGCCGTCCTCCAGGGCCTCGCGCCCCGGACCGTGCTCCTGGCCGAGGACGGCCCCCGGCTCACCGCCTTCGGTCCGCTGGGCGCGGCGGCCGCCGCCGAGGCCCGGCCGGGCGGCCAGCTCTCCGTACGGCTCGGCTACCTGACTCCCGAACAGGTCACGGGCCAGGAAGCCGGACCGGCCTCCGACCTCTTCGTCCTCGGTCTGCTGCTGGCGTACGCGGCGACGGGCAGCACCCCGTTGGCCGACGGCCCCGCCGAGGAGGCCGTCGAGCGGATCGCCCGCTCCGAACCGCGCCTCGACGACGTCCCGGACGCCCTGCGCGATCTGGTCGCCCGTTGTCTGGCCAAGGACCCCGCCGACCGCCCCGAGGCGGGCGCCGTCGCCGCCGACCTGGCCCTGGAGGGCGCCGCCGGCCTCGCCCGGGGCGGCTGGCTCCCGGCCCCGCTCGCCGCAGCCGTGGCCGAACAGGAAGCGGCGGCCCGCAAGCTGGAGGCACCGGCCGAGGGCCGGCCGGCAGGGGACGAGCCGGAAGGAGACGGGCCGGCAGGGGACGGCCCGGGTGAGGGCCGGTCCGTCGCGGACGCGGTCGTTGCCGATGCACCGGTGAACAACGCGGCAGGGGCCGAGGCGGACATCACGGACGCGGCGGTCGCGGACGCGGTGGTGCCCGAGGCGCCCGCCCCGGACGCCCCCGCGCCCCTTCAGGACACCCGGACCGCGCAGCTGGGCGTCATCGACCCCTCGGCACCGCGCCCCGACCGGGTGACGGCTCAGCTCTCCGTACCGCGTGAACTGCCCGCCGGGCCCGATCTGTCGGCGCCCCCGCAGCCGCTGCCCGTACCGGCGCCGGCTTCCCCGTCCTCCGCGCCCTCGTCCGAGGTGCGGCCTCCGGCGGCCGGCGGCGGCGTGCCCGAAGGGGCGGACCCTGCGCGGCCGGTGTCGTCGGGTTCCGCCGCGAAGGCCGCCCCGGTCGACCGGCGGACGCTGCTGATCGGGGCCGCGGCCGGTGTCGCGGGGCTGGTGATCGGGGGCGGCGGAGTCCTGGCGCTGGGGGACGAGGAGGCGGCGCCCGAGCCGGACGCCAAACCCGCCCCCGAACCGAGCCGGCCGACCGTCGCCGGTCTCGCGCCGCAGCCGCGCTGGATCCACACCCTGCCCGCCGCCGAACCGTCGCCGCTCACCGCCGCGCTCTGGAACGAGCGGCTGCTCGTGCTGACGGGCGACAACCACGCCTCCGCCATCGACCTGAACACCGGCCGCCGGATCTGGGAGAGCCCGGACGCCGCCAAGGGCCAGGCGGCGCTGGCGGCCGGCAAGGAGTTCTGCTTCGTCGCGGGGCCCTCCGAGTTCCTGTGGCTGGCGGCGAAGGACGGGAAGGTCGCCCACCGGGTGGCGTACGCCGACGGATTCGAGAACGCCTCCGGTCTCGCCATGGGGCAGATCGTCGGCGCGTCCGGGGCGACCGTCTGGTTCACCGGTTCGTACCAGGTCACCGTGAAGGCACCCAAGCCGAAGAAGGGAAAGAAGCCCGGCAAGGACAGAAAGGTCGTCAGGTCCTATCTGTTCGCTTACGACGTCGAGCAGCGCAAGGAACTGTGGCGTGCCCCGGTGCCCACCGGCCGGGGCCCGGCCGCTCCGGTGTACCGGCTGACCGCCGTCCGCCCGGACGACATCGTCGTACGGCAGAGCCGGCCCACGCTCACCCCGGCCGATGTGAAGGCCGCCAAGGGCAAGGCCGTCTTCCGCTGCTTCGAGCGCGAGACCGGCAAGCTCCGCTGGACCAAGTCCTTCGGCACGGTGACGCCCGACGACGCGGCGACCGGCGACGCCGACGGCACGCTCTTCGCGGCGGTCGGCGACGACCTGCGCGCTTTCGAAACTCCGGCCGGCCGTCCGAAGTGGACGCTCAACGGCACGCCGGGCTCCGTCTTCGGCCCCTCCGTCGAGGCGGGTGCCACCCTGCACACCACCAGCCGGAACCAGGAGGTCGGCGCCGTCGACCGGGCCTCCGGCAAGCTCCGCTGGCGCCGCTCCACGGAAGCGGTGGCCAACGGCTCGGCGCCCTCACTGGCCGTCAGCGGCTCGGGCCGCACGCTGCTCGCGGCGAGCGCCGGCCAGGTCACCGCCTTCGCGGCGGCGGACGGGCGACGGCTGTGGAAGTTCCAGGACGTCGGTGAGCAGGACCCCCAGGGCGGAACCGTCACCGCCGGGTACCAGGTGCTGACGTACGGCCGGACCGCCCTGGTGCGGCGCGGCCGCGTCGTCTACGCCTTCCCGGTCGACTGACGGCTTTCGTTTGGTCGCGCGATCGGTCAATCGATCGGCCCCTCAGCCAAACGATCAATGGAAAGGCAAAGCGATCAATCGATCGTTCCATGGGGCAAACGATCAGTGAGCGGTCGGCCGGTCGGGGGAATCGACCGGCCACCACCCCTGAGGTTCTTGCATCGCCCCCCGGTGAGTGAGCGTATGGACCAATTGCGCTCACTCATGGGGTAGTCGCACGATTCACCCCGTTCCCGGAGGTGATGTCGTGTCGGGCAGGCTTCTGCGTTCCATCGGCACGGCGGCGCTGGCCGCCGTCGTCGTGACCTCACCGGCCGCCGCCGCTCCGGCTCCCTCGCCCGGCCCCTCGGACCCCGCCGCCCCGGCGGCCGGACCGCAGGCCGCCCCGGCCGGCGTCCCCGCGCTGCTGACCCGGCTCCAGAGCCTCTACCAGCAGGCGGAGGAGGCCACCGAGACGTACAACGGGACGGCCGCCGAGCTGAAGAAGCGGACCGCCGAGGCGAAGAAGCTCGACGCCCAGGTGGTCACCGCGCGGCTCGCGCTGTCGCGCAGCCGGGACGACGCGGGCCGGCTGGCCCGTGAGCAGTACCAGGGCCGTTCGGACCTCTCCCTCTACCTGCGGCTGCTGCTGATGCGCGACCCGGCGACCGCCCTGGACCAGGGGCAGGTCATCCAGCGGCTGGCCGCCGGCCGGGTGGCCACCATGAAGCGGCTCGACGTCGCGGAGAAGCGGGCCGCCGCACTCGCGAAGTCCTCGCGTGCGGTCCTGGACCGCACACAGGTCCTGGCGGCACGCCAGAAGAAGGAACGCGACGCGGTGCGCGCCCGGCTCGCGGAGGTGGAGGCCATGCTCGCCTCGCTCTCCACCGATCAGCTCGCCGGGGTGAACCGCCTCGCGCAGCAGGGCACGGACCGCGCCCAGGACGCCCTGGTCGCCTCCGGTGCGCTGTCCTCGTCCCGGCCGCCGACGGAGGAGGGCGGCGCGGCCGTCCGGTACGCGATCCGGCAGATCGGCAAGCCGTACGTGTGGGGGGCGGAGGGTCCGGACTCCTTCGACTGCTCCGGGCTCACCTCGCAGGCATGGGCGAGCGCCGGCCGCACCATCCCCCGTACCTCCCAGGAGCAGTGGCGGCAGTTGCGAAAGGTCTCGGTGAACGCACTGCGCCCCGGCGATCTGATCGTCTACTTCCCCAAGGCGACCCATGTGGCGATCTACATCGGCAACGGCCTCGTCGTCCAGGCGCCCCGCCCCGGCTCCGTGGTGAAGGTCTCGCCCCTGGCGGCCAACCCGCTGCTCGGCGCGGTCCGGCCCGACCCGGAGAGCACGCCGCTGGCCTCGTACACCCCGCCGGAACTCCCCGACGGCGCGTCCGACGGTTCGGACGACGGGTACGGAGAAGCCTCCGCACCCGACGCGTAGGGCGTCGGACACGGAGGCCGTGATCGTTTGATCGATCCACCGGTCGATCGATCAGCCAAACGATCAATCTCTCATGGTGACCGGCAATCGATCACCGAGCGATCACACGGTCAAACGGTCACGCACCGGAGACCGACGCGAGGTAGGCGTTCGTCTTCTCCGGGTCGAAGAAGAAGTTCTCGAAGTCGGCCGGGTCGTTGAAGCCGTTGGCGAAGCGGTCGGCGACCGGCTGGAGCTGGCCGGCGGCACCGATCAGGTTGAGCACGTGCTCCGGCGGGACGCCGAGCATCGCGTTCGTCCACTTGGTGACGTGCTGGGCGGTCTCCCAGTAGCGGTCGAAGGTGGCCTGCATCCACTCCGCGTCGAACTCCCGGTCCCCGTGCTCGATGATCGAGTCCAGGTAGGCGTTGGCGCACTTGGACGCCGAGTTGGAGCCCTGGCCGGTGATCGGGTCGTTGGCGACGACGACGTCCGCCACTCCGAGGACGAGACCGCCGCCGGGGAGCCGGCCGATCGGCTTGCGGACCGTGGGGGCGTACCGTCCGGCCAGGGTGCCGTTGGCGTCGGTCAGTTCGACCTTGGTGGCGCGGGCGTACTCCCAGGGGGTGAACCGCTCCATCAGCTCCAGCGTCTTCGCCAGGTGCTCCGAGGGGTCCTTGATGCCCTGGAAGACGTCGAGGGGGCCACCGGGGACGCCCTCCCAGAACAGGATGTCGGCGCGGCCGGACGTGGTCAGGGTGGGCATGACGAACAGCTCGCCGACGCCCGGGACCAGGTTGCAGCGGACCGCGTCGAACTCCGGGTGCTCCGGACGCGGGCCCATGCCGTGGACGTAGGCGACGGCCAGGGCGCGCTGCGGGGCGTCGAACGGCGAACGGGAGGCGTCCCGGCCGAACATGGACACCAGCTCGCCCTTGCCGGCCGAGACCAGCACCAGGTCGTAGGTGCGGGAGAAGTAGTCCAGGTCCGAGACGGCCGCGCCGTGGATGACGAGCTGTCCGCCGCGCTGGGCGAAGGTCTCCATCCAGCCGGCCATCTTCACGCGCTGGTCGACGGACTGGGCGTAGCCGTCCAGCCTGCCGACCCAGTCGACGGCGCGCGAGGAGTCCGGTCCGGCGACCGAGACGCCGAGGCCCTCGATGCGCGGGGCCTGGGACTCCCAGAAGTTGAGCTGGTAGTCCCGCTCGTGCTGAAGGGCCGTGTGGAACATGCACTGTGTCGACATGACCCGGCCGGAGCGGATCTCGTCGGCCGTCCGGTTGGACATGAGGGTGACTTCGTACCCTCTGGACTGCAGTCCGAGAGCGAGCTGGAGCCCGGACTGACCGGCTCCGACTATGAGTATCTTCCGCATCGTGGTTCTCCGTTGTGCGTACGTACGGGGGTGCGTACGGGCTAGGCGGGGGTGGCGTCGAGGGCGTGGCCGACCAGGGTCAGCAGCGACTCGACGACGGTGATCCTGTTGCGCGCGTCCATGATCACAACCGGCACGTGCGGCGGAACGGTCAGGGCCTCGCGGACGTCGTCGGCCTCGAAGCCGGGCGTTCCCTCGAAGTGGTTGACCGCCACGATGTACGGCAGCCCGCAGCTCTCGAAGTAGTCGAGGGCGGGGAAGCAGTCGGCGAGCCGCCGGGTGTCGGCCATGACGACGGCACCGATCGCACCGCGCACCAGGTCGTCCCACATGAACCAGAAGCGCTGCTGTCCCGGGGTGCCGAAGACGTACAGCACGAGGTCGTCGTCGAGCGTGATGCGGCCGAAGTCCATGGCGACGGTGGTGGTGACCTTGTCGGGCGTGGCGCTGAGGTCGTCGGTGTCCTCGCTGGCCTGGGTCATCATCGCTTCGGTCTGGAGCGGGGTGATCTCCGAGACCGAGCCGACGAAGGTCGTCTTGCCGACGCCGAAGCCTCCGGCGACCACGATCTTCGTGGCGATCGGGGCCCTGGTGTGGTCGAGCTGCCAGTCCTGCGGCGCTTCCTCGGTCCGGTCCGCCGGTCCCGGCTGGCGAGGGGCGAACAGCGGCGACTCAGAGACGGCGGAGCCCATTGAGCACCCTTTCGAGCAGTGCGCGGTCGGGCTGACCGGCGCCGTGACCGGTTCCGTACACGCGGATCTTTCCCTGGTCGGCCAGGTCGCTGAGGAGCACGCGGACCACGCCGAGCGGCATCTTGAGCAGGGCCGAGATCTCGGCGACCGTGCGCATGCGGCGGCAGAGTTCGACGATGGCCCGCAGTTCGGGCATGACCCGGCCGGCGAGGTTGCCGTTGGGCAGTTCGCGGCGCTCCTCGGGGGCTTCGAGGGCGGCGACGAAGGTCTCGACGAGCAGGACGTGGCCGAAGCGGGTACGGCCGCCGGTGAGGGAGTACGGGCGTACGCGCGCGGGCCGTTTGTCGGCGCCGCGCACCGGGAGTTTTCGGGCGGGCTGGGCGGCGGCGGGGGTCACTGGGCGCTCTCCATCGATTTGCGCAGCTCGCTGCGGAGTTCGGGGGTGAGGACGTGTCCGGCGCGGCCGACGAAGAGCGCCATGTGGTACGCGATGACGCTCATGTCGCAGTCGGGGGTGGCGTGCACCCCGAGCAGCGAGCCGTCGCTGATCGACATGACGAAGACGCTGCCCTCGTCCATGGCGACCATGGTCTGCTTGACGCCACCGCCGTCCATGAGCTTGGCGGCGCCGACGGTGAGGCTGCCGATGCCCGAGACGATGGTGGCCAGATCGGCGCTGGAGCCCCTGGGCCCGTCCTGCCGACCGCCGGAGGTGCCGGCGTGCTGATGGCCGGGGTCGGAGGAGAGCAGCATGAGTCCGTCGGACGAGACGACGGTGACCGAGTGGACCCCTGGCACCTCCTCCACCAGATTGCTCAGCAACCAGTGAAGGTTACGGGCCTCGGTACTCAGCCCATATGTGCTGGGCGCAGTCAACTGCGTGCCTCCTCGACTGTGTCCCCCGTCTCTCCGGTACGGCCGTCGGTACGGCCGGCCGGCTCAGTGTGTTCGGTACGTGTGGTGCTGCCCGCGGGGGCGGTGGCCTCGGCGATCTCCGCCTCGACGTCCCTGCGGCCGTTCTTCGCGCCCTGGTGGAATCCGCCGAGGCGGCGGCGCAGGGCCTCCTTGTCGATGCCGCCCTTGCGCTCGGCCGCGGGGGCCGGAGCGGACTTGACGACCTTGGGGGTGCGCTTGGGCAGCCCCTTGGCGGTGACCGCCGGGGCCCGGGGCGCGGCGGCCTCGCCCGGCTCCGGTTCCGGCCTGCGCGGTCCGGGGACCTCGGCGACGGACCCGGCGGCGGGCTCGGGCGCGCGCTCGTCGGGGGCGCGCTCGTGGCGGTCCGGGCCGATGGCGTAGGGTCCGGCGGCGTTCGTGGGCTCCGGCCCCTCACCGTCGGCCGGGGCGGACGCGGACGCCTCCGGTGTCTCGGGCGGCTTCGGCATCCGGACCTGCATCGTCCGCTCGGCCTCGGACTCGACCGGAGGCCGTACGCCCCCGGACTCCTCCGGCGTCCCAGCGCTCTCGGACTCCTCCCGAGCCCCAGCGCTCCCGGACTCCTCCCGCGCCTCGGCGCTCCCGGACTCCGGAGCCTCGGCGGCGCTCCACGCCTCGTCCGGCTCCACGGCGGTCCCGGGCTCCCCCGTCCCCGTACCGGCGGCGAGCGCGGGCTCCTCGACCGGGTCGACCGCGTCGGGTGCGGCGGCGGTCTCGGCCCCGTCGGGTGCCGCCGCCTCCGCCTCCCGGGCGGCGAGGGTCCGTTCGGCGGCGGCGATCAGCGGGTCTCCGGCCGGGGCGAGCGCGCCGCGCTGCGGCAGGGCGTTGGAGTTGGCCTCGGCGACCGAGCCGGGGAGGTTGAGCGAGGGGCCGTCGCCCGAGGTGCGGACGGGCGGCGGGGTGGCGGCGGGGGGCGCCTTGGGCAGGAGGGCGGTGGGCAGGACGACGACGGCCGTGACCCCGCTGCCCTTCTGCTCGCGCAGTTCGACCCGCACTCCGTGGCGTGCGGCCAGCAGCGCGGTGACCTGGAGGCCGAGGCCGGCCCCGTCGGCGCTCTGCTCCCCCGCCTCGAAGAGCGACGGGTCGCCGAGCCGGGTGTTCAGCTCGCCCATCCGTACGGCGGACATGCCGATGCCCGCGTCCTGCACGGAGAGCATCACCTCGCCGCTCTCCAGAAGCCAGCCGGAGAGCTGGACCTGGGAGTCCGGCGGGGAGAACGCGGTGGCGTTCTCCAGCAGTTCGGCCACCAGGTGGCTGAGGTCGTCGGCGGCGAATCCGGCGACCTGGGCGTGCGGCGGCAGGGACTGGATCGTGACCCGTTCGTACCGCTCGATCTCGCTGACGGCCGCGCGCAGGACGTCGACCAGCGGGATCGGCCCGGGATGCCCGTGTCCGTGCTCGGCGCCGGCGAGGACCAGCATGTTCTCGCTGTGGCGGCGCATGACCGTGGCCATGTGGTCGAGCTTGAACAGGGTGCCCAGCCGCTCCGGGTCCTGCTCACGCTCCTCCAGGGACTCGATGACGCCCAGCTGGCGCTCGACGAGGCCGAGGGTGCGCAGCGAGAGGTTGACGAAGGTGTGGTGGACGGTGTTGCGGAGCTTCTCCAGCTGGGCCGACAGGTCGGCGGTCTGCACCTGGAGTTCGGCGCGCTGGAGGGTGAGGGCCTCGCGTCCGGCGACCAGCTCGCCGCGCTCGCGCTCCAGTCGCTCGAACCGTCCGTTGAACTCGTGGAGCAGTCCGTGGAGCCGCCCGTGCAGGGCGTTGATGGACCGGACGACCTGGGCGAACTCGTCGTTGCGTCCGGTGTAGCGGATGGGTTCGGCGGTCTCGGGCTCGTCGGCGAGGCGGCCGGAGCCGATGCGCAGGACGGCGAGCGGCTGGGTGAGGGTGCGGGCCACGGCGGTGGAGACGCCGACGGCGACGAGGAAGCAGGCGCCGAGGAGCGCGATGCGCAGTTCGAGCGCCGTGACGTCGTCGTCGCGCAGCCCTTCGAGGCGTCGCACCTGGGCGGTGCCCAGGGCGGACTCGACGCTCCGCATCCGGTCGACCCGGGCGGACAGCGCCGCCGTGAGCTTCTTGGGGCTGACCTTGCGGTCGGACTCGGAGAGCTCGGGGCGGTCGGTCAGGGCGGCGAGGTACTTCTCGGCGCTGTTGACCTCGGGTCCGGTGACCGTGGTGGCGAGCTTGTCGCGGCCGGTGGCCCCGGCGGCCTGGTCGAATTCGGCGAGGGCGGACAGTTCGCCGGTCCGGGACCGCTGGGCGGCGGCGCTCAGCTCGTCGCGGGTGCGGTCCTCCTTGGTCTCGCCCTCGTCCTGGGTCTGGACGGGCAGCCCGGTGAACGGGTCGATCTGCGGGGCGGCCGGCTCCTTGACGGGGACGGCGAGCGCGGCGAGGAGCAGTCCGCGGGTGGCGGACGCCTGCTCGGTGGCCCGGCCGAGGGCCAGCGGGGCGCGGACCGACTGGGCGGCGCGCGGCGGGGTGCTGTCCGCCAGTTCGTCGGCGAGGTCGTGGAGCTTGGCGATGACCTCGGAGTACGCCTGGTGGGCCTCCAGGGCGGTGCCCTTGCCGCCGATCGCGTTGCGGCGCAGCGAGGGGATGGTGGAGAGGTCGCGGCGCAGCGCGGCGGGGGCCGCGTCGGCGATCTCGTCGACCTGCTGGTCGACCCGGGCGCTGCGGCTGCCGGCGCCGTCCTGGCCGGGCTTGCCGGTGCGGCCGGCCGCGATGAAGGCGGTCACCTCGTCGCGTTCGTCCGCGAGGGAGTGGGCGAGGACGATCGCCTGCTGGTTCAGCTCGGCGAGGGTGACCAGCCGCTGGGAGTCGGTCAGGTCGGAGGAGGCGGTGAGGACCGCCGGCGCCCCTGCGGCTATGACGGTGACTCCGACGACCGCGACGCCCGCGACGAGGCGGGTACGGACGCGCACGGTGCGCCCGCTCCCGGCCTGCGCCGAAGCCGTCGCCCCGGAACCGTTCTGCTTGCCGCCCTTGCTCCGAGGCCGCTTCTTCTGCACCGGTGCTCGCAATCTCGACTCGTCCGCCCTTGAAGCAGAGGTGACGCACGGTCACGTGAACGAGCGCCCCGTCTCCTGGTACGGCTTCTGACCATTCCAGTGCTTTTGAGAGGGGGGCGCACATCAACCGCTCCGCCACTCGAACGAGTGAACCGCACTCCTGAGTTGGCGAACAAGTCACACCCCGGGCACCGCCCGTCACGCCCCGGCGGTCGGCTGGATCTTCGGGGCAGGCTTTGGCAGGATGCCCCGCCGCACTCCGGCCGGAGGGTTTCCTTCCGCTCCGTCCGCCCCGCTGACCTGCTGGTACGGGCCAATGCACGGGCCGTGCAGGGGCCGTGAAGGCATCGTGCAGACTGGCCGTATGCGTATCGAACTCTCGACGGCGGCCGGCACTCCCGGACGTCCGAACGAGGACTGGGCCGCCACCGTTCTTCCGGCGTCCGGCCAGGGCGGGGGACTCGTCCTGCTCGACGGGGTGACCCCGCCCCGGGGGGACGACGGTTGTGTGCACTCGGTGCACTGGTTCACCGCGCGGCTGGGCGGTTCCCTGGTCGAACTGTCCGGATCGCGGCGAGATCTGACCCTCCGGGACATCCTCGCCGAGTCCATCCGGCGCACCGCGGACCTTCACCGTTCCGCGTGTGACCTTTCTCACGTCCGTACGCCACAGGCAACGGTGGTGATGGCGCGTTGGGACGAGGAGGAGGTGGAGCACCTGGTGCTCTCCGACTCGGTGCTGCTGAAGGAGTCGCCCGCCGGCGACGTCACGGCCGTGCTCGACGACCGCCTGGACCGGGTGCCCGCGGAGTTCCTGGCCTCGGAGGAGATCGCGGACGCCCGGGTGCGGAACAAGGAGGGCGGCTTCTTCACGGCCGCCGCCGATCCGGCCGTGGCGGAGCGCGCGGTGACCGGGCGCGCTCCGCGCGCCGGGGTGCGCGCGCTCGCGGCGCTGACGGACGGGGCGAGTCGCTGGACGGAGATGTTCCGCGAGGGCGACTGGTCGGCCTGCCTGGGCGTGCTCCGCAAGGAGGGCCCGGAGGGGCTCATCGAGCGCGTGCGCGCCCTGGAGAACGCGGACACCGACCGCAGGTACCTGGGCCGCGGCAAGGCGCACGACGACGCGACGGCGGTCTACGCACGGCTGTGAGCCCGGCTCGCGGCGCGCACCGGAGCCGTCGCGGCCGGCGATCCGGCACGGGAGACGGACCTGCGGCCGGGCCATGGTGCGGTGCGCGCCGGAGCCGCCGTCAGTCCTCGGCGCGGGGGACGAGACCTGCGACCGGGTCGGGGTGCGGTGCGCGCCGGAGCCGCCTTCAGTCCTCGGCGCGGGCGTTCAGATGGTGCAGCAGGCGGGCCAGTTCGGCCACTTCGGCACGGTCCCAGTCGGCGAGCTTGCGCACGTAGCGGTCGCGGCGGGCGTCGCGGACGCGGCGGAAGCGGGCCAGGCCCTCGTCGGTGAGGTGGACGAGAAAGGCCCGCCCGTCGGCCGGGTCGGGCTCCCTGGCCACCAGTCCGAGGTTCTCCAGGGCGCGGAGCTGACGGCTCATGGTCGCCTTGCCGACGCCGAAGTAGGCGGCGAGGTCGGTGGCGCGCTGACGGCCGGCCGATTCGAGGCGGACGAGCAGACCGTAGGCGGCGGACTCCAGTTCGGGATGGACTTCGCGCGCCATCTCACCGGAGTTGGCGCGGGCACGGCGGAGGAAAACGGCCAACTCCACCTCCAGTGCGAGGAATTCGTGGTCCACACCATTCCCCCCGGATGCGCCGGGTTCACTCCCGCTTACGCTCCCGTGCACGTCAACACCCCTCATGAGCTTTCCCGTCGCTGAAAATTTCTTTCACCACAGGTCATCGCCGCAGCTTGGCCAGTATTTCGCAGGAGTAGACCAACGGCACCGCCCAGGCCCTCTTCCGCCACCGGGTCTACGTGCGTAGCGTCATGCATGGCATGTTCACACCATTGCATGCCGCGCCAGGGGCGCACCCCACGCGCCTCCGGATCCGCACGCCCCCCGCAGCTCCCCCCACCCATGCTCTTCGGAGGCACGTCATGCTCGTGCACAGATCCGGCACCAGAACTCGTCGCCGCTCGCGCTTCGCGGCGGCCGGAACCCTCCTCGCCGCCCTCTCCCTGCTCATAGCCCTGCCCACCACCGCCGGCGCGGCCGCCACCGCCGGCGACCCCACGGCTCCCGCCCGGGGCACGGCCACCATGGGCATGGGCGTCGTCGCCCACGACGGTCAGGGCGGACTGCCCACCACCCGCGCCGTCCAGACCGAGGGCGTGGACGTCAGCAGCCACCAGGGCAACGTCGCCTGGTCGACGCTCTGGAACAGCGGCGTGAAGTGGGCCTACACCAAGGCCACCGAGGGCACGTACTACACCAACCCGTACTTCGCCCAGCAGTACAACGGCTCGTACAACGTCGGGATGATCCGGGGTTCGTACCACTTCGCCACCCCGGACACCACCAGCGGCGCCACCCAGGCGAACTACTTCGTGGACCACGGCGGCGGCTGGTCCCGGGACGGCAAGACCCTGCCCGGCGTGCTCGACATCGAGTGGAACCCGTACGGCGCGCAGTGCTACGGCAAGACCGCGGCCGGAATGGTGTCCTGGATCCGCGACTTCGTGAACACCTACAAGGCCCGCACCGGACGCGACGCGGTCATCTACACCGCGACGAGCTGGTGGCAGACCTGCACCGGGAACAACTCCAGCTTCGGCACCACCAACCCGCTGTGGGTGGCCCGCTACAACACCACGGTCGGCACGCTCCCGGCCGGCTGGGGCTTCTACACGATCTGGCAGTACACCTCGTCCGGCCCGACGGTGGGCGACCACAACCACTTCAACGGCGCCCTCGACCGCGTACAGGCCCTGGCCAACGGCTAGTCCGTACGCGGAGATCCACCCCGGCCGTTACGGAGCCCGGTGACGCACCCCGTCGCCGGGCTCCGCCCGTATCCAAGGCCCTGACCAGGTACGATGACGCGCTCAGGTCAAGAAGCACCCGCCCCGCACCCCCTATACATCACATGTATACGTGCTGTGTATAGTCCTGGCAGTCCGCACATATGTGCGACGCAAGCCATGAGGGAGTGACCTGTAGTGCCCAGTAGGACGAAATCGATCACCGCGGGGTTGGCCGCCGGCCTGGTGACCGTGCTCACGCTGACCCTGAGCGGCTGCTCGATGGAGACCACGGCTCCCGCGACCGCCCGCGCCGAC
The DNA here is from genome assembly GCF_053597115.1 of Streptomyces sp. NPDC001515. Taxonomy (NCBI): domain Bacteria; kingdom Bacillati; phylum Actinomycetota; class Actinomycetes; order Kitasatosporales; family Streptomycetaceae; genus Streptomyces; species Streptomyces sp. NPDC001515. The sequence goes on from NZ_JBSFHN010000025.1 coordinate 73,869, forward strand.
GCCGGTGCGGACGGCAAGGGGGAACTCGGCCCGGTCGACTGCCGCAGGGCGAAGTGCATCGCGCTCACCTTCGACGCGGGGCCGGCCGAGGACACCCCCCATCTGCTGGACATCCTCAAGGAGAAGAAGGTCCACGCCACCTTCTTCCTGCTGGGCAAGAACCATGTGAAGAAGCACCCCGAGACCGTCCGCCGGATCGAGGCGGAAGGGCACGAGGTCGCCAACCACACCTGGTCGCACGAGATCCTGACGGACAAGAAGCCAGCCGAGATACGCGCCGAGCTGAAGAAGACGCAGGACGCGATCGAGGCGATCACCGGCAAGAAGCCCCGCCTGATGCGCCCGCCGCAGGGCCGGACCGACGACACCGTCTCCGGGATCAGCAAGGACCTCGGACTCGCCCAGATCCTGTGGAGCGCCACCGCCAAGGACTACTCCACGACCGACTCCGCGCTGATCCAGAAGCGGATACTCGACCAGGCGAGCCGCGACGGCATCATCCTGCTCCACGACATCTACAAGGGCAGCGTGCCCGCCGTCCCCGGCATCATCGACGCGCTGAAGAAGCGGGGCTACACCTTCGTCACCGTCCCCCAGCTCATGGCCCCCGCCGAGCCGGTCCCGGGCACGATCTACCGCCCCTGACCCCTCGCCGTACCGGCGCCCCCGCCCTCTCTCCGTACGACGAAACGGGGACGGAGGCGGCTCCCGAAGCGGAAACGGAAACGGCCCGCCTCCCCTCCTGCGAGGGGAAGCGGGCCGTCCGTACCGGCCGTGCGCGTGCCGCCACGTCCGTCACGTCGTGGGGGCTACGCCGCGGCCGGGATCCTGCGCTCCGCCGGGGCCTGGGCCGGGGCGAGGGCGATCTCCAGGACCTGACGCACATCGGTGACCGGGTGGACCTCCAGGGTGTCCAGCACCTCGGCGGGAACGTCGTCCAGGTCCGCTTCGTTGCGCTTGGGGATCACCACGGTGGTGATCCCGGCCCGGTGGGCGGCGAGCAGCTTCTGCTTCAGCCCGCCGATCGGGAGCACCCGCCCGGTGAGCGAGACCTCACCGGTCATGGCCACATCGGTGCGGACCAGCCGTCCGGAGAGCAGCGAGGCCAGCGCCGTGGTCATCGTGATGCCCGCGCTCGGACCGTCCTTGGGCACCGCGCCCGCCGGGAAGTGGATGTGCGCGCCGCGGTCCTTCAGATCCGCGACCGGCAGCTCCAGCTCCGCGCCGTGCGACCGCAGGAAGCTCAGCGCGATCTGCGCGGACTCCTTCATGACGTCGCCGAGCTGGCCGGTCAGGGTCAGTCCGGACGCCCCGGTCTCCGGATCGGCCAGCGACGCCTCCACGAAGAGCACGTCACCGCCGGCCCCGGTGACCGCGAGCCCGGTGGCCACGCCCGGCACCGCGGTGCGGCGCTCGGCCGGGTCCTGGGCGGACTCGGGGACGTGGTGCGGACGGCCGATGAGGCCGCGCAGATCGTCCTCGCCCACCGTGAACGGCAGCTCCCGGTCGCCCAGCTCGTGCTGGGCCGCGACCTTGCGCAGCAGCCGGGCCACGGCCCGTTCCAGGTTCCGGACCCCGGCCTCCCGGGTGTACTCGCCGGCCAGCTTGCGCAGCGCCGACTCCTCCAGGGTGACCTCGTCCTTCTCCAGACCGGCCCGCTCCAGCTGGCGCGGGAGCAGGTGGTCGCGGGCGATGACGACCTTCTCGTCCTCCGTGTACCCGTCGAGCCTGACCAGCTCCATGCGGTCGAGCAGGGCCTCCGGGATGGCCTCCAGCACGTTGGCCGTGGCGAGGAAGACGACGTCGCTGAGGTCGAGTTCGACCTCCAGGTAGTGGTCGCGGAAGGTGTGGTTCTGCGCCGGGTCGAGGACTTCGAGCAGGGCGGCGGCCGGGTCGCCCCGGAAGTCGGAGCCGACCTTGTCGATCTCGTCCAGCAGGACGACCGGGTTCATCGAACCGGCCTCCTTGATGGCGCGGACGATACGGCCGGGCAGCGCCCCGACGTACGTACGCCGGTGGCCGCGGATCTCCGCCTCGTCCCGGACACCGCCGAGCGCGACGCGGACGAACTTCCGGCCCATGGCGTGCGCCACGGATTCGCCGAGCGAGGTCTTGCCGACGCCGGGCGGGCCGACGAGGGCCAGCACCGCGCCGCCGCGCCGCCCGCCGACGACGCCCAGACCGCGGTCGGCCCGGCGCTTGCGCACGGCGAGGTATTCGGTGATGCGTTCCTTCACGTCCTGGAGTCCGGCGTGCTCGGCGTCCAGGATCTCCTGGGCGCCCCTGATGTCGTAGGCGTCCTCGGTCCGCTCGGTCCACGGCAGCTCCAGGACGGTGTCCAGCCAGGTCCTGATCCAGGAGCCCTCGGGGCTCTGGTCGGAGGAGCGCTCCAGCTTGTCGACCTCCTTGAGCGCGGCCTCGCGGACGTGCTCGGGCAGGTCGGCGGCCTCGACGCGCGCCCGGTAGTCGTCGGACTCGTCCTCGGGGTCCCCGTTGAGCTCGGACAGCTCCTTGCGTACGGCGTCGAGCTGGCGGCGCAGCAGGAACTCGCGCTGCTGCTTGTCGACGCCTTCCTGGACGTCCTTGGCGATGGACTCGGCGACGTCCTGTTCGGCCAGGTGCTCACCGAGCCACTGGATGGCGAGCTTCAGCCGGGCGACCGGGTCGGCGGTCTCCAGGAGGCGCACCTTCTGGGCGGTGGTGAGGAAGGGCGAGTACCCGGAGTTGTCGGCGAGCGCGGAGATGTCCTCGATCTGCTGGACCCGGTCCACGACCTGCCAGGCGCCGCGCTTCTTCAGCCAGGTGGTGGCGAGCGCCTTGTACTCCTTGACCAGTTCGGCGGCCGCTCCGGGGAGGGGGTCGGGGACGGAGACGTCGACCCGGGTCCCCTCCACCCAGAGGGCGGCGCCGGGGCCACTGGTCCCGGCCCCGATCCGCACCCGCCCGCGACCGCGGATGAGCGCGCCGGGGTCGCCGTCGGAGAGCCGTCCGACCTGTTCGACGGTGCCGATGACACCGATCCCGGTGTAGGTGCCGTCGATCCTCGGAACGAGCAGCACCTCGGGCTTGCCCCCGCCGTCGCGGGCCGCGGCCTGCGCGGCCTCGACCGCCGAGCGCACATCGGTGTCGGACAGGTCCAGAGGCACCACCATGCCGGGCAGCACGACCTCGTCGTCGAGCGGCAGCACAGGCAGAACCAGCGGCGTGACGGCAGTGGACTCAGTAGCCATGATCTCCCCTTCGGCATTCAAGTTGAGCTATGTGGACTCAATGCATATGAGCCGCTCAATGTTCCCGAGGGTGTGTTCGCTGTGAGCGATCGCGGTACGCCGTCCGGGGGACGCCGCTTCCCGACACCGCTGCCAACACGGCGGAAGGCCCCGGTAGTCCCGACTCCCCGCCGCTGGTGATCCCGGTTCCGCCGCCCCGCGTTCCCCCCGGCCGAAACCCCGTGGAACGCGTCCGCCCGGCCCGACAGGATGACCCCATGACCGGCTTCCCGCTTCCCGTCCAGGCCCTGATCGTCGTCGATGTGCAGAAGGCGGGGGTGACCGGCGACCGGGCCGTCCCCGGCGCGGCCGCGCTGCTGGAGCGGACGGCGGAGCTGCTGGCGCGGGCGCGGGCGGCGGGCGCCCTGGTGGTGCACCTCCAGAACGACGGCGCCCCGGGCTCGGGCGACGCCCCGTACACCCCGGGCTGGGAGCTGCACCTGCCCGTCGAGCCCGGCCCTTCGGAGTACGTGGTCCGCAAGACCCGGGCCGACGGGTTCGCCGGGACGCCGCTGGGCGCGCTGCTGGGCGGGGCCGGGGTGGAGGCGGTCGCGGTGTGCGGGGTGATGTCGGAGATGTGCGTGCAGGCGACGGCCCGTACCGCGCTGGAGCGGGACTACCGGGTGGTCCTCCCCCACGACGCCCACGCCACGCAGGATGTCCCGGCCGTTCCCGGGATCAGCGAGGCGGTCCCGGCGGCCGTGGTCTCCCGGGTCGCCGCCTGGGCGGTCAGCGGCGACGCCGACGTGACGACACCGGCGGCCCGGGTGGCCTTCACCGCGCCGCCGTTCCCGGCCGGAGTGGCCCGCTCCGAGGACACGTACGAGGACCGGGGCCTCGACGCGGACGGCATGATCCGGCGCGAGGGCGCGCTCGACCGGGTCGCCGCGGAGTTCGCCCCCGTCGTCGCGGCCGCGCGCGAGGCGATCGCCGCCGCCTTCGGCCCCGACCGGCTCGACAGCGCGTACGTCTACGGCAGCATCCCGCGCGGCACGGCCGTCCCCGGCGTCTCGGACCTCGATCTGCAGATCGCCCTGCGCTCCGCGCCCACGGAGGCGGACCGACAGGCCGCCGACGCCCTCGAAGCGGAACTCGACGCCGCCTTCGACGTCATCGACGGCGCCGGGGTCCTGCTGGCCTCCGCCGACACGCTCCTCAGCCCGCTGGAACGGCACGACCTCGGCTTCTTCACCGCCTGCCTCTGCACCCCGCTGCTCGGCGACGACCTCGCCGGCCGGCTGCCCCGCTACCGCCCCACCTCCCTCCTCGCCCGCGAGACCAACGGCGACCTGGACCTCCTCCTCCCCCGCTGGCGCACCCGCGCCGCCGCGGCCACCACGGACGACGCCCGCCGCACCCTGATCCGGGGCGTGGCCCGCCGCATCGTGCGCACCGCCTTCACCCTCGTCATGCCCGCCTGGAACGGCTGGACGAGCGACCTCACCCACTCCGCCGCCCTCTTCACCCACTACCGCCCCGACGCCCCCGACCGGGCCCGCCAGATCCGGCACGCCGCCCGCCTCGCCCGCACCCCCGGCACCGACCCCGCCGACCTCTCCCTCCTCATCGACGACCTGGCCCCGTGGCTGGCCGCCGAACACCTCGCGACACACGGGGAGAAGGCGCCGCGCCCCTGAAACCGACCGGGGCCGAGCCTCCATTGGCCCCCGCGCCCCCGCCGGGACAGGATGGCGGGGTACCGACCGACGGACACCCACCGGAGATATCCGCGCATGCCTGCTGCTTTCGGCCCCGACGCCCTCGCCCCCGTGACCCTCGACCGCCGTGAGGGGCCGTACGGGGAGGTGGTTCTGCGCAGGCGGGGGGACGACTTCGAGATCATCGCCAACGGGTGCTTTCTGATGGACACGTCGGACGGGCGCTCCGAGCGGCTGCTGATCGATGCCGCGCTGGAGGCGCTGCCGGCGGAGCGGACGGAGCCGGCGGTGCTGATCGGGGGGCTGGGGGTGGGGTTCTCGCTCGCGCGGGCGGCCGAGGAGCCGCGGTGGGGGCGGATCGCGGTCGCCGAGCGGGAGGAGGCCATCGTCGACTGGCACCGCAACGGGCCGCTGGCCGGGATCTCGGGGCCGGCGCTCGCCGATCCGCGGACGGAGATCCTGACGACGGACCTCGTCGCGTATCTGCATATGACTACGGACTGTTACGACGCGCTGTGCCTGGACATCGACAACGGGCCGGACTGGACGGTGACCGAGGACAACGGGAACCTCTACGCGCCGGCCGGTCTCGCGGACTGCCGGGCGCGGCTCGCGCCGGGCGGGGTGCTGGCGGTGTGGTCGGCACAACCGTCCGAGACCTTCGAACAAGCCCTGCGGAATGCCGGATTCACGGGAGTACGCACCGAAGAAGTGGGCGTTGCCCGAGGTGTGCCCGACGTGGTTCATCTCGCAATCCGGCCATCCTGAGATCCCCCCACCGGGTATGCGCGCCCCCGGGACGCCCGGGGGCCAAGCGCCACAAGCGCGACACTCCGCCTCTTCCCCGCACCGGTTCCGCGCCCCGCCCGCCCGGACCGGCTTGCACCCTGCGTAGCCGGATGACGTCCGCTGCCTCTACGCTGCTGACCGATAGCGGGATCACCCACGAAATCCACGAGCGAAGACCGTACGTCCGGGGGAATGACCCCCGTGAGAACGGGCAGGGGCGGGGCGATGGAACAGACACACACCACCCACTCAGGTGTCGCGGCCACCCCGGGCGCGCAGCGCCGTGTGCTGGTGGTCGAGGACGACGCCACGATCGTCGACGCCATTTCCGCCCGGCTGCGGGCCGAGGGCTTCCTGGTGCAGACCGCGCTCGACGGCCCGGCGGCCGTGGACGCGGCCGAGGCGTGGCAGCCGGACCTGATGGTCCTCGACATCATGCTTCCCGGCTTCGACGGCCTGGAGGTCTGCCGCCGGGTCCAGGCCCAGCGGCCGGTCCCGGTCCTCATGCTGACCGCCCGGGACGACGAGACGGACATGCTGGTCGGGCTCGGCGTCGGCGCCGACGACTACATGACCAAACCGTTCTCCATGCGTGAGCTGGCGGCCAGGGTCCATGTCCTGCTGCGCCGGGTGGAGCGGGCCGCGCTGGCCGCAGTGACGCCCCGGAGCGGCATACTCCGCCTCGGCGAGCTGGAGATCGACCACGCCCAGCGGCGGGTCCGGGTCCGCGCCGAGGACGTGCACCTCACCCCGACCGAGTTCGACCTGCTGGTCTGCCTGGCCAACACCCCGCGCGCGGTGCTCTCCCGGGAGCAGCTGCTGGCGGAGGTCTGGGACTGGGCGGACGCCTCGGGCACCCGGACCGTCGACAGCCACATCAAGGCCCTGCGCCGCAAGATCGGCGCCGAGCGGATCCGTACCGTGCACGGCGTCGGCTACGCGCTGGAGACCCCCGCGCCATGACGCCGCCCGGACCGGGGCTGCGGCCGTTCTCCATCAAGGCCAAGCTGGGCACGCTGGTCGTCGTCTCGGTGTTCATCACCACCGGACTGCTCATGGTCGCGCTGCGCACCCGTACGGAGCTGCGCTTCATCACCGTGTTCTCGGTGATCGCGACGCTTCTGATCACCCAGTTCGTGGCGCACGGCCTGACCGCGCCGCTGGACGAGATGCGGGCGGTGGCCCGGTCGATCTCGCACGGCGACTACACCCGGCGGGTCAGCGGCGCCGACCGGCGCGACGAGCTGGGCGACCTGGCCCAGACGATCAATCTGATGGCGGACGACCTGGCCGCCGTGGACCGGCACCGCAAGGAGCTGGTGGCGAACGTCTCGCACGAGCTGCGCACCCCCATCGCGGCGCTGCGGGCCGTCCTGGAGAACGTGGTGGACGGGGTGTCCTCCGCCGATCCGGAGACCATGCGCACGGCGCTGAAGCAGACGGAGCGGCTCGGCCGGCTGGTGGAGACGCTGCTGGACCTGTCGCGGCTGGACAACGGCGTGGTCACGCTGAAGGCGAACCGCTTCGAGGTGTGGCCCTACCTCTCCGGGGTACTGAAGGAGGCGAACCTCGCCTCCGCGCACCGCCGGCTCTCCTCGGGCTCGGGCAACCACTCCCGCAAGGACGTCCATCTCCATCTGGACGTCTCGCCGCCGGAGCTGACCGCGCACGCGGACGCCGAACGGCTGCACCAGGTGGTGGCCAATCTCATCGACAACGCGGTGAAGCACAGTCCGCCGCACGGCCGGGTCACCGTCCTGGCCCGGCGCGGCCCGCAGCCCGAGTCGCTGCTCCTGGAGGTGCTGGACGAGGGCCCGGGCATTCCGGAGTCCGAGCGCCACCGGGTCTTCGAGCGCTTCAACCGGGGCGAGGTGCCCTCCCCGCACGGCCCCGGCAGCGACGGCGGCACGGGGCTCGGCCTGGCGATCGCCCGCTGGGCGGTGGATCTGCACGGGGGCCGGATCGGCGTGGCCGAATCCGCGCGCGGCTGCCGCATACGCGTCACTCTTCCGGGGATCCCTCAGCCCCGAGGTTGACATAGGGTTCGAACCGGAAGGGCACGTTCTGCGTGTTCTGTTCAAGGGGTACGGTCCAAGGGGCCGTACCTTCGGCCTCGCGTACCCGGACTGAAGCGGAACCAGGCTTGTTTCCCGCCATTTCCTGCGCCGAAACCCGTCTTCCGATGTGACTTGCACGACGAAGCCCGGCCCGGCCTGCAAGGAATGGTCAGGGAGGCGTAGCCTTGATTTCCGCTGTCCATCACCTTGTGAAGCGGAAGAGGGCGGTTGCCGCCGTGTCGTCTCAGTCCCCCAGTAACTCGAGCATCTCGACCGACCAAGCAGGCCCGGGTACGAACCCGGCCGCTGCCTTCGGCCCCAATGAGTGGCTCGTCGACGAGATCTACCAGCAGTACCTCCAGGATCCCAGTTCGGTCGATCGCGCCTGGTGGGACTTCTTCGCCGACTACAAGCCGGGCACGTCCGGCACGGCGGACAAGCCCGTTCCCGGCGCCGCGCCCGTGACCCCGGCGGCCCCGGCCGCCGAACCGGCCGCACCGCCCGCCGCTGCCGCCCCGAAGCCCGCGGCCCAGGCCGCTCCGGCCGCGCCCGCCGCTCCGGCGGCCCCCGCCCCGGCCCCGGCCCCGGCCGCCCCCGCGAAGGCCGCTCCGGCGCCCGCCGCGAAGGCCCCCGCCGCGAAGGCGAAGGCCGCCGCGGACACCGAGGCCCCGGCCGGTCCGGAGTACGTGACGCTGCGCGGCCCGTCCGCCGCGGTCGCGAAGAACATGAACGCCTCCCTGGAACTGCCCACGGCCACGTCCGTGCGCGCCGTCCCGGTGAAGCTGCTCTTCGACAACCGCATCGTCATCAACAACCACCTCAAGCGGGCCCGCGGCGGGAAGATCTCCTTCACGCACCTCATCGGGTACGCGATGGTGCAGGCCCTCAAGGCCATGCCGGCGATGAACTACTCCTACGCGGAGAAGGACGGCAAGCCGACCCTCGTCAAGCCGGAGCACGTCAACCTCGGCCTCGCCATCGACCTGGTGAAGCCGAACGGCGACCGCCAGCTGGTCGTCGCGGCCATCAAGAAGGCCGAGACGCTCAACTTCTTCGAGTTCTGGCAGGCCTACGAGGACATCGTCCGCCGCGCCCGCAACGGCAAGCTCGGCATGGACGACTTCACCGGCGTCACCGCCTCGCTGACCAACCCCGGCGGCATCGGCACCGTCCACTCCGTGCCCCGCCTGATGCCCGGACAGGGCCTCATCATGGGCGTCGGCGCGATGGACTACCCGGCGGAGTTCCAGGGCACCTCCCAGGACACCCTGAACAAGCTGGGCATCTCGAAGGTCATGACCCTGACCTCGACGTACGACCACCGGGTGATCCAGGGCGCCGCCTCCGGCGAGTTCCTGCGGGTCCTCTCCCAGCTGCTGCTCGGCGAGAACGAGTTCTACGACGAGATCTTCAAGGCGCTCCGCATCCCCTACGAGCCGGTCCGCTGGCTCAAGGACATCGACGCCTCGCACGACGACGACGTCACCAAGGCCGCGCGGGTCTTCGAGCTGATCCACTCCTACCGGGTCCGCGGCCACGTCATGGCCGACACCGACCCGCTGGAGTACCACCAGCGCAAGCACCCCGACCTCGACATCACCGAGCACGGCCTCACCCTGTGGGACCTGGAGCGGGACTTCGCGGTCGGCGGTTTCGCCGGCAAGACGATGATGAAGCTCCGCGACATCCTCGGCGTGCTGCGCGAGTCGTACTGCCGCACCACCGGCATCGAGTTCATGCACATCCAGGACCCGAAGCAGCGCAAGTGGCTCCAGGACCGGGTGGAGCGTCCGCGCCCCAAGCCCGAGCGCGAGGAGCAGTTGCGCATCCTGCGCCGGCTGAACGCCGCGGAGGCATTCGAGACCTTCCTGCAGACCAAGTACGTCGGCCAGAAGCGCTTCTCGCTGGAGGGCGGCGAGTCCGTCATCCCGCTGCTCGACGCGGTCATCGACTCCGCCGCCGAGGCCCGCCTCGACGAGGTCGTCATCGGCATGGCCCACCGAGGCCGGCTCAACGTCCTCGCCAACATCGTGGGCAAGTCGTACGCCCAGATCTTCCGCGAGTTCGAGGGCAACCTCGACCCCCGGTCGATGCACGGCTCCGGCGACGTCAAGTACCACCTGGGCGCCGAGGGCACCTTCACCGGCCTGGACGGCGAGCAGATCAAGGTCTCGCTGGCCGCCAACCCCTCGCACCTGGAGGCGGTCGACCCGGTCCTGGAGGGCATCGCCCGCGCCAAGCAGGACATCATCAACAAGGGCGGCACGGACTTCACGGTCCTGCCCGTCGCGCTCCACGGCGACGCGGCCTTCGCGGGCCAGGGCGTCGTCGCCGAGACGCTCAACATGTCGCAGCTGCGCGGCTACCGCACGGGCGGCACCGTGCACGTGGTGATCAACAACCAGGTCGGGTTCACCGCCGCCCCGGAATCCTCGCGCTCCTCGATGTACGCCACGGACGTGGCGCGCATGATCGAGGCGCCGATCATCCACGTCAACGGCGACGACCCCGAGGCCGTCGTCCGCGTCGCGCGGCTGGCCTTCGAGTTCCGGCAGGCGTTCAACAAGGACGTCGTGATCGACCTCATCTGCTACCGCCGCCGCGGTCACAACGAGGGCGACAACCCGGAGTTCACCAACCCGCAGATGTACACCCTGATCGACAAGAAGCGCTCGGTGCGCAAGCTCTACACCGAGTCCCTGATCGGTCGCGGCGACATCACCCTCGAAGAGGCGGAGCAGGCGCTCCAGGACTTCCAGGGTCAGCTGGAGAAGGTCTTCGCCGAGGTCCGCGAGGCCACCTCGCAGCCGGCTCAGCCGCACGTCTCCGACCCGCAGGCCGAGTTCCCGGTCGCCGTGAACACCGCGGTCTCCGCCGAGGTCGTCAAGCGGATCGCCGAGTCCCAGGTCAACATCCCCGACTCGATCACCGTCCACCCGCGCCTGCTGCCGCAGATGCAGCGCCGCGCCACCTCGGTGGAGAACGGCACGATCGACTGGGGCATGGGCGAGACCCTGGCCATCGGTTCGCTGCTGATGGAGGGCACCCCGGTCCGGCTCGCCGGCCAGGACAGCCGCCGCGGCACCTTCGGCCAGCGCCACGCGGTGCTCGTCGACCAGAAGACCGGCGAGGACTACACCCCGCTGCTCTACCTCACCGACGACCAGGCCCGGTACAACGTCTACGACTCGCTGCTCAGCGAGTACGCGGCGATGGGCTTCGAGTACGGCTACTCGCTGGCCCGTCCGGAGTCGCTGGTCATCTGGGAGGCCCAGTTCGGTGACTTCGTCAACGGCGCGCAGACCGTCGTCGACGAGTTCATCTCCTCCGCCGAGCAGAAGTGGGGCCAGACCTCGGGCGTCACGCTGCTGCTGCCGCACGGTTACGAGGGCCAGGGCCCGGACCACTCGTCCGCCCGCCCGGAGCGCTTCCTCCAGATCTGCGCGCAGAACAACATGACGGTCGCGATGCCGACCCTGCCGTCGAACTACTTCCACCTGCTGCGGTGGCAGGTGCACAACCCGCACCACAAGCCGCTCATCGTCTTCACCCCGAAGTCGATGCTCCGCCTCAAGGCGGCGGCCTCGAAGGTGGAGGAGTTCACCACCGGCGGCTTCCGCCCGGTGATCGGCGACGACTCCGTCGACCCGAGCGCCGTGCGCAAGGTCGTCTTCTGCGCCGGCAAGGTCTACTACGACCTGGAGGCCGAGCGTCAGAGCCGCGGCGTCACGGACACCGCGATCATCCGTCTGGAGCGCCTGTACCCGCTGCCGGGTGCCGAGCTCCAGGCCGAGATCGCCAAGTACCCGAACGCCGAGAAGTACCTCTGGGCCCAGGAGGAGCCCGCCAACCAGGGCGCCTGGCCGTTCATCGCCCTCAACCTGATCGACCACCTGGACCTGGCCGTCGGCGCGGACGTCCCGCACGGCGAGCGCCTGCGCCGCATCTCGCGGCCGCACAGCTCGTCCCCGGCGGTCGGCTCGGCCAAGCGCCACCAGGCCGAGCAGGCCCAGCTGGTCGCGGAGGTCTTCGAGGCCTGACCGGCACCGCAGGGACATGAGAGGGGCCCGGCCCGCGCGCTGCGCGGGACGGGCCCCTCTTCGTGGGTCGGGGGACCGGGTCTCAGATGACCAGCGGTTCGAAGTCCCAGTACGGTCGGTTCCGCGACCGCGCCGAGACGGTGTGGACGTGCTGGGCTCCGAGCGTCGACACCAGGTCTTCGAGCGCTTCCGCCTCGATCTTCTCGGCCCGCTGCCGTTCCCTGAGTCCCCGCAGATCCGCGGCGTGGGCGATCCGGGCGGACAGGGTCAGCGGATGGGTGCGTCCCAGGACCTCCACGGCCCGGGTCACCACCGAGTCGGACAGCGCGGCGGCGGACTCCGGATCGCCCACCAGATTGCGCAGCGCCGAGGCGTTGATGGCGCAGCCCAGGGTCCAGGGGTGGTTCTCGCCCACGGCCCGGGTCATGGCGGCGAGCGACTCCTCCACCAGGGCGTGGGCGTGTTCCCGCTCACCGACGTTGCGCAGGATCAGGGCATGGTTGCCGCCGACCCCCGCCGTGTAGGGGTGTTCCTCGCCGAGCAGTTGGGTGTAGGAGGCGACCACCTTTTCGCTTATGGCCCTGGCCTGGTCGATGTTGGCGTGCTCCCGGGCGAAGCAGCTCTGGCCGGCGGCGAACATCATGGTCAGCGGCGCGCTCTCGCCGAGGACCCGCTCGGCCCGTTCCAGCACCCGGGTGAACAGGGCGGCGGCTTTCGCGCGCTCCCCCGAACGGTAGTGGCAGAGCGCGAGGTTGAACTCGGCGCGCAGGGTCTGCGGGTGGTCCGCGCCCATGACCCGGCGCTGTACCCGGACGCTCTGGTTCTGGAGCGACATGGCCTCGTCGTACCGGCCGAGGAGCCGCTGGTCGGTGGCGTAGTGGATCTCGGAGTCGAGGGTCCACTCGTGCTGCGGGCGAAGCAGCTTGCGGCGGGCGTCCAGGGTGTGTCCGTCGAGGTCCAGGGCCTGGGTGTACCGCCCCAGCAGGCGCAGGGTGACGGCCAGGTTGTTCTGCGCGGTGAGGGTGTTGGAGTCCTGGTCGCCCAGGAGTTCCCGGTAGCCGGAGAGCACCCAGCCGGAGATCTCCCACGCCTCGTCGAAGCGTCCCAGGCCGCGCAGGTCGGCGGCGAGGCCGGCCGCTGCCCGCAGGTGGCTGAGGTCCTGTGGGCCGCGCTCGGCGCGCAGCCGGTCCACGGCGGCGCGTTCGATGGCTTCCGTGGCGGCGTAGTCGCCCAGCGCCCTCAGCAGGTTGGCGTAGTGGTAGCTGACGTCCCAGACCCTGGGGTGGTTCTCGCCCAGGAGTTCCTGCCAGGCCGCCATGGCGCGTTCGCCGAGCTTGATGCCCGCCCGGTACTCCCCCGACACGTACATGTAGCGCAGGCTGTTGAGCACCAGGTTCTGGACGGCCGGATCGGTGCTCCGGAGCACGTCGGCCCACTTCAGATGCGGGGTCAGTTCGGCGTAGGTGGGCCACTGGCTGGGTTCGGTGGGGCGTCCGGGGTCGGCGGCCGCGAGGGCGCGCCGGACGACGTCGATGAACTCCTGCCGGTCCCGCTCCGTCATGTCGTGGCCGACGATCTGGTGGACCATGCGGTGCATGTAGAGCGATTCGCCCGACGACGCCATGTCGACGGCCGATTCATGGGATTCGAGCCGGACGACGGAGTACTGGCGCAGCTGGCCGATCGCCTTGTTCCACAGCAGCGGATCGTTCATCAGGCCGGAGACCTGCTCCGGGAGTTCCCCGGCGGGCATGTCCTTCAGCAGCTGTACGGGGATGGAGCCGGGCGCGAAGAAGCTGCACAGGCGCAGCAGGTCGACGGACTCGGGGACCGTGTCCTTGAGCTTGTTGAGCAGTATCGACCAGGCGGTCTGGAAGGCGAGCGGGAAGTCCGCGGAGACCTTGACGACGTCCTGGTCGATGCCGCCTTCGAGCAGTTCGATGTACTCCTCGACCGACATGTCGGAGTCGTTGAGCCAGCCGGCGGTCTGGTCGAGGAGGAGCGGGAGGTCTTCGAGGGCGTCGGCCAGCTGGTCGGCCTCGGGGATGGTCAGCCGGGGAGCGCGGCGGCGGATGAAGGCGACGGACTCCTCGCGGGTGTAGACGGGCACTTCCACGAGGTGGCTGTTGTGCTCGCTCCACTCGGGGTTGCGGGAGGTGATGAGCACATGGCCGGGGCCGGTCGGCACCAGGTCGGAGATCTGGTCGGGCTCGTCCGCCCCGTCCAGGACCAGGAGCCAGTGGGCGTGCGGGTCGCCCCGGCGCAGCGCGTCACGGACCGCGCGGAGCCGTTCGCCGTACTCGGCTCCGGTGGACAGGCCCAACTCCGGTGCGAGTTCCGCGAGTTTCTGGCGGAAGAGCGCGCGGCGGTCGGCGGGCACCCACCAGACCACGTCGTACTCCGAGCCGAAGCGGTAGACGTACTCGGCGGCGAGTTGGGTCTTGCCGACACCGGACATTCCGTGCAGGGTCACGACCCCGGCGCCGCGGTCGGCGTCCTGGAGGGCGCTGTACGCCTGGCTGAGCAGGTCCTCGCGGCCGGTGAACCGGATGTTGCGGCGCGGGACCCCGCCCCAGACCTGCGGGGTGTCGGCCGGGTAGCGGGGGCCGGGCCGGTCGGCGACCGCGTCGGGCAGAGGGTCGGTGGGCAGCCCCAGGCGGACGAGGAGCCGGCGTTCCGCCTCGTCGGCCCCGACGTTGGTCAGATCGGCAGCGCCGAGGACGGAGGTGGCGCCGGGCAGCGCGGAGGTGGTGACGCAGACGGCGGCGAACCGGTCGGGGTCGGGGGCGATCTCCGACCGCAGTGCCCTGTTCCACTCGTCGTGGCTGCGCGGGCCGAGCTGGACGTACCAGTCGCTGAGGACCACCAGGACGCGGCCGTGCGCGAGCCTCAGATCGCGGAGCGACTCCTCCAGGGGGATCTCCACCGGGGGGTCCCACCGCTGCTGGTAGACCGTGACCCCGCGCCGCTCCAGACGGGACGTGATCCACGCCGCCCAGGCGCGGTTGTACCCGGCGAAGCTGATGGTGACGGTACTCGCCCCGGTTGCTCCAACGTGCCTTGCCGTTCCGGGCATTCAACCGTCTCCCTGCCTCGATACGAGCCTTGTCAAGATACACCGGAGCGGTCGGCTCCGGTCGTCATCGCGGTGGCCGCTCCTGACGTCGCGAGCCGTTCCTCTGCTGCCATATCACCCTGACGGTGCTGACGTACGCCTTCGCCCGGGCGAGATGACCCGCGGGGGGCGGACAATCGTCCATCCGGTGGTAGAGCGTGATCATCTCGTTGACCAGGAGGCGGCCTTCGGGGGTCAGCCGCGCCGAACCGGCCAGCGCGGGCAGCACCGCGCCCACTTGTTCCCGGCAGCGCGCGTGCTCCGCCCACGCCTGGTCGCGGGAGATGAGACGCCGGTCGCCGCAGGCGAGCCGCTGCCAGTAGTCGGCCAGCGCCAGATGGGAGTACGCGCCTTGGAGCAGGCCGTCGAAGGGCCGGGGGTCGGGGCGCCAGGGGGCGAAGTGGCGTGGTGCCGCGTCCTCGTGGTGCAGGGGGACGAGGGTGGTGAGCGCGGAGAGTTTGGTGTGCTGGAGTTCGTGGACGAGGGTGGCGGCGAAGTGAGCGGGGGTGGGCGGCCTGCTGCTGAGCACCGCGCCGAACGCCTCCCGCCGGGTTCCGCTGCACGACGCCGTCCCTCCGTCCCCGGAGCCGGGCGGGTGGCCGAGCGGCACCAGGCACCGCAGCAGCACGGCCGCCTCGGTCAGCCGGTGCTCGCCCCCGGCCCGGAGCGCGTGATCCACTCCCGCCCAGCATGCGGCCCATGCCTTGCGCTCCTGGTCGTCCGTGCGGACGACGCCGCCGAGGCCCTGGCGCGGCAGTGCGCCCGTCCGGCCCCGGTACGGGTCGAGGTCGTCGAGAAGTACCGTCCCGGTTCCGGGCAGCAGGGCGGAAAGCGCCGGCAGGGGGATCCAGCGGGGGTCGGCCGAGGTCACGGTGGAGTCCGGCTGGGTGCGGGCGGCCAGGGGCGGCCCGTCGGTCGGCCGGATCGTGATCCGGCCCTCCGTGTGGGTGAGGGCGACCGGGCCGGAGCCCGTGCGGACCGCTCCCAGCGTGGGGAGTACGGCGAGGCCGTCGCGGGGCTCGATGCGGACGGTGCAGGGCTCCCCGGCCCGGACGGCCGCCGCCACGGCCAGCGCGGTCAGATGGCCGAGGTCGGTTCGCGGGACGGGTCCCGGGGCGTCCGCGCCGGTGAGGCCGGCCAGCAGCCGCTGGGCCCAGGGGCCGGTCATCGGATGGAACAGCACCGTGCGCACGGCGTGCCGGCCGGACCGCTCGGCCCGTTCCAGCAGGGCCCAGTCCGCCCGCAGCCGGTCGAGGAGCGACGGCGGGCAGACGGAGGCGGGGGCGGCCTCCGCCGCGTCGAGCACGGCTCTGAGGAGGATCAGACGGCGGGTGTCCTGGTCGCGTACGAGCAGGCCGAGGGCGTCGGTTCCGCCCTCGGTGCGGCCCAGTTCGCGCAGCAGACGCGGGGGCGGGGCGGGGGTCATGGGGGGTCTCCTGCGGTTGCTTCTGCGAGCCGCGAGGCGACGTGGCGGACCAGCCGTTCGAGGTCGGCGCAGTAGACGGAGGGGTTGCGGAAGCCGTTCTCCGCACGGTAGCGGTGGGCGTAGTGCCCGCCGCCGCAGACGGACAGCAGCGGGCAGGCGCGACAGGCGGGGGCGAGGGCGTGGGGGCCCGCCTGACGGGCGGCGACACCGGGGTGCAGCAGGGCCTCGTCGAAGGTGTGGTGGAAGATGTCGAGCCCGGTGGCCGCCGCGTTGTCGTAGGCGGACTTGAGGGAGTCGACCTGCTCGATCGATCCGTCGGTCTCGACCACGACCGCGTTGAGGGGGTCGAGGCCGAGGGACTCCGTGGCGCCCGGCAGGCCGAGGAGCAGGGCGACGCACTCCTCGAAGAGCCGGATCCGCGTCTCCCGCCGGGCCGCCGGCCACCAGCGGTCGAAGACCGCGCAGAGCCAGTCCCCGTACGGAGTGGGGCTGCCGGATCCCGGGCCCCGGGGCGCTCCGGTCCGGTCCTCCAGGCCGGGTGGCGGGCTGGTCCAGTTGCCGTGCGGGAGGAGCAGGTCCAGAGCGGGCGGGCGCAGGGCGAGCAGTGACTCGTACATCTCCAGGGGGTCGGTGCGCGGGTCGACCACGGTCAGGACGCCCGCGTACGCGTCCGGGTGCCGCTCGGCGAGGAGCCGGGCGCCCCGGGAGGCGGCCGGCCAGGAGGGGCGGCCCGCGTGATCGACGCGCAGGGTGTTGTGGGCGGCGAGTCCGCCGTCCAGGCTGATGCCGATGCGTATGCCGTGCCGGGCGAGGGTGGCGATGCCCGCGTCGGTGAGGAGCGTGGCGTTCGTCTGGACGACGGTGTGGACCGCGCAGCCTTCGGGAGCGCGCTCACGCATCCGGTCGGCGAGGGCGGCCAGCCGGTCGGGCCCCGCCAGCAGGGGCTCACCGCCATGGAGGACGAGGGCGATGCGCGGGAGCCGATGGGTGGCCGCGTGCTCGGCGATCCGGTCCGTGACCCGCTCCAGGACGGCCGGTCCGGCCGCGGCGGGCCGGTCCCGCCAGGTCCGATCCGGCCCCTCGTACAGGTAGCAGTACCGGCAGGCGAGGTTGCACCGGCCGTGGACCTTCACGATGAACTGCCCGAACGGCACGCGCGGGTGCGGCCGCGCCTGGTCGTCCTCCCGCGGTGTCACCCGACGAGACACTCCCGTACCCCCGAACTGGTGCGGCTGCCGGAACGCACCCCCGACCGGCCCGGGGTACGAGGCCCCGGCGCGCGGCGAGGAGGGGTTCGTCCCGGGCGGTGGCGTGGTGGCCGGTCGTGCTCCCCGCCGTGACCGCACCGCCGCGCCGGGTCCGGTCCCGGTCGCGCGGGGCACGGTCTCAGAAGGCGCTCTGGAACCCCCAGAGCATCTCTCTGGGCTGTGATGTCCGGCCCCGCAGATCCGTGACCACCTCGGCCAGCACCGGGTGGTCCAGGGTGCGCAGGGTCTCCAGATCGAGTCCCAGCAGATCCGGCAGCGCACCGGCGGCCGGCGGGCCACTGCCGTCGTCGCCGGGCGCGGCCGGCCTCGTGTCGTGTGTCGCCTCGTCCATCACGCCTCCCCGTGGGTACCTCACCGCTCCAGCTCGGTCAGCCGCTCCGCGGTGGACTGGCCGGCGGCACCGCCGTCGTCCGGCAGTTTGCGCCACTCCTGGCGGGCCGCCCGGTACGCGTCGCGCGCGGCGCGGGGGCGTCCCGCTCTTTCATAGGTCATACCCCGCCAGTGGTTGGCTGTAGCACTCAACTCGACGGCCTCTTGGCGGTGTTGTGGATGATCGAGCTCCGCTTCGGCTTCGGCGGCCGATTCGGCTGCGGCCCGGAACGCCTCGGCGGCATCGTCGCGGCGGGCCGGGCGGCCGAGGACGTCGGCGGCCTCCAGACTGGCCCTGCCCAGGTCGAGCCAGCACCGCGCGGCGGTCAGCGGGGCCGCGGCCTCCTGGGCGGCAAGGCGGAAGAGGTGCTCCGCCTCGCGGAGGTCGACCCGGTCGGCGGTGGCGTGGTGGCGGAGCATCAGCGCGCGGCCGAGCATGAGGAGCCGGTCCGACTGCTGGGGGTCGCCGGACGGGGTCTCGGAGCGGCAGTCCCGCAGGACGCGGACGGCGGCCCCCACGTGGGCGGTTCCAGCGGGCAGCCGGGCCCGGCGGAGCAGGACGGCACCCCATTCGGCGAGCAGCTCGGTGTGTGCCCGGGAGTCGCGCGGGGTGCCCCGGGCCGCCCGCGCGAACCAGTCGGCGGCGGTGTCGAGTGCCTCGGGGGCGCCGGTGTGCTCGTAGCGCGCGACGGCGACCCTGGCCGCCCTGGTCTGGAGCTGGGCCCGCCGGCGCTGGTCCCGTACCCCCTCCAGGGCCTGCCCCGTCAGGGCCGCGGCCTCCTCCGGTTCGTCGCCGGAGGCGAGGAGGGCGTCCACGAGGTCCAGGACGATGCGGCCGTTGGTGTTCGCGGTGTGGCCGGTGCCCTGGGTGAAGGCGGTGCGCAGGGAGCGGGCCGCCTGGCGGGCGTACTGGCGGGACTGTTCCGGGTCGTCGGTGACTCCGGAGAGTTTCAGCAGGGTGCGGCCGTGCTGGAGGGGCAGGGCGGCCGGGCGGTTCTCCTGGTCGGGCCAGGAGTCGGCGAAGGCCTCCAGCATGCCGCAGGCGCTCTGGAGGAGGGCGCTGTCGCCGTCGAGCCGCCACTGCGCCTCCAGCGCGCGTACCCGTTCGAGGGTGAGGCGCAGGGCCTCGGCGGGGGCCAGGCCGGGGGCGGCGCAGGCGGCGGTGTACTCGCGTTCGGCGCGGCGGAGGAGGTCCAGGGCGCCCCGGCGGTCGCCGTGGCGCCGCCGGTCGTCGGCCGCGGCGTGCAGGACCTGGGCGAGCACCGCGCGTTCGCGGACCGCGCCGGGGTGCGCGACGGCGCGTTCGGCCGCGCGTCCGGCCTCGCTCAGCAGGTCGGCGCCGCCGCGCACCTCCCAGAGCCGCAGGGCGCAGCGCGCGTACTCGGCCCAGACCTCGGGGCCGGCGGGCCGGGGCCCGTTCTCGGCCGCGCCGCGCAGCAGTTGTACGGCGTCCATGAGGCGCTGCACCGATCGGTCGGCGTCGAACTGCCGCACCAGGGACCGGGCCTGCTCCACGGCGGGGCTGGTGCCGGCCGCCGCGTCCGGGACCGGGGTGTCGCGGGGCACGAAGCTCGGGGGCATCGGCATGAAGCGCTCCAGGACCCGGGCCGCGACCTCGGCGAAGGCGTGGGGGACGTCGAGGCCGTCCCCCGTACCGCCCCAGCCGCTCCCGGCGCCCGGCCGGCCGGGCGCGCCGGTCCGGGCCCCGGCCTCGTCGCCGTACTCCGTCTCGTCCCGGTCCTCCGGATCCTCCAGTTCGTCCCGGTCCGCTCGGTCCTCTCGGTCCTCCTGTTCGTCCCGGTCCTCCCTGTGCGTGTTCAGGGCGGGGTTCTCGCCGGGCCAGGCGGTGCCGGGGGCGGTGGTCCGTGCCCTGCCGCGCCGGGTGCCCTCGCCCAGCTGGGCCAGGGCCAGGGCGGGGAAGTTGGGGCCGCCCTTGCCGAACCGCTGCTCGATGTACTGCGAGCAGTGCTTGAGGACGAGCAGGGCCTCGTCGCGGCCGAGCGGGCCGAGCAGCGCGTCCCGGACGCCGGGCTCGAACGCGTACCACTGGCCGCGTCCGCCGCCCCCGTCCGCGCGGGTCAGCAATCCGCTGAGCAGCACCTCGGCCAGTTCGGAGGGCCCGGAATGGGGCAGCATCGTGCGCTGGACGAGCTGCATCACCGGAAGGTAGAGGGGCGCCGCGGCCAGATAGACGGCGAGCTGTCCGGCCGCCGGTGAGGCCACCGAGCGGAAGCGGCTGACGAGTTGCAGCGAGGAGAGCGTGCCGCCCGAGCGCTGCGCGGCGGCGGCCGGCTGGTCGGCCCGGACCCAGCCGACTGCTCCGGCGATCCGGCCCCCTGCCCCCGACAGCAGCCGGGCCCAGGCGGCCAGCGCCTCCGGTACGGGCGGCAGCACGGGTACGGGCAGGGCACCCGGGTGCACGGCCGGGCCGGTGCCGGCGTCCTCGGTGACCTTGAGGAGGGCCGCCCCGGAGGGGCCGTCGCCGCGCGCGAGGGAGCCGAAGGTGACGGGCAGCCTGGTGCGGTTCCACATCCGCTGGGGCAGCGGCTGGAGTACGGCGACCGGGGCCTGCCGGGCCAGTTGGTGCAGCAGCCGGTGGGCCCGGCCGCTGTGCCAGAGCGGTCCGGCGCAGTCACTGATCAGGACGGTGACGCGCCGCCCGGTCGGGTCGCTCAGCCGGTCGGCGGAGTGCAGCGGGGCGGCGGCCGGGTCGGAGCTGCGGCTGACGGCGCAGCCGCCGTCCGGGCCCTGGTGGAGATAGCGCGCCTGCACATCCCGGAATGCGCCCAACTGGGCGAAGATCCTCTGGAGTTCACCGAACAGCCGGTCCCAGACCAGCATCGAGGTGGAGGCGTCCATGACGCACTGGAGGATGGCGTCCGCCCGGCGCACGCCCCGGAACACCGGCATCACGGTCCCGCCGGCCCGTGCGCTGCGCTCGGCGGTCGCCGTCTCGTCCAGGACGCGGCGCAGCGGCGCCGACGCGGGGCGGTAGCGCTGCAACGGGCGTAAGGCGCGGGTCAGTTCGATGGGCGCGGGCAGCACGGGGGCGGCGGGCACCCCGAAGGTGAGCACGGTCCCGGGGCCGGGATACCGGGTGCCCCGGTCTGCTGCGGACCCGGGATCCCGGGTGCCCCGGCCTGCGAGCGCACCGTCGCCGTCCCCCGGGCCCGGGCCGGAGCGGCCGGGCAGCGGGTACAGCGCGACCCTGCCGTCGCCCCGGGGGCGGGGCGGGTCCTCCACGTGGTCCTCGTCGGCTCCGGGGTCCGGGGCGGTCCCTCCGGACCCCGGGGCGTCGCCGCCGGGCCGGTCCGGCGCGGTGCGCTCCGGCGGCGCTCCGCTCCCGCCCGCGCTCCCGTCGCCCTCCGTGTCCTCGGCGCGGTCCGCGGGTTCCGCTTCCGCGCCACGGGTCCAGCGCGCCAGCCAGAGCGCGTCGCAGAGCTGCTCGACGTCGGGGTCGAGCCCGGCGCCGCGCAGCCGCACGACCAGCGCCGTCAGCGCGTCCTCGGCGGCCGGAGCCGCGGCACCCGCCCCGGACGCCGCACCGACCCCCGGCCCAGCACCCGCCCCCGGCCCGGCACCAGCCCCCGACTCCGCACCGCTCCCCGGCCCGGCACCCGCTGCGGCAGGCGCATCCGCCCCAGGGGCCGATGCCTCACCTCTCACCTCGCCCGCCCCGTCCATCTGGTCGTCACCTCGGCCGGTCGAGTCGCTGGATGAGCAGGTCCGCGAGGCGGTCGCGGCCGGTGGGGGCGGCGGTCTGGGTGAGGTAGATGGCGTTGAGGAGCTGGTCCGTGGCGAGGAGTTCGCTGCGCGAGCGCTCCAGGAAGTGCGTGATCAGGTCCTCGCTGGAGCGGGCCGCCTCCTCGCCCAGATGCGCCTTGACGAAGGCCGCCAGCCGTTTGTGGTCGGGGCGCCCCAGCTCCAGGTGGACGCAGCGACGCATCAGGGGCGCGGGGAAGTCGCGCTCGCCGTTGCTGGTGAGCACCACGAAGGGGAAGGCCCTGCACTGGACCCGGCCGCCCTTGATCCGCACCTTGTTGCCGTCGTGGTCCAGCACGACGGCCTCGCCGTCGGGCAGGCGGTCCGCGATCCGTTCCAGCTCGGGGATGGCGAACTCGCCCTCCTCCAGGACGTTCAGCAGATCGTTGGGGAGGTCGATGTCGCTCTTGTCGAGTTCGTCGATGAGCAGCACCCGGGGCCGGTCCGAGGGCAGCAGTGCGGTGCCGAGCGGGCCGAGGCGGATGTAACTGCCCACGCTCTGGGCCGAGTCGGCGGCCTCCCCGCCGTCCGCCGCGGCGTGCGAGGCGATCTGCACGTCCTGGAGCCGGGCGATGGCGTCGTAGTGGTAGAGCCCGTCCTGAAGGGTGGTGCGGCTGACGACGGGCCAGCGCAGCACCTTGCCGAACTCCAGCTCCCGGGCCACGGAATGGGCCAGGGTGCTCTTCCCCGCCCCGGGGTCCCCGGTGACGAGCAGCGGGCGCCGCAGATAAAGCGCCGCGTTGATCATTTCCAGTTCCTCGGCGCCCGGCCGGTGCTCCTCGGCGACGCGCCCGGGAATGCCCAGGCGGCGGTCGGCCGACTCGTCCCAGCCGCTCTCGCCGGGCCCGCCCTCCCGTGCCCCGGCGAAATCGCGCCAGGGCGGTGGCGGGGGCAACTGCGGGACGTCGTCGTGGGGTTCGCCGATGCCCCGGTAGATGAGCCACTCGCTGGATTCACTCATACCGTGTTCCTCGATGTCACTCGTCCGCCACGGACGGCGGCCGTCGCGCCCGCCGCCGCCTCACCGTAGCGATCCGGCACAGTCCCGTTAAGGGGCCGGCCGGCGCGGCCCCGGGGATCGGGTCGGAGCGGTCCCCCGACGGCGCCGTTCACGGCGCCGCCAGGAACGGGTCGTCGGCTCCGGGCGGTTCGTGGGGCGCGTCGCGGACGTAGAGGGCGACGCCGTCGGACCAGTACGTCTCCGAGCGCCCGGCGCTCACCCCGCGCCGCAGTTCGTGGACCGCCCACGGCAGCCGGTCGCGGGTCCCCGCCTCCGACACCGTCCGGCCCACGCCCCGGTGGAAGGCGCGGCACACGCGATCGGCCTCGGCGGGGCGCCGCTGGATCAGCGCCGCCCCGAACCCCGCGTCGATCAGCCGCACCACACCGGCCGCGGCCTCGGCGTCCGGCCGTGATCCGTAACGGCACAGGACGGGCACGGTGGCGGGCGGCAGGGTGCGCAGCCCGGCCACCTCCGGTACGCGTACCCGCACATCGTCCTCGCAGTCGACCACCTCGGCCTGGATGCCGGGGTCAAAGGCGCCGTGCCGGCCGCCGGGCCCCTCCTCGTCGGGGCCGACGCCGTCCGGTCCGCGGTAGGAGCTGCTCAGCACGACGGGGCGTACGGCTCCGAGCGAGGGCCCCTCCGGGGACAGCGTCCAGCCGTCGACCGGCAGCCCGAACTGGCCCGGTGCGACGACGGCGTAGAGCACGGCCGGGCTGCCCGGTTCGTCGCAGCGGCGGAACGCCTCGGTCAGCGCGGCGGCGAGCCGGTCGGGCACGGTGTCGAGCGGCACGCCCCGGCTGTCCTCGTCGATGGGCTGCGCCTCGCCGGTGGGTCGGCCGACGGAGACCCGCCAGTCGTACTGCCCGCGCGCCCACCCCTGCTGGTCGATCTGGAGGACGACCCCGTCGCGGTCCCCGTAGCCGACCGGTGGGGGCGCCGGGGGCGGGGCGGCCTGCTGGCGGTTCTGCTCCAGGCCCAGCCGGATGTCCGCCCACTCCTGGTCGAGCCGGCGGCGCAGGTCGCGGGGCAGTTCGACGTCGGCGATCGTCTTGGCCCAGCCCCACAGCGCCTTGGCGTTGCGCACCGAGAGCCGGCCGTGGGGCCGGTCGGCGGCGAGGACGCCCAGGCAGTAGCGGACGATCAGTTCGAACCCGGCGGTACGGTCGCGGGCCTCGGTGTCGTAGAGGACGCCCAGACCGTCGCGCCAGCCGCGCGGGGCGGGGCGGTGGTCGTGGGAGTAGACGCCCGGCAGCCCGTCGAGGAGGGTGAGCAGGGAGCGGGTGCTGGGCGGCGGGGTGAGGTCGGCGAGCCGGCCGAGCAGGTCGGCGCGGCGCTTGGGGCCGAGGACCCCGCCGGGCGGGACGGGCAGTTCGCTCTGCACGTCGGCCCAGGTGCGCTCGGCGCCGGCGCTGTTGTGGCGGTCGGCGTGGTAGCGGTCGTGGGCGTGGAAGACGGCCTGGTAGACGTCGTCGGTCTCCGCCTCCACGGGTGTGGACGGCACTGTCAGGGTCCGCAGCCGTTCGATGCCGACGGCGATGCCGCCCTGCTGCCGGTCGAGCTGTGATTTGACGACCCCGACCACCTCGCCGCGTGCGAAGTCGACCACGGGCCCGCCCGACATGCCCGGTACCAGCCAGTCCTCGTCCAGCCGGACGAGCTGGTCGACGTCGTCGGCGGCCCCGTACGCGCCGCGCACCCGGTACGCGCCGCTGAGCAGCTTCAGTTCGCCGCCGGGCGCGTCGGCCCAGCCGACGCAGCGGATGTCGCTGCCCCAGAGCAGTCCCCCGGAGCGTTCGGTGACATAGACGCAGGAGTGCTCCACCGGGCGGGTGAGCTGGACGAGCGCCAGATCGGGGGCGGGCCAGCCGGTGGCCCCGGGCGGCCGGGCGCCGGGCAGGGCGACGACGACGCGGCCGGGGACCTCGGCACGGTCCCCGCCGTACCGGTCGCTCCGGAACACCACGTTCACCGTGCCCCCCTCCCCGCGCGTCGCCACGTGCGCGCACGTGAGAATCCAGCTCGGAGCGATGAAGAAGCCGCTCCCCAGGAAGTCCCCCGGCCCTTCAGGGGCATACCCGGGCGGGGGCCGGTGAATTCGTACGGTGGCCTCCTGGACGAGGGCCATGAGCGCACGCTCGTAGCGCCGCCGGTCCTCCTCTGCGCCCCAGCCGCCGTCCGAGGTCATGCCCCGCCGCCGCCGGTGCCGTCCGCGCCGTCCGGGTGGGCCGGTGCGCCGGGGTCTGCCCCGGCGTGCGGCACCACCCCGGACGCGCCGGCGGACGGTTCGGACACCGGGGGCGCGGAGGGGGCGTGTGCGGGCGGGGGCGGCGGCGCGGGCGACCCGGCGGGGACCGGTGCGGGCGGTCCGGCAGGGGCTGGCGCGGGCGGTCCGGCGGGGGCCGGTGCGGGGGCCTGGGCCGGGAGATGCGCGGGCGGGGCGGGCGGGACCGGCGGGTCGATCGGCGGTCCGCCGCCGTTCCAGGTCAGTGTCACCTTGATCGCGCCCTTGGCCTCGCCGTCCGCGAGGAGTCCGACGACCTTGCCGGACTTGGCGGTCAGCTCGATGCCGAACTCGACGCTGACCTCGTCCGGCCGGACGGCCCGCAGCGGCACGGCGAGCGAACGCGCGACGCTCGTCACCACGGAGTGCAGGCTCTCGACCCGGGCCTGCACCCCGGCCTGCACCCGGTCGGCGACGTCACCGGCGAACCCGGTGTCGGTGAACGTCAGACCGCCCGGCTCGGGCCCGTCCAACTCCTCGGCGCCGGAGACGCGCGCCCAGACCGGTGTGCCGTCGGGCATCTCGATGCGTGTGATGCGGGACCCGTTGTCCGCCATGAACCCCCCGTTCCCCAACTCCCCGCAGATTAACGGCCGCAGAGGACCGGCGCGAGAGACATGGACCATGACGCGAGGGGGCGGCGGGTCGGTTCTCGACCCGCCGCGCAGAGCTCCGCGACCGCGTCCGGAGGGCCGCCGGAGGACGTGCGGACAGCGATCGGGGAGCGATCGGAGGACGTTCCGACGGCGTTCGGAGGGCGTTCGGCAGGCCCTTAAACTGTGGGTATGTACTTCACCGACCGCGGTATCGAGGAGCTGGAGAAGCGGCGTGGCGAGGAAGAAGTCACGTTCGAGTGGCTCGCCGAGCAGCTGCGTACGTTCGTCGACCTGAACCCCGACTTCGAGGTTCCTGTCGAGCGGCTGGCCACGTGGCTGGCTCGGCTGGACGACGAGGACGACGAGGAGTAGGACCGGGCCGGAGCGGGAGCAGAGCGGCCGGACCGAGTCAGGGGCCCCGGTCTCAGACCGTGCCCTCCTGCCGTACGCCTGGTGCGTCCCGTACGTCTCACACGCCCCGCACGCCCTCCGGGCCGTCGTCCCTGATCCGGTCGTACGCCAGTCCCAGCGCGCCGTGCGCCATCAGCAGGGTTCCGGCGACGATCCAGCCGCCGCTGCGCCGGGACGCGCCCCACAGCGCCAGGGGCAGTCCCGCCACGAGCTGGGCGCCCGCCAGTGCGCGGGCGCGGGGGCCGCGCATCCAGGCGCCGACGCGGCTGGACTCCACCACGTCGAGTTCGGCCAGGACCGCGTCGCGCCAGCCGGTCCAGGCGATCCGCTCGGTGTGCGGCCAGGCGTCCGCGCCCGCCGCCAGCCGGTGCGAGGGCTCGCCCGGGTCGAGTCCCGGCGGAAGCTCCAGCCCGATGCGGGTGAGGACGGCGAGCAGTCCGCGCAGCCTGGCCCGCCCGTCGGCCTCCGGGTCCGGCCGGGTCAGCGCCTCCAGAACCTGGACGTCCAGGACGGGGTCGAGACCGAGCCGTTCGGCGAACGTCCGCATCGCCTCGTCCTCGCCGGCCGGGGTCCCGTCCGCGAGCCAGACGTAGCCGACCGGGCGACGGAACCCCGCGGCCAGCGTGTATCCGGCCCGGTCGGCGTCCCACCACAGGGCGAGGACCGGCCAGGTGGAGCCGACCGCGAGGGCCGTGGCCCAGCCGCCGAGCACCCGGTCGACGGGCTCCACGACCTCGCCCGGCTCCGAAGGAACGCCGCCGTCGTCCCCGCCGCCACGCCAGGGGCGCCCCTCGGGCACCAGCACGCTCCAGCCGTGTCCGGCGGGCGCAAGCAGCATCCGGTCGCGGAGCAGTCGGGCGACCGGCCGCACGGTCTCCGGTTCGGCCCGGCACAGCAGCAGTGCACCCACGGGTGAGGTCGCGTCCATGCCCCACACCGTAGGCCAGTTTCACCCTTCATGACCTCTTTTGATCGCATAGAGGAGCCCTAGGGGCCCTTCCGTCCCTCCCTTCACGCCTTGACTTCCCCAATCCGCGATATATCGTGTTCTTCAAGAGACGCGATATGTTGCGTCGCCGCGCTCCCCGGGAGGTCAGAACCATGCCTGTGTCGACGTGGGCCGTCGCCGAGCCGCGCAAGCTCGCCTTCGAGGGACCCGTGACCGCGCTGAACGTGCGCATCGTCAACGGCACGGTCAATGTCGTCGGCACCGACGAACCGACCGCCCGGCTGGAGGTCTCCGGCATCGAGGGACCACCACTCGTGGTCACCCAGGAGGACGGCGTCCTGACGGTCGCGTACGAGGACCTGGCCTGGCACGGCCTCCTCAAGTGGCTGGAACGCAAGGGCTGGACCCGCCGCGCCGAGGTCTCGCTCGCCGTCCCGGCCGGTTCGCGGGTGGAGGTCGGCGTGGTCGGGGCCGGGGCGTTCGTCTCCGGGGTGCGGGGCCGCACCGACGTCCGCGGCGTGACCGGCGACACCACGCTCGTCGGGCTCGCCGGGCCGGTCGGCGCGGAGACCGTCTCCGGCAATGTGGAGGCCCAGCGCGTCACCGGGGAGCTGCGCTTCCAGTCCGTCTCCGGGGACCTGACCGTCGTCGAGGGCGCGGGCGCCGCGGTGAAGGCCGAAACGGTCAGCGGCGACATGGTGCTCGACCTGGACCCCACGGGCCGTCCGGCCGACATCCGGCTGACCACGGTCTCCGGCGAGATCGCCATCCGGCTCCCCCATCCGGCCGACGCGAGGGTCGAGGCCAACACGGCCAGCGGCTCCGTCTCCAACGGCTTCGAGGACCTGCGGGTCAGCGGCCAGTGGGGGGCGAAGAAGATCACGGGCACCCTCGGCTCCGGCACGGGCACACTGAAGGCGACGACGGTCTCGGGATCGATCGCCCTGCTGCGCCGCCCGCCCGCCGAGGACGGTCCGCACGACACCGAGCCGACCGGAAAGGTGCTCTGACATGCCGCCCGTATTCGCCCACGGCCGCCTCCGCCTCTATCTGCTGAAGCTGCTCGACGAGGCCCCGCGCCACGGCTACGAGGTGATCCGCCTCCTGGAGGAGCGGTTCCAGGGCCTGTACGCGCCCTCGGCGGGCACGGTCTACCCCCGGCTGGCCAAGCTGGAGGCCGAGGGCCTGGTCACCCACGCCACCGAGGGCGGCCGCAAGGTGTACTCGATCACCGACGCGGGCCGCGCCGAACTGGCCGGGCGCACCGGTGAGCTGGCCGATCTGGAGCTGGAGATCAGGGAGTCGGTCTCGGAGCTGGCCGCCGAGATCCGCGACGACGTGCGGGGCGCGGCCGGTCAGCTGCGCAGCGAGATGCGCGCGGCGGCCGACGAGTCCCGGCACTCCGGCCCCTCCCGTCCCGGCCGCAAGGCCGGGTCCTCCTCCCCGTTCGGCGACCTCGGCGACTTCGCCGATCTGGGCGACAAGGAGGCCTGGCGCACGGCGAAGGAGGAACTGCGCAAGGCGAAGCAGGAGTGGAAGGAGCAGGCCCGCCGGGCGAAGGACGAGTCCCGGCGCGCCCGCGAGGAGGCCCAGCGGGCCCGCCGCCAGGCCAAGGAGGCCCAGGACCGGGCACGCGAGCAGATGCAGAACGCCGCCCGCCAGGTCCAGGAGCACTTCGCCCGGGGCGACTGGCCGGCCGGCGTACGGGAGGGGCTGGCCGAGATCACCGGCCAGCTGGGCGGCTTCGCCCGTACCGGCACCTGGGCCCCGTACATCAAGCCGGACGCCGCCGGCACGGACCCCGAGTGGGGCAAGGACACCGGCGGCACGGGCGATCCGGCCCGTGATCTGGACCGGCTGCTCGACCGCTTCCGTGACGACATCCGGGACGCGGCCAGGGACCGGGGGGTGACGGAGGACCAGCTCGCGGAGGCCCGCCGCCATCTGTCCACGGCGGCGGCGCACATCGGAGCGCTGCTGCGCGGAGACGGCGACAGCGACAGCGACGGAAAGTAGGGACGGGAAGCAGGGCGGGCGTTGGGGGCGGGACCCCGATGCAGGGGCTCCGAAGTCGGGATTCCGATGCAAGGGCTCCGGTGGCGGGCCCCGGTGGCGGGACGCCTGCCGCCGGGGCCCCGCCCCCGTTCAGCCCGCCCGGCGTTCCTGGCCCGCGCCGCCCTCGCCGTACAGGGCGCGTTCGACCGTCGCGTACGTCGCGCCGTGGTCGGCGAGGACGTCGGCGACCACGCCGGGCGTGGCGGTAAGGGCGAGCAGCAGGTGCTCCTCGCCGATGAAGCGGTCGCCGCGGCCGAGCGCGATCCGCAGCGCCCTCTCCAGGATCTTCTTGGCCGGCCGGCTGAAGCGCGGGGTGCCGGTGCGGCCGCGCCGGGGCCGGCGGCCGTCCCACAGGGCCCCTTCGCCGTGCGCCTCCTCGATCCGGGAGACGATCGCGGTCAGATCGATGCCGATGTCCGCGAGGGCGTCGGCGTCGGCCCGGCTCATGCCGCCGCGTCTGCGCGCCTCGAACAGCGCGGTCTCGACGGCGGCCCGGTGGTCCACCAGGCCCAGGGCCCCGAGGGCGAACGAGGCCCGCCCCTCCGCCGTGTCGTACACGGCGAGGAGCAGGTGTTCCTCGGTGACCCGGTCGGCGCCGGCCCGTCCGGCCAGGGTCACGGCGCCCGTCACGGTGGCGCGGGCGCCCTTGGTGAATCGCTCGAACATCAATGCCTCCCGTACTTCTTGTGCACGGCCTGCCGGCTGACGCCCAGTTCGGCCGCGATCTCCTGCCACGACCAGCCCTGCACCCGGGCGCTTCTGACCTGTACGGCTTCGAGCTGCTCCAGCAGCCGCCGCAGCGCGGCGACCGACCGCAGCCCCACCCGGGGGTCGCGGTCGCCGGCGCGCTCGGCGAGATCCGTTGCTTCCGTCATGCTGTCAACGTACGTTGACAGCGGGAAGGTGTCAACCCTGGTTGACGGTGAGCACGATCTTCCCGAACTGGTCCCCCGAGGCCATCCGTTCGAAGCCCTCGCGGGCCCGGTCGAGGGGCAGCACCTCGTCGATCACGGGCCGTACCCCGGTGGCGGCACAGAAGGAGAGCAGATCCTCCAGTTCGTCCCGGGACCCCATGGTCGAGCCGACGACCTTCAGCTCCAGGAAGAAGATGCGGGTCAGCTCGGCGTGCGCGGGGCGGTCGCCGCTGGTGGCCCCGGAGATGACCAGGGTGCCGCCGGGGCGCAGCGACTTGACGGAGTGCGACCAGGTGGCGGCGCCGACGGTCTCGATGACGGCGTCCACCCGGTGGGGCAGCCGCGCGCCGGGTTCGTACGCCTCGACGGCCCCCAGCTCGACGGCCCGCCGGCGCTTGGCCTCGTCGCGGCTGGTGGCGTACACCCGGAGCCCGGCGGCCCGGCCGAGCACGATCGCGGCGGTCGCGACCCCGCCGCCGGCGCCCTGCACCAGCACGGAGTCGCCGGGCCGCACCCCGGCGTTGGTGAAGAGCATGCGGTACGCGGTGAGCCAGGCGGTGGGCAGGCAGGCGGCCTGCTCGAAGGTCAGCTCCTTCGGCTTGGGCAGTGCGTTCCAGCTGGGGACGGTGACCTGCTCGGCGAAGGTGCCCTGGTAGCGCTCGGTGAGGATCGAGCGGGGCTCGTCGGGACCGACCCCGTGCCCGGTCTGGCCGATGACGGAGTGCAGGACGACCTCGTTGCCGTCCTGGTCGACGCCCGCGGCGTCGCAGCCGAGGATCATCGGCAGCTTGTCCTCGGCGAGGCCGACGCCGCGCAGGGACCAGAGATCGTGGTGGTTGAGGGAGGCGGCCCGGACGTTGACGGTGGTCCACCCGGAACGCGCCTGGGGAGCCGGGCGTTCGCCCAGCTCAAGGCCGTTGAGGGGGTGGTCGCGGTCGATGCGGGATGCGTAGGCGGCGAACATGGGGCCGACGATAGGGGCCGCGCTACTCCCGCGTAACCGGCTGCGGCTGTGACACGCGCCGCCCCGCACCAACGGCAGGGACCGGCGGGGCCGGAGAGACACCGGCCCCGCGCCAACGGCAGGGGCCGGTGTCCCCGGAGAGACACCGGCCCCGCGCGTTCACCCGACCGGACTCAGCGCCGGGCCACGCCCTCCGCGCGGGCGGCGGCGGCCACGGCGGCCGTGACCGCGGGGGCGACGCGCTCGTCGAACGGCGACGGGATCACGTAGTCGGCGGCCAGCTCGTCGCCGACCACGTCGGCCAGCGCGTTCGCCGCGGCGATCTTCATGCCCTCGGTGATCCGCGAGGCCCGCACCTGGAGCGCGCCGGCGAAGATGCCGGGGAACGCCAGGACATTGTTGATCTGGTTGGGGTAGTCGGACCGCCCGGTCGCCACGACGGCCGCGTACTTGTGCGCGATGTCGGGGTGGACCTCGGGGTTCGGGTTCGCCATGGCGAAGACGAAGGCCCCGGGGGCCATCGAGGCGACGGCCGCCTCCGGGACCGTACCGCCGGAGACGCCGATGAAGACGTCGGCGCCCGCCAGCGCCACCTCCAGCGAGCCCGAGAGCCCGGCCCGGTTGGTGAGTTCGGCCAGCTCGCGCTTGA
Source organism: Streptomyces sp. NPDC001515 (assembly GCF_053597115.1). Taxonomy (NCBI): domain Bacteria; kingdom Bacillati; phylum Actinomycetota; class Actinomycetes; order Kitasatosporales; family Streptomycetaceae; genus Streptomyces; species Streptomyces sp. NPDC001515. The sequence continues at coordinate 105,447 of NZ_JBSFHN010000025.1, forward strand.
CGTCGGTCAGGTCCTCGCGGTCCCGGCTGACGATGCCCTTGCGGTCGGCGACGGCGACATCGCCGATCCCGGCCTCCAGCAGGAACTTGGCGATGGCCGCGCCCGCGGCGCCCGCGCCGGAGATGACGCCGCGCAGATCGCCGAGGCCGCGCCCGGAGAGCTTCGCCGCGTTGCGCAGGGCCGCGAGGGTGACCACGGCGGTGCCGTGCTGGTCGTCGTGGAAGACCGGGATGTCGAGCCGCTCCTGGAGCCGGCGCTCGATCTCGAAGCAGCGCGGCGCCGAGATGTCCTCCAGGTTGACACCCCCGAAGGACGGGGCGAGCCGGACGACGGTCTCCACGATCTCGTCCGTGTCGGTGGTCGCGAGCGCGATCGGCACCGCGTCCACCCCGCCGAACTGCTTGAACAGGATGGCCTTGCCCTCCATCACGGGGAGGGAGGCCTCGGGTCCGATGTCGCCGAGCCCCAGCACCGCGGTGCCGTCCGTGACGACCGCGACGACCTGGGACTTCCAGGTGTAGTCGTGCACGAGCTCGGGATTCTCGGCGATGGCGCTGCACACCTTCGCCACGCCCGGTGTGTAGGCGAGGGACAGGTCGTCCCTGTCCCGGATCGGGACGGTGGCCCGCACGGCCATCTTCCCGCCCCGGTGGAGCGCGAAGGCCGGATCGAACGGCTCGTCCGTGGCGCTCTCCGTACTGCTGTCGCTGCGAGGATTGACGATCTCCGCTGCCATGGTGTTGACCCCTTAAGTCTTCATCGTTTGAGGGTGGCCACTCCTGGTTGAGGAGGGGTGGGCGGGCACCGCGTACATGCCCTGCGCCGGGCGATTTGGCCCGCCCCGGCAGGGGAAAACGACGTACGCGCGGGCGCGCCGCACACGCGCCCTGAGCCCCGGATGAGGGGTGTAAACGTCCTTCTTACCGGACAGGGGGCACCGCAGACGAGTCCGTATGCCCACGGTGACGCGTCTCATAGGGGGACATACGCGCCCGTCGGCACACCGAGACGAAATCCGCCCGGAACGGGTCCGAGGCGGAGGATCTTCCGGCAGGAAGAAGCGATTCCAGGGAAAGGTCCGGCCTGTGTGTGCCGGCCCACTGGCTACGGGGGTGTCCCGTTACCCGATTTTGACATGCTGCGCCCCCTGTTCGGGCTAGTCCGAATGGCAAGATGCCGTAATCACACAAGGCGGCGACTCCCGACGCTGTGTGTCAACCGCCTGGCAACACCCCCCTCACCTGCCGGAGGAGCCCCATCATGACCGCACGCACCATCCGTCGATCCGCTAAGTCCCGGCTTGCCGCGGTCGGCGCCATCGCGGTCGCCGGCACCGTGCTGCTGACCGCCTGCGGCGACCAGACGAAGAACGACACGAGCGACGCCGCCTCGGCCTCGGCCCAGTCGGGCGACGGCGGGTCCTCCCCCGCCGACCTGCTTCCGGCGGACATCAAGTCCAAGGGCGTCATCAAGGTCGGTTCGGACATCGCGTACCCGCCGGTCGAATTCAAGGACAAGTCCGGCAAGACCGTGGGCATCGACCCCGACCTCGCCGCCGCGCTCGGCAAGGAGCTGGGCGTGGAGTTCCAGTTCGAGAACGGCACCTTCGACACCCTGATCACCGGTCTGCGCGCCAAGCGCTACGACCTGGCGATGTCGGCCATGACCGACACCAAGGACCGTCAGAACGGTATCGACCCCGAGACGAAGAAGAAGGTCGGCGAGGGCGTCGACTTCATCGACTACTTCACCGCTGGCGTCTCCATCTACACCAAGAAGGGCGACGACCAGGGGATCAAGAGCTGGGCCGACCTGTGCGGCAAGAAGATCGCCGTCCAGCGCAACACGGTCTCCAACGACCTGGCCAAGGCCGAGTCCAAGAAGTGCGCAGGCGGCAAGAAGATCGCCATCGAGTCCTACGACACGGACCTGGAGGCCCAGACCCGGCTGCGCTCGGGCGGTGCCGACGCCGGCTCCTCCGACTTCCCGGTCGCCGCGTACGCGGTGAAGACCTCGGGCGGCGGCAAGGACTTCCAGCTCGTCGGCGAGCAGGTCGAGGCCGCCCCGTACGGCATCGCCGTCGCCAAGGGCAACGACCAGCTGACCAAGGCCATCAAGGCGGCCATGGACGCCATCATCAAGAACGGCGAGTACGAGAAGATCATCGCCAAGTGGGGCGTGGAGGCCGGTGCCGTCACCGAGGCCAAGGTGAACGGCGGATCCTGACCGGATCCGGCGCTGAAAGGCATCAGCCGTGACTGACATCAAGAAGACGGGCCCCGACGACGGGCCGGCCGCACCCCTCGCCGCCGCGACGGCCGCCCCGGAGGCCATCCGGGCGATCCCGGTCCGGCACTACGGCCGGTACGTCGCTGCGGTCGTCGCCATCGCCGCACTCGCCTCGATCGTCTACGCCTTCAGCCAGGGCAAGATCAACTGGGGTGCCGTCCCGGACTACTTCTTCGACGACCGCATCATCGACGGCGTCGGCCAGACGCTGCTGCTGACCGCGCTGTCGATGGTGATCGGCGTGGTGGGCGGTGTGCTGCTCGCCGTGATGCGCCTGTCGAAGAACCCGGTGACCTCGTCGATCGCGTGGTTCTACATCTGGTTCTTCCGGGGCACCCCGGTCCTCGTCCAGCTCTTCGTCTGGTTCAACCTGGGTCTGGTCTTCGAGTACATCAACCTCGGGCCGATCTACAAGGACTACTGGTCGAGCTTCATGACGCCGCTGCTGACGGCGCTGCTCGGACTCGGCCTCAACGAGGCCGCGTACATGGCGGAGATCTGCCGGGCCGGTCTGCTCTCGGTCGACGAGGGCCAGACGGAGGCCTCGCACGCGCTGGGCATGAGCCACAGCAAGACGCTGCGCCGGGTGATCATCCCGCAGGCGATGCGCGTGATCGTGCCGCCGACGGGCAACGAGGTCATCAACATGCTCAAGACGACCTCGCTGGTGGCGGCCGTCCAGTTCTACGAACTCTTCAAGAACGCCCAGGACATCGGGCAGAGTTCCGGGTCCCCGGTGGAGATGTACTTCCTCGCCGCCGCCTGGTACCTGATCATGACCTCCGTGCTCAGCATCGGCCAGTACTACCTGGAGCGGTACTACGCGCGTGGATCGAGCCGCAGCCTGCCGCCCACACCGCTCCAGAAGCTCAGGGCCAACGTGCTGTCGCTGGGCCGCCCGAAGGGAGGCATGGCATGACCGCCATGGTGAAGGCCGAGGGCGTCCACAAGTCCTTCGGCGCCGCGCATATCCTCAAGGGCATCGACCTGGAGGTCGCCCCGCGCGAGGTCTTCTGTCTGATCGGCCCGTCCGGTTCCGGCAAGTCGACGTTCCTGCGGTGCATCAACCACCTGGAGCAGATCAGCGCCGGCCGGCTGTACGTGGACGGCGAACTGGTGGGCTACCGCCAGAAGGGCGACAAGCTCTACGAGCTGAAGGACAGCGAGGTCGCCCTGAAGCGCCGGGACATCGGCATGGTCTTCCAGCGCTTCAACCTGTTCCCCCACATGACGGCGCTGGAGAACGTCATGGAGGCGCCGGTCCAGGTCAAGCGGGAGTCCAAGGCGGTCGCCCGCGCCCGCGCGGAACGCCTGCTGGACCGCGTCGGGCTGTCCGACAAGGCGAGGAACTACCCCTCGCAGCTCTCCGGCGGTCAGCAGCAGCGCGTGGCCATCGCCCGCGCGCTGGCCATGGAGCCGAAGCTGATGCTCTTCGACGAGCCGACGTCGGCGCTCGACCCGGAGCTGGTCGGCGATGTCCTGGACGTGATGCGCGGACTGGCCGAGGACGGGATGACGATGATCGTCGTCACGCATGAGATGGGCTTCGCCCGGGAGGTGGGCGACGCGCTGGTCTTCATGGACGACGGTGTGGTGGTCGAATCGGGCCACCCGCGCGATGTCCTGACCAACCCGCAGCACGACCGGACGAAGTCGTTCCTGTCGAAGGTGCTGTAGGACGCACACGACGAGGGCGGTACGGACCGGTTCCGTACCGCCCTCGTCGTGTCCCGGCGGCCGGCTACTTCTTCGCGACCAGCTCCGGCCGGAGCACGAGGGCCCGCAGCTGCTCGCGGGTGAGCGGCGGCGTCTTCAGGAGCGGTCCCTGCGAACGGTCGGACTCGAAACCGGTGCTGTCGCGCACGGCCAGCTCGGATCCGTCCTTCAGCGTGAGGCGGGCCACCAGTTCGGGCCCCCACTGCAGGGTGCCGGCGCCGTACTCCATGGCGTCGCTCCAGAGGGTGAGCACCCGGCCGTCCGGCAGCGCCTCACGGACGCAGTCGGTGGGCGCGGGCTCGCCGTTGCCCGGGTGGCACAGGTCGGCCTCGGGCGGGAAGCCACCGCGCTTCTTCTCCAGGAACTTCGCCGACTGGAGGCTGATGGTCAGATAGCCGACGCCGCCGTCGCGGCGCACGGCGTACTGCCCGTCCAGCGGTCCGTAGTACTTCTCCTTGGCCTGGGCGGGGGTCGCGTTCTTGATGATCTGCGCCAGCGACACCTGCTGAATCGCCCCGGTCTCCTTCGGCAGCAGCGCGGCCAGCCGCTCGGCCCGGCCGCCGTCGGCCGTGACCGGGGCGGCCACGGACGCGGTCTGCGGGCTGTTCTCCGGTCCGGCGGTGAGGCCGGGCAGGACGAACGCCCCCGCCGCGACCGCGCAGACCGCGGCGGCCGACACCGCGGCCCGGCGACGCCGACGGACCCGTGCGGCCCTCGCGTACACCACCTCGGTGCTGATCACCGGGTGCCCCGCGTCCTCCGCGGCCCGCCCCAGCAGTTCCCGTACGTCGCTCATACCAGTTCCTCCGCCATCTCGGCGCGCAGCGCCGCCAACCCCCGAGCCGTGTGGCTCTTGACCGTGTTCTCCCGCATCCCGAGCACCGCGGCGGTGGCCTCGACGCTCAGGTCCTCCCAGTAGCGCAGCACCAGTACGGCCCGCTGCCTGGGCGTGAGACGGGCGAGCGCCGCCCGTACCGCGAGGCCGGTGTCCGTGTCGGGTGCCTGGGCCGCCCGGTCGGGCAGTTCGCCGTACGAGTGCTCGCGCCGCCAGAACCGGCGGCGGGCCGCGATGAAGGTGTTGACCAACGTCTTGCGCGCGTACGCCTCGATGTTGTCGAGCCGTCCGTGCCGCCGTCCGCCGAGCACCACCTTGACCAGCGTGGCCTGGACCAGGTCCTCGGCCTCGTGCCGGTCGCCGCAGAGCAGATACGCGCTGCGGAAGAGTGCGGTGCGTCGGCTCTCGACGAAGGCGTGCAGCGCGGCGTCGTCATCGCTCCGCATCGTCAGCGCCCCTCTCCTGGTCCGCGGGCGCGGACCGTCTCACCCTTCCAGTGCGGCGGGTGGGCGCCGGGGTTGCAGGGGCTTCCGGAAATGTTGGCGGGGCGGCACGGACCGTCGTCCGCACCGCCCCGGGCCATGGTTCTCCCCCGCCCCGCCGCACCGCAAGAACCGGGAGGCCGGAAGGTGCGCGGCAGGGCCGCCGGAGGGTGGGGCCGGCTACTTCACCGCGAGGACCAGGCTGTCGGAGGGCGAGGACCAGACGGCGCGGGCCTCGGCGAAGCCGGAGGCGCGCAGGGTGTCCGCGTGCCAGGTCACGGAGGGCATGTCACCGTCGGCGTGCTCGCCGTAGATGACGAAACGTTCGGCGGTCGGTCCGGCGAGGACCGGGTCCTTGGCGGCCAGGGCCCACCATTCGGCCCAGTCGACCGCCCCGGCGGCCTTGGCCCGGTCCATGCCGGCGTGCCGGTGGGCGCGCTCGGCGGCGTTGATCCGGGGCGTGCTCGTGTCGATCATGTGGTCGGCGTTCATGAAGACGCCGCCGTCGCGGACGAGGCCGCCGATCTGCCCGTAGAGCGCGGCGAGCGGTTCGCTGTGCAGCCAGTGCAGGGCGGTGGCGGTGAGGACGGCGTCGTACGAGTCGTACGGGAGCTTCGCCGTCCAGTCGGGGTCCTTGAGGTCGGCGGTGACGAAGGTGACCCGCTCGTCCCCGGCGAAGGATCCGCGGGCGATGGCGAGCAGGGCCGGGTCCAGGTCGACGCCGGTGCTGGTGGCCTCCGGGAACCGGCGGAGCAGCCGGTCCGTAATACTTCCCGTACCGCAGGCGAGGTCGAGCACCCGCGGGGCGGGTCCGGTGAAGGCCTCGACCATGTCGAGCATCACCCGGAAGCGCTCCTCACGGTCGGGCATGTACCACTCCTGCTGGCGGTCCCAGCTCGTCTGCCAGGCCCGCCAGTCGGTGCCCGTCGCTGTCCCGGTCATCCGATCCTCCCGATGTAATACCCTGTAATGGCGACAGACCATTACTTCGCCACCACAGCGACTCTAGACCGACGGCGTAAGGACTACAAGTGGAACTGGCCTATTACTCGGACTACGCCGTGCGCCTGGTCAACACCGAGGAGCCGGCCCGTGGCAAGGACACGCTCACCTCGGTCGAGGCGGTCCGCGAACTGTTCGGCGCCAACCAGCAGGCGGCGCGGCGCGCGACGGACGCGGACGTGACGCGTTTCCGGTCGGTACGGGCGCGGCTGCGGACGGTCTTCGAGGCGGCCGACGCCGGCGACGAGACCCTGGCGGTCGACCTGCTGAACTCGCTGCTGCTGGAGTTCCCGGTGAGCCCGCAGATCTCCGGGCACGACCACCGGGACTCGGACGGGAAGCCGGACTGGCACATGCATCTGGCCGACCACCCGTCCAACGCCACCTCGGGCTACGCGGCGATCGCGGCGATGGGGCTCGCCTTCCATCTGACGTCGTACGGCGCGGACCGGCTCGGCCTGTGCGAGGCGTCACCGTGCCGCAACGCCTACCTCGACACCTCGACCAACCGCTCGCGCCGCTACTGCTCGGACCGCTGCGCGACCCGCGCCAACGTGGCGGCCTACCGGGCCCGCAAACGCCTGGAGACCGAACGCGCCGCCGCCCCCGGCCGCGCCGACGAGACCGGCCGCAGCGCGGACACGGCCCAGCCGACGGCGCCGAGCACCGAACGCTGATCCTTCGTCAGCGGCCGGTACCGCGCCAGGACCCTGGCCAGCACCAGCTCCTCCGGGACCACCCCGTAGTCCGTACTGTCCCCGCCCGCGAACGAGTTGTCCCCCAGCACCCACCACCCGCCGGCCCGTCGCTCCGCGGCCCGCTTCACCACCAGCAGGTCCTGCTGGAACGGATGGCGCAGAATCACCACGTCCCCCACCCGCACCCGCGCCCCGTAGCGCACGAGCAGCCAGTCCCCGTGATGGAGCGTGGGCACCATCGAGGGCCCCGTCACCTCCACCACCTGGAACCGCGACCGCGCCCCGGCCCCCCGTCCGTGCCGCTCCCCGGCCGGCTCCGGCACCTCCGGCACCTCCCGCATCTCTCCCGCACCTCCCCGGTCCGTCCCGTACACCGTCTCCCCCACAGGGTTACGTACATTCGGCCACTGGTCTCATCCTCACCCTGGACTTTTGGCCTAAGCCCATGGGGGCACCCACGTTTTCGCGTCTCTCACGGAGTAATGTCCCACCTGAGAAGACGATCACGAGGAAGGACAGCTCCATGCTTTCCCGCCTGTTTGCCCCCAAGGTGAAGGTCAGCGCCCACTGCGACCTCCCCTGCGGCGTGTACGACCCGGCCCAGGCCCGCATCGAGGCGGAGTCCGTCAAGGCCGTCCAGGAGAAGTACCAGGCCAACGAGGACCCGCACTTCCGGGCCCGCGCGGTGGTCATCAAGGAGCAGCGCGCCGAGCTGGCGAAGCACCACGTCTCCGTGCTGTGGAGCGACTACTTCAAGCCCCCGCACTTCGAGAAGTACCCCCAGCTCCACCAGCTGGTCAACGACACCCTCAAGGCTCTCTCGGCCGCCAAGGGCTCGACCGACCCGGCGACGGGCCAGAAGGCCCTGGACCTGATCGCGGAGATCGACAAGATCTTCTGGGAGACCAAGAAGGCTTGATCTTCCCGCCGTTCGGCCACCGGCTGGACCGCAGGTCAAAGCACGAACGCGAGAGGCCCGACCGCAGCGAGCGGTCGGGCCTCTCCGCACTTTCAAGATCATTTGGGAGATGTTCGGGAGACGCGCGTACGGGCGCGGTCGGGGGCTCGGACGGGCTCGGCCGAGAAAGCTCCGAGGCCCAGGCAGTCACCTCGGACAGATGCTCAGGGCGGAGCCCAGCGTGCGAGTCAGGTTGAACGAGGAGGGTCGGAACTCCCCCGACGGTGCGCTCCGCCGCCCAGGCGTGGTCGAGGCGGGTGAAGTCGTCGTCGATCCATACAGCGGGTGCGTCGCCGAGCCAGGCATCGGCGTAGTCGCGCTTCCAGAGGTAGCCACGGGGATGGCTGGTGATGATCTGGGGGTGCGGCAGGTCGAGGTGAGGAAAGCAAGGCAACCCGAGGAGAGGACCGATGATCGTGGTGGCGTCCTTGCGCCAGCTCGTGCACCACACGGGGGTGACGAGCCCGCCGGTGACGAGATCGCTCAGCATGCGGCCCTGGCTCGGATCGAGCCAGATGGGCACGGGGTCGTCGGGGTGTCGGCCGGTGGGCAGGACGGTGTGGCGGACGTGGGTGGGCGGGGTGCTGCCGTCGGCGGCCGGGAACGGTATGAGGACGCCGTCGATGTCCAGGAGCAGGTAGGGCGGGGTCATCGGTGCCTCCTTCGGTCAGCGTTTGCGGGCGGTGATCAGGAGGGTGGTGGGCCACGGGTCACGGCGCGGGTGCCGCAGCTCCACCGCCGAGGTGATACGCAAACCCGTCCGCAAGAGGTGGGCTCCCCACCGGTGGGCGTCGAATTCCCATCGAACGAGTGGCAGTGGGGTGCGGTCGGGCATGGTGACGTAGTCCTCGCGCGGACGGTCGTCCGTGCATGGATGTCTTCCGGCCCGTGCCGGGTGAGGGACAGAAAACGCCAGGACGCCGCCTGGTTCCAGGCGGCGTGAAATGGCGGCGAGGAGGAGTTCGGGGGCGACGAGGCCGACGGCGCCGAAGACGGAGTAGATCGCGTCGAAGGTCTGGCTGGTGGCTTGCAGGTGGTGCAGTGCGTGGCCGGCGGCGAAGGTGGTGCCGTCGATGTGGCCGTAGTGGGAGCGGGCGCGGCGTATCTGGAGGCCGACCAGGTCCACGCCGGTGGCGCGGGCTTGGTGGTGTTCCGCGAGGTGGGCCACGTTGTGGCCGGGGCCACAGCCCAGCTCCAGGACACGTTTGCCGGACAGGTGCCGTCCCAAGATCTCTGCGCCGGGGCCGAGGCCGGCGTGGGTGCTCCATTCCATCCGGGCCGGTGCGGTGAGGACGTGTGCGGGGGCAGCGGCTGTGCGCTGGGCTGCGTGGGCGTACCAGGGGGATGAGACCTGGGCGAGCACCTAAACCTCCAGGAGTTGGATCACGTCATTGAGGTGGCGGCGGACGACAGGGATGTACGCGGGGTCCTTGGCCGGGTCGTTGATCCAGCGGATGGCCTGCTCCATGAACCACTCCACGGCCCACATGCGATGCCAGCCCAAGGCCCACGCCTCGGCGGTCAGGCCGCCCCGGGCAGCCAGGGCGTCCTCGTGCCCGCCCGCGGTGACGTACTGCTCCAGGATTACCCGCATGCGGAAGGGGCTCGGTACGTCGGTGGTGCCGTGGTACGAGGCGAGGTCGATCAGGCCGGGCCCGGTGAAGGCGCGTGCGAAGTCGAGGAGGTGCCAGCCGTGTTCTCCGATGTGGACGCTCGTGGGGTGGAACTCGGAGTGGACCCAGCCGAACGGGTCCAGCGTCGCCCCCTGGACACGGGTCTCGGCTGCGGCGAAGATCTTCCCCAGCGCGGTCTCGATGTCGTCGCAGTCCGTCCATCGGGCGGCTTTCCGCAGCCGCTGGAGGTGATCGAGGGCTCGGCCGGGCAGGGCCGCGAGACCCGCCCCGTCGAGGAGGGGCAGACCACCCGCAGGGCGGGCGGCATGGAGCATGACGGCGGCGGCGACACCGTCGAGGTCGTCTGCGTTCCGTACGGGAGTGCCGAGGTCGTCCATGAGCATCCCGAGCCACTTGTCCTGCATGGCGGTGGCGTGGAGAGCAGGGACCGGGAGCCCGCGCTGGTGGGCCAGCCGCAGGGCCTGGGCCTCGCGGTCGAAGGGCTCCTTGGCGTACTTGAAAACAGCCGTGGTGCCGTCGGGGAAGGTGACGCGCTCGACGCCGGACATGCCCCAGACACGAATCTCGACACGGTGGGGGAGGGGCTTGCCGACGAGGGTGCACAGGTCGTTCAGCAGGGTGGCGGACACGCTCTGGTTCATGGGGGTCTCCAGGGGACTGGTGGGCTCCGGGGCGGGCGCGCGCGAGCCGGCCCGCCCCGGAGCCGTACTGGGGGCGGGGTTACTCGGCTGCGGTCACGCGGTGGGCGTAGACCTGCTCGATCCAGCCCGCCTTGAACTCGGCCGGGTCGTCACGGAAGTCGGCCATCGAGGCACCGTAGGGCGCGACGACGCCGCCGGACTGGTCCGGCACGGACTGGCACCCGTGCACGAGCCGGCCGCCGAGCGCGGCGTGGGCCTTGATGGACTCGATCCGGCGGTGCTCGTTGAACCAGCCGCCGTGGTAGACCTCGTCGAGCATCCCGCCCGTCTCATCGTCCAGGTCGAAGACGACGGAGGTGGCGGCGGGGAAGAACCAGCACGGGCCGACATTGGAGATGTGCCCGTCCAGCTCGACCTTGTTGAGCGCCATGAACGTGGCCGCCTCACGGAGCATCCGCAGGTGGTCGGCGGTGATCTGCGGCAGGTCGAGGCCGGCCAGGTGCTCCTCGCGGAAGAGGTAGGAGTACACCTTGTACGCGGTGGCCAGGACGCGGGCCGCGTCGGACGTGGACTCGCCGTGGTTCTTGATGAAGTCGAGCGCGAGCTGCTCGACCGCGCTCTCGGTGGTCTCGTCCACGTCGAGGAGCTGGGCCTTCACCAAGTCCCAGTCGGCGACGAGCCAGGTGCTGGACTCGAAGCGGAAGAAGTACTCGGCCGGGTCGATGGTGATGCGCCGGCCGACCATCTGGATGCCGGGCAGGCGGTTCCAGCGCGGGTCGAAGGCGTCGGGCAGCTCGACCGTGATGGTCGCGGTGTCGATGGTGGTCACCGTGTCTCCGTCTCTGATCGTCCGGGCCGGGGCACAGGAATGCCCGAGCCCGTTGGGGCGTACGGAACTTGAGGGCCGCCCGGCCCGCGATGCCGTGAGTGGGGCGGCTGTCGATAAGTGAACCGTCCGCTACGCAGAGTGGGTACGGTGTGAGCGAGGCCAAGCGGTATACACGGTTTACGGATCCGGAGCGGAGGCGATCGTGCCGGCACCGACCAGCGCCAACTCCCGCCTGCGCGAGACGATCAACGCCGCCGGGTGCACGTACGAGGCACTCGCCAAGGACGTACGCCGCATCGCCGCCGAGAACGGCGAACTGCTCCAGACGAACAAGTCGGCCATCTCCCACTGGGTGCGCGGTGCCCGCACGCCGACCGGCCAGGCAGGCCAGTACCTCGCCGAAGCTCTCTCCCGGCGGATGGGCCGCGTAGTCACCCGGACGGATCTCGGCCTGCACTCACCCGACACGGAGTCGCCGCGCGGACGTCGAGCGCCGCCGCTTCCTCGCCATCGCCGCCTTCACCACGGCCGGCGTGGCCATGCCGCTCCTGCACGACCACGAAGCCACCTCGCGGATGCTCCGCGCCCGCACCGCCCGCTCCCTCGTCGGCAGCGACGACATCGACGTCGTACGACAGATCACGGCAGCCTTCAGCGCCGCCGACGAACGGCTCGGCGGCGGGCACGGCCTGACCACAGTCACCGCGTACCTCGCCGACACGGCAGCCCCTATGCTGCGCGGACGGTTCTCCTCGGAAGCCTTACGCCAGGTCGCCTTCGGTGCTGTCGCCGAACTCGCCTACCTCGCAGGGTGGAAGCACCACGACCTCGGCCACGAAGGCGCTGCCCAGCGCTATTACCAGGTCGGCTACCAGCTCGCCTGCGAAGCCGACCCCCACGGCCATGCCGCCTGGATGATGCGCGCCCTCGCCCATCAATCCCTCAGCCTCAAGCAACCCCACCACTGCGTGGACCTCGCCAAAGGCGCGCTCGCCCGCGGCCTCGGCCACGTGGACGGCCAGACCGAAGCCCTCCTCCACATCACGCACGCCCGCGCCTACGCAGCCGTTGGCGAAAACCCGTTGGCCGCCCGAGCTCTCCTCGCCGCCGAAGACGCCCTCCTGCGCGAGGACGGACCTCAGCCCAGCTTCTCCCGCGTCAGCGGCCCCGCCGCCGGCACCGTGGCCAGCCACACCGCCCGCACCCTGACCGACCTCGCCGACCACATCGGCACCGAACAGCAGCACCGCGACGCGCTCACCCGTTGGGACCCCGAGAAGTACAAGCGCGTCCACGCCCTCACCCACGCCGACCTCGGTGACAGCCTCGCCGCCCAGACCCGCGCCGACGAAGCTGTCGCCGCTTGGACCCAGGCCCTGGTCCTCATGGAGGGCATGACCTCCGACCGCACCCGCAAGGCGATCACCTCGATCCGCTCCACGCTCGCGGTCTACCAGCGCCGCCGCGTCCCCGGCGCCGCAGATCTCGCCCGCCGCGCCCGCGAGGCGCTCGCCTAACATGCCCCACAACCCGCCCGACGAAGGGAACACCGTGACCCAGCAGACCGACGCCCGGCCCAAGGCCCTCAAGCCGGCGCTCGAATCGATGACCCTGCTGGTCGCGGCCGTCATCGTCCACGACAAGGCCACCAACCGCGTCGTCCTCCTCCAGCGCAGCGAGAACGCGAAGTTCGCCCAGGGGATGTGGGACCTGCCCGTCGGCAAGTGCGAGCCGGGCGAGCCCATCACCGAAACCGCGGTCCGCGAACTCCACGAGGAGACCGGCCTCACGGTGAAGCCGGAGTCCCTCAAGGTCGCCCACATCATCCACGGCGCTTGGGGTGTCGAGGCCCCCAACGGCTTCCTCACCGTCGTCTTCGCAGCCCACGAATGGACCGGCGAACCCGAGAACCGCGAACCCTGCAAGCACTCCCAGGTCCGCTGGGTCGACGCCGACGCCATCCCCGAGAACTTCGTGGACACCACCTCAAGCGCCCTCCACCGATACCTCACGGGAGGCCCGGAGGTCTCCCTGAACGGCTGGAGCCAGGCTCACTTCCATGCCCGATCCAACTCCTGACCCTCGCCTGCAAGCCTTGATCAACCAGCTCCAGCCGGGCCCCGTGAGAACGGTGGAAGTCATCGGGTTCGACGGAGCGGATGTCCTGGTGAAGCTTGTGGATGGCGAAGGAGAGAACGCCGAGATCGGTCGGATCCCCCGGCACGAGGCTTCGATGCGTCGGCTGGAGCACCCATCCGAGCTCTTCAAGATCGGCCAAAAGATCAACGCCGAGGAGATCGGACGTTGGGGGTGAAGGTCAGCTTCATCTCTCCACCAGGGCATGCGAGATCCCATCCTTGCGATCCTTTCTCCTCTCCATGGAACGCGGACAGGTTGTCACCGGGACCGTCGCGGAAGTGCACAACTACGGGGTCTTCGTCCACCTCGACGGCGAGCCTGATGGCTTGTGCACCGAATTCATCCGAGTGCCAGACCTGACGTGGTCTCGGATCGACCACCCCTCCGAAGGCGCCCAAGCCGGCCAGCGGATCACGGCGGAGGTGATCGTCGCCGAGACGCGATCCGGACAAGTCACCGTCTCGCTGAAAGCCTTGCAGGAAGATCCATTCATCCGTTTCGCGGACCAGGTCGGCCGCGTCGTCACAGGACGGATCACCAAGATCATTCCCTTCGGCGTGTTTGTGCAGCTTGCTCCGGGGGTCGAAGGGCTCCTTCACATCTCAGAGCTGACCGACGAGCCGGTTGAGACCCCTGACCAACTCGTCCGCGAAGGCGAGCTGATTACAGTGAAGGTCGCCGAGGTCGACCTTCAGCGTCACCGGGTGCGGTTGTGCGCTGCTGACGGAGCGGGCAGCTAGTGACGTGAGTCGGAGATTCTTTCTTGGGCAGTTCGCCCGCTTCCCTGCACTGTGGCAAGTGATGCCACGACAAGCCAAACCTCGGTCGGAAGCAGACCCGACCACCGACCGATAGTGGTCGAGGACTACCGAGGAACATCCGACTCAGGTCACTGGGGTCGTTCCGAAACCGGTGGATCCTTCACTGCAGGCGAGTCACAATCCGGCTGGGAACTGGGGCGAGGGGGAAACTGTTTGGACGTGTTCGCGTGTGCCGAGTGCGGCACGGAGCTGACGGCACCGGTGTCCCAGGTCGCCCTCCCCGTCCACACCCACCACGGAGGGTGGGAGGAACTCCATCCGCCGCTGATGGAGCCCGCCACGTACGCCGTCGACCCCCGGCCCACTGGACCACCCTGGAGGTCGTGGGAGGAGGTCGGAGAAGACGCGGCCGCACGACAGGGTGTCTACGCCCCTGTGCATTCGGTTTCCTTCGGCGCGCGGAACAGGATCGTCATCGCCCCCGGCGACTCCCGGTCCATGGCCCTGATCCCCGAGAAGTGCGAGGGCTACTGCCAGGGTCTGGACGGCCGGGACGGTCCCAACCTGGCGTGCGAGGGGTGCGGCCGGGCCGTGGCGACCCGCATGGACGACTGCGGATCATGGCAGGCGGTGTGGCTGGAGCCCAACGCAGTCGTACCCCGCCCCTCGGGACACCTGGCCGGTCCACCGCCCAGTTGGGACGATCTGGAGCGTGTCGAGCACCGCGTCCCACCCGTCGAACCCGACGGGTCGTGGAGTCGCCGCTGGGAGGCGGCGGTCGGAGTCGCGCTGGCCCACCTTGTGGTGACCACCGAGGGGCACCCGGTGGCCCTCCCCTCCGGCCCTGTCGCCGAGCTGCTCGGCCACGCCGTCAACCGGTACCTACCCACCGGGCCTGGAGCCCGGTCCGTGGGGCTGGCCGGCCCAGGGATCCGCACACCCCGGCCCCGCCCCGACGTCCTCCTCGTCCCCCGCCACCCCCTTACGGGCGCGCCTTGGCGCCCGCTCGGCGACGAGGAGGCTGTGGTACCGCTGGACAACGGAGTCTGGGCGTACCTCGCCCACCCGGGCGAGACCTCGCCGATGCCCGCGACAGGGGTTCTGCCGGAGGGCGTGCTGCGCGACGACTACCCCCTGCCGCCGCACCCGTGGTACCCGCTGGCGCCCCACCACCGCGCCTTCGAGTACACCCTGGTCGGGCTGCCCGCCGTACGAGGCCCCCGGCTGCGCAGGTATCGCGACGCATCCCGCCAGTCTTGAATCGGAAGATCCCCGGTAGTTCTCCGCCTCGATCGATCGATGCCCGGTCCGCTTCCGGCCGGAGTTCGGCTCACCTCGGCATGGCTGGCCGCAGTTCCGGAAGTCGGACGAACTGCCTAAGAATCTCCGCCTCAGGTCACTAGCGCTGGCCCGCTGGATCACGCATCGGCTGTCACGTACTGGGTCGGGCCTGAGCCGCCCAAAACTGGTCGGCACGTGCCCGCAGAGAGGCGTTGTCAGTGCCTGAGTGCACACTGCCGCTATGAAATCCCCCTCGTCCATCACAACCGAGACGTCACACGCCCCCTTTGACTGGGTGGAGTCGATGGGCGGTCCCCTGATCGTGATTCCCGTCTCCGCGCTGGACGCGTGGCGCGGGTGCACGGAGAGCGGGATGGTCGTGGGGGACGGGGTCGATCCGGACGACTACGACAGAGCCTGCGCGGTGGACGATCTGGCCGGCGCGATCGCCGTCGGCGGAGACGGGGTGCAGGCGCTGGTCCTGGGGGACGAGCCCGCCACGACCTGTTACATGCCTGAGCATCACGTCTTCCTCCGCTGGCTCGCCGCCGACTCTGAAACCGGGCTCAAGGCCGCGGCCGAAGGCTGTCCTCGCAGATCCCGCCACCCAGTGGGAGAACTGCGGGATGTGGATCACGGACGGTCCCGCTGTGCTCATGGACTCCGCCGAAGCAGGTGCTGAGCTGAACGTGGAGTATCCGGGTGGTGGACTTCCTGCACAGGCAGGAGTCTCGCTGCCCCCTGGCCGCTGGAGGGCCCGCGCCGTCCGCACCGAGGCCGACAAGGAGAACTGGGTTGGCCTGGTGCAGCTCCTGGCCGTCGCGGACTAACGCGTCGTCTCGTTCTCGCTGTCAATTCACTGCCGGGTGGTGATCCGCGTCGCTACCCTCCACGTCATGCCGAAAAAGCTCATCCAGCCCACCTACGACGAGCTGATCGCCGAGGCCATCGTGAACGCAGCCATGGGCCCCGTGAGGATCCGCTTCGATGACCAGAGCGCGCCGGGGCTCGTCGACTTCGGGCTGGGACCCCAGCTGGACTCCGAAGTAACGGATGTCTTGGAGGTCTCGTCCAAGCGGGATCGAGACACCAACGCGATGTGGCAGCAGATCAACCGGGTCTACGACGGGCGTGTCCATGAGGGGCTGCACTGCGGATGGGCTGTCCAGTTCCAGCACGGCGCCACCATCGGCAAGGGGTGTCGAACCGTGTCATCGCCTTCCTCGTTGATCTCGAAAAGCGAGCCATAACCAAGGTCAGCTCGGACCCGGCCGATCTCTTCCAGGCGGGGAACCAGTTTCCCTCGACCGATAACCTGCGCGATGCGGCCACCGCTCACGAACTCGGCCTCAACGTCGTGCACCAGATCGGGGACTCACCCGACCTAGCAGGACGCATCTTCCCCTCCAGTTTCGTGCCCACTGGTATTGCCCGAGCGACAGCCGATGCAGTCTCCCCTTACGTCAACGACTTCCTGGACACGACTACGGGCGCCAACAAAGTAAAGAAGTTGGCCGAGAAGGGCTCAGGCAAGCGGCAGCACCTCTTCATCTGGTCTGACATGTCACACACGAGTGTTGGGTTCGCGTTGAAACGGGGCTGGCTTCCGAGCGACGCACCGACGGTGCCGGACCACATTCACACCATCTGGCTGGGCAGCTTCTTCTCGTTCGAGAACGTGTACACGTGGCGTTGCGAAGAAGGGTGGCGGGTGCACCGCGTTGCCGAGGTTGTTGATTCGGTGGAACCGCCAAGCTGATGACGTAAGCGGGCCGGCTCCATGGAACGGCTTCGATCCTGCTGGCCCCTGGGCAGTCCGCACACAGTCCGCAGGACACCCGATCAAGACCGTCGCGCCCCATCGCCACCAATCACCAAAAGGCCAGGTCAGCGCCCCGCAGGAAACATCCCCGCAAGTCACCGACCTGGCCCATTACTAGGAGACCAAGAAGGCTTGATCTCCCTCTGGACGGCCTGACCCGCACTTTCGCAGGTCACTCCGCTCAGCTGCCCGCACCCGGGCCGCGGTGCGCCGACCACGGCGTTGCCGGCGGCCCGGGTGCGGTCCGCTATTCGGGGCCGTTGACGGGGACCGGCGAACCCCGTCGGACGGCAAGGTCAGTCGACGTCGTCCGCATCGCCTCGCAGTCCCCACGCGTCGAGTCCGGAGTAGACCACCGCGACGCGCCCCCGCGGGAAGTTGAGCGCCGTGGCCTCCCCGCCGTAGAGCGCCACCAGGGAGTCCGGCCCTCTCCACCAGGTGTCGGACAGGCCCTTCACCTCGCGCACCGGGGCAAAGCCGTTCAGGTCGACACTCTCGGTGTCGTCACCGGCGAACGTGGTGACCTGTTTTGCCCACAGGGGTGCGTGGTGAGCCAGGGCGACCGACTCCACCCAGCCCTCGACAGTCGCGTGGAGGGGAGCCCATTCGTCTCCCTGGATACCGAACTCACCCGACGGACCGATCATGAATGCGTAGGGAACTGCCGTCCGCTGCGTTCCCGCTTCGAACCACCACCCCGCGGAATCCTCTTCGGGCGAGTCCGGGTCGAGGCACTTGGGACCGCCGTCGTACTGCGGTGCGGGAGGCAGGTGCAGACCGCCCCATCGCTCCTGGTAGGCCGCCATGCGATCGATTACCGCTGCCGGAACGTCCCGCTCAAGCCACCATTGCCGGTGCCCCTCGACGGGGCGTACGTCGACCTTGACGCCATGCACGGCGACGAAGCGCCGCGCTCGTCGGGTCAGGCCGTCGGGCACATCGTTGATGAGGTGAGGATGCACCCGGGGGACGCTACCCAGGCGCTGCGGAAAGGACATCCCGTTTCACCCGCACCCCGAACGGCGGGCCGGCTGGAGTCACCGCCCGGGTGAAACGGCAGCAGGCACGACGCCGCACCCTCACTACGCTGCCCGTATGGACACCCCCCTCACCCCCGACACCGCCCGCGCACTCCAGCGGATGCTCCGGACCGAGATCGGGCCCGGGCTCGGTGAGGGGGAGATCGACGCCGTGGAGCGGAGGTTCGGGTTCGTTTTCGCGGAAGATCACCGGGGGTTTCTCGCGGCCGGGCTGCCCCGGGGGTCCGCGCGCTGGCCGGACTGGAGGGACGGTGACCCGGAGGAGTTGAGGGCTTGGCTGGCGCGGCCGGTGGAGGGGGTGCTGTTCGACGTGGAGTACAACGGGTTCTGGTATCCGGGGTGGGCGCCGCGGCCCGGTGACACGGACGAGGCGGTACGGGTCGCCCGGGGGGAGCTGGGGGGTGTGCCGCAGTTGGTGCCGGTGTACGGGCACCGGTATCTGCCGGGGGTGGCGGGGGCGTACGGGCATCCCGTGCTGTCGGTGGTCCAGACGGACATCATCGTGTACGGGAACGACCTCACCGACTACGTGCACCACGAGTTCGGCGGGCGGGCGAGTGACCTCGGGGGGCGGGTCACCGTGGACTTCTGGTCGTACTTCGTCGAGGAATGACCCGGCGTACGCCCCCGGAGGGAGGGCGTACGCCGGGGTGGGTCACCCGGTGAACCCTGCGGTGATGGAGGTGAACTGCCACGCCGGGCGGTCCCGGTTGACGGCCCAGAAGGCGAGCCGGCCGAGGTCGTGGGCGTTGGCCCAGTCGCGGATCTGGGTCCAGATCTGCGCGGTGGTGATCTCACCGGCGTCGCTGGAGTCGTTCATGCCGGAGATGCCGATGTGGTTGTAGGCCTGCTGGTCGGTCCAGCCGAAGGTGGAGACCAGCTTGGTCTTGAGGCCCTCGGTGGCCTTGACGGTGTTGCCGTACATGTCGGCCTGGCCGCCGAAGTTGAACGGCATGATCGTGAAGTTGTCGATGTCGGCGCCGAGGGCCTGGGCGCGTTCGATGAGGCGGTTGCCCCAGGAGTTGGGGCCGGTGTTGAGGGTGGGAATGGTGACGATCGTCCGCAGGCCGGGGTTGTTCTGCTTGACGGTCTTCAGGGCGCCGAGGATGCGGTCCTGGACGGCCGCGTTCTCGAACTCGTCGGTGTTCTCGATGTCGATGTCGATGGCCTTGAGGTCATAGGCGTCGATGACCTTCTGGTACGCGCCGGCGAGCGCCTCGGTGGTGGAGCAGTTGGGGCCGAGCTTGTTGCCGCTCCAGCCGCCGATGGAGGGGACGATGTCGCCGCCGGCCGCGCGGATGGCCTTGATGGCGGCCTCGTCGGAGCCGCCGGTCAGGGGCCGCTGGCTGTCCCAGGCGGGGTTGCAGCCGTTCTGGGCGAGGATGAAGGCCATGGTGTACCACTTGATGCCGGTGGCCTGCATGACCTCGGTCGGGCTCGGCGGGTTGCCCCAGCCGAGGTAGAGGTACGGGGCGGCCTGGACGAAGCGGTCGCCGTTGCCGCTGCCTTCGCCGGTCGTCACCGTGAGGGGCGCGGAGTCGGGGGACACATTGCCCGCGCGGTCCTTCGCCCGGACGGTGAAGCGGTACGCGGTGCTGGGCGCGAGCCCTCCGACGGTGGCCGTGGTGCCCGTCACCGAGGTCGCGAGGGTGCCGTCGCGGTAGACGTCGTAGCCGGTGACGCCGACGTTGTCGGTGGCGGCGCTCCACGCGAGCGAGACGCTCGTGGCGGTGGTGCCCGTGGCGTGCGGGGCACCCGGGGCCGAGGGGGCCTGCGTGTCGTCGGTGCCGCCGGGGCCGTCGAGGCTGACGTCGTCCGCGTAGTACGTGCCCTGCCCGTACCAGCCGTGGAGGTAGACCTCGGCGCTCCGCTGCGAGGCTCCGGTCGTGAAGGAGACCTTCAGCTGCTTCCAGTCGGGCGCGGAACCGGTCCAGGTCGATGTTCCTCCCTCGACCCCGAGGTACGTGTAGGAGCCGCGCACCCAGGCCGAGAGGGTGTACTGCGTGCTGGGCTGTACGGACACGGTCTGGGCGCACCGTGCGGTGTCCGAGGCGCTCACGGCGCCGGCCAGGGCGCGCGTGCCGCCGTGGACGGGGGTGCTCACGACGGAGCCGGTGTTTCCGGAGCAGGTCCAGCCGCCGAGGGTGCCCGACTCGAAGCCGGGGTTGGTCAGCAGGTTGGCCGCCTGGGCGGTGGCGGGCGTCATCAGTGCGCCGGCCGCGCCGAGCAGGGCGGCCGTGGCGCAGGCGAGCAGACGAGGGCGGTTTCGCGTTCTCACGCTGTCTCCCGGTGGGGTGGAGGAGATCCGATGCGGGGGTGGAGGAGATCCGTTGCGGGGGGGTGGAGGAGATCCCCTGCAGGGGGGTGGAGGAGATCCCTTGCGGGTGGTGCGAGGGTGCGAGAGGTGATGCGGGGGGCGTGCAGGGGGTGCGAGGGGTGTGCGCGGAGGCCGGCGCGGCTCCTCGTAGGGCCGCGCCGGCCGGTCGTGCTCGATGCGGGTGGTGGTGCTCGGTGGTCCGGGGATCAGCAGGCGCCGAGGTCCTCCCAGACGCCCCAGTCGCCGGTCGTCCCGGGCTCCTCGCCCGTCACCCACCACTTGGCCCGCCAGGTGTGGCCGTTGTGGGAGACGGTCTCGCCGCCGTTGTAGATGGTGCCCGCGGACCAGGCCCCGGCCGTGCAGGTGCCCGGCTCCTCGCCGCCGCCGGTGGAACCGCCCGTTCCGCCGTCACCGCCACCGGTTCCGCCCGTACCGCCCGTACCGCCGTCACCGCCGCCGGTTCCGCCGGAACCGCCACCCGTGCCGCCGTCGCCACCGCCGCCGATGTTCACGTCGATGCAGGCGTAGAACGCGTTGGCCGTGTCGGCGATGTTCCAGACGGCGAGCACCTTCTGCCGGCCGGTGAAGCCGCCGAAGTTCAGCTGGTGGCTGACCGAGGCGGCCGGGATGCGGCCCCCGTCGTTGAACTGGGCGATCTTCGTGTCACCGATGAAGTACTGCCAGTTGCTGGTGGCGTGCCGTGCCTCGATGGTCCACGTCAGGGTCTCGGTGGTACCGACCGGGGTGACGCGCCAGCCCTTGGAGTCGTCGTTCAGATCGGCCCAGCGGGCATCCCCGCCGTTGCACGTGCGGAGCCCCTTCGGGCCCTCGACGCTCGCCGGCTCCCACTTGATCTGGCCGCACTTGACCACGCCGTTGGCGCACTGGTCCTGCCGGCTGGCGGGCGAGACCACCCAGCCGTGGGCGCTCGCCGAGGGCGCCGGGAGGCTCAGTGCCACTGCGGGGGCGACCAGGGCGCCCAGGGCCACGGCCCACATTTTTTTCATGCGCATGACATCAATTTCCCTTCGGTTCACGTCGGGTCCGCCCGGGGGAACGTACGACGTTGCCGGTGAGGCAACCCCACATGCGAAGGTCTAGACCGACGCTTGCAGGTCTAGACCTTAGCGAAGGAGTGGGGGCCGTCAAGGGGGCGAGTACGGCCCTCCGCACCCTGCGGCATCGGGGCGCCGCCTCCGACCTGCATCGCGAACACCCCGTGCAACAGCGAGAGTTGAGCGGTCCGGTGGCGCGGCGCAACGAAGGATCGGGACCTCTTGTGCCGCCCGGCCCCCGTGTAGTGGGGTGTCCGCCATGAAGACGAGAAGCATGGCGGCCCTGACCGCGATCCTGGTCGTGGCCCCGTTGGTCGCGGCGGCACCCGGTTCCCCGGCTGCCGCCCAGTCCCGCCCCGGCGGCTCGGCGCGATCCGCCGAATCCACGCTGGTCGGCGGCATCGATCTCGACACGGTCACCATTCCCGAACTGCAGGCCCGGATGGATCGCGGTTCCCTCTCCTCGGTCCGGCTGACCCTCGCGTACCTGCGGCGCATCAAGGCCGTGGACCCGAGGATCAACGCCGTCCTGCGCACCAGTCCGACGGCCCTGACACAGGCGGTGGCCAGCGACATCAGGCACCGCCTCGGCAGGACGCGCGGTCCGCTGGACGGCATCCCGGTCCTGCTCAAGGACAACGTGAACACCCGCGACCTGCCGACGACGGCGGGCTCGCTGGCACTGGCGGGCAAGCCCCCGGCGTCCGACGCCGAGCTGGTCACCAAGTTGCGGGCCGGAGGCGCGGTCATCCTCGGCAAGGCCAATCTCTCCGAGTGGGCCAACTTCCGCGGCGCGCGGCCGACCTCGGGCTGGTCGGCGGTGGGCGGCCAGACCCACAACCCGTACGTCCTGGACCGCAACCCCTGCGGATCGTCCGCCGGTTCGGCCGCCGCGCTCGCCGCGTCACTGGCCCAGGTGGCGATCGGCACCGAGACGGACGGGTCCATCGTCTGTCCCGCCGGAATGAACGCCGTCGTCGGGCTCAAGCCGAGCCTCGGCGTCGTCAGCCAGTCGGGGGTCGTCCCGATCTCCGCCGAACAGGACACGGCCGGACCCATGGCCCGGAACGTGATCGACACCGCGCTCACCCTGTCCGTGATCGGCGGCGGCACCGTACGCGCGGCGGGCAACCCGGCCCTCGCCGAGGAGGCGGCCCGGCCCGGCGCCCTGCGCGGCAAGCGCATCGGCCTGTGGCGGCTCCCGGTCCTGGGCGCCGAGGTGGACGCCCTCATGACGCGTACGGCCCAGCGGCTGCGGGCCTCGGGCGCGACGGTCGTGGAGGTGGACCTCCCCTACCAGGACCGCCTGGCCGAGCTGGAATTCCCGGCGCTGCTCAGCGAGTTCCACCGGGACATCGACGCCTATCTCGCCACCCGCGAGGGGCCGCGCGATCTGGCCGCGCTGATCGAGTTCAACCGGACCCACCCGGGGGAGCAGACCTGCTTCGCCGGACAGGAGCTGTTCGAGCAGGCGCTCGTCGCGCCGCCCACCACCGATCCGGCGTACGTGGCGATGCGCGCCGAACTCGCCGACCTCTCCCGGCGCTCGATCGACGAGGTCATGGCCGAACACCGGCTGGACGCGATCGCCTCCCCGGCGAACCCGCCCGCCTGGACCACCGACTGCGCCCGGGGCGACAACGACGTGATCCCGTCGTCCACCCCCGCCGCCGTCTCCGGCTACCCCTCGCTGTCCGTGCCCGCCGGCTTCGTCGGCGAACTGCCGGTCGGGCTGCTCCTGATGGCCGGCCACCACCAGGACGCCGACCTGCTCTCCCTGGGCGCGGCGGTCGAACACCGGCTGGACGGCCGCCGGTCCCCGCGCTACCTGCCCACCCTGCCGGTCCCCGGCACCTCGGGCGGCGCCACCCGCTGACCACGGCGGGGGGGGGGCCCCCCGCCCCCGCCCCCCCCGGCCGCGCCCCCCCGGGTGAGGGG